>NZ_JBNHGE010000001.1:0-344112 GCF_059090935.1 Arthrobacter sp. Y3223166 | reverse complement strand
GGAGCGGAGGGCGGCGGCGGCACGTGCGCCCCGGCAGATGCTGCGGCGGCCGCAGCTCCCGCAGCGGGCCCGGCGCCGGAGGCCGGGGTTCCAGGACGGGCGCCGAACCGGGGCTTGGACGTCCCGTCAGTGCCGTTCCGGCCCAATTTGGGCAGGTCGAGCTTGTTCAGCCTCTCGCGCAGGCTCTGCCGAGGCTCTTCGTCGTAGTCCTCGTACTCGTATTCGTCCTCATACGGCTCCGGCTCCGTGGAACGGGCCTGGCCGAAGATTTCCGAACCGAGTGTGTCGGTGAAGAAGGGCTCTACATACGGCCCGTCCTGCTGAATGACCAGGTCCAGCAGGTCGGCCGCCTGGGCCCCGTTGGTCACCAGGTAGGTGAACCCGTCGGCATTGCCGAGGTCCAGCACCTGGACGTTGCCCGCCCGTTCGCCGGTGGCGATCTCGCGGGCGCTCATGGCGACCTGGCTGGCATTCTCCGGCGCTGCCACCAGGATGCTGACCGGCCGATTGAGCACCTGGTCAATGCCGTCCAGGACCAGATCGTTTTCGGCGGACGCAAGCACTTGGGCAGTGACCTTGTAACGGCCACCAAGCAGCATGCCCACATCAACTGGCTGCGGCACTAGTTCCTCCCGGCGAAATGTCCTGGGCGGGTGCCCGTGACTGGATAATTTGGTTTCCATGCTATCCGCTGCCGGACCCGATACCCGCTTCTGTCAGGCGCGTCCGGGCAACCGATTA
Organism: Arthrobacter sp. Y3223166; assembly: GCF_059090935.1. NCBI lineage: Bacteria > Bacillati > Actinomycetota > Actinomycetes > Micrococcales > Micrococcaceae > Arthrobacter > Arthrobacter sp. Y3223166. The sequence continues at coordinate 343,371 of NZ_JBNHGE010000001.1, read as the reverse complement.
AGTAACGGCCGCAGGAAGTCCTGCAGCTCCTCGACCCGAAGCACGCGCAGGAGCAGCAGGTATACCGCGGCCATGACCAGCCCGACGACGGCGATGGTCACCATGGCGGTAGCGATGGACTGCCAGGCGAATCCGCCGTTGGCGTAACCGCCGAACAGCCACAGGACCGCTGCGCCCACCAATCCGGAGCCCAGGCCGGCATAACCGAGCCGGATGTAGGTATCCACGACGCGGCCCGCGCCGTAGTCGCCCAGCCGGCGGCGGGCAAAGTGGTGGGCAAGGACCGCCGAGACCACGTGGAACACCGTGAACAGCAGCGCCAGCGCGTAGACCACCAGGGTGGGATCGATCAACCAGGCGATCAGCACGGCCAGCACCACCGACGCGCCGGAGCAGATCGCCTGCATGATCAATGGCGTTTTGGCGTCTTCCTCCGCATAGAACACCCGGCCCAGGAAGAAGTAGATGCTCATGAAGGGCATGCCGGCCGCGAGGATGGTCAGCACCTGGCCCATCGACGCCGCGGAAGCCGCCGCGGTAGGGCCTGACCCGGCAAACAACCGGGCCAGGGGGCCGGCCAGCACCACCACGGAGGCGGCCCCGAAGACGGTGGCGACGCCGATAGTGCGCAGCCCCGAGTTCACGGTGTGCCGCACGTCGTCCACCGCCCCGATCGATTGCTGGCGGGACAACTGGTTGAACAGCACCGTGGCCACCGAGAGGACGAAGACCGAATGCGGCAGCATGGCGATCAGTTGGGCGGTATTCAGGGCGTACTCGCCGGGGACCGAGGCGCCGGGCCCCGCCAGCTCGGCGCGCGCGGCCGTGGCGCCGGAGGCGATGGACCCGTAGAAGAGGTAGGCGGTGTTGGCGATGACCATGGTGGCCAGGCTCCACATTGCCACCCTTCCGGTGGCGGCGAAGCCCATGCCGCGCCAGCCGAGCTTGAGCTTGAGGCCCATCCCCAGCCGTCCCAGCGGCCACAACAGGATCAGCGCCTGCAGCACGATGCCCAGCGTGGTGCCGCCGGCCAGCACCATCGTCTGGGCGCCGGTCCAGAGCTCCGGGTTGTCCTTGCCGGGCAGGTAGCGGCCGTACAGTGCGATGTACAGCGCCAGCGTGCCGATGGCGACGACGTTGTTCAGGGCGGGGGCCCACATGTACCAGCCGAACCGGCCGTGGGCGTTGAGCACCTGGCCCACCACGGCATACAGCCCGTAGAAAAAGATTTGCGGCAGGCACCACACGGCGAAGACGGTGCCGAGTTCCAGCATGACCGGCGTCCAGCCGCGGGTCAGGACGGAGATGATCGGCGCGGCCAGCAGGGTCGCCAGCAGCGCGATCCCGGCCAGCACCAGCAGCGTCAGGCTCAGCAGCCGGCTGACGAAGTCCGCCCCGCCGTCGCTCTTCTGGCTGGCCTTGATGATCTGCGGCACCAGCACCACGTTGAACACCCCGCCCGCCAGCAGCAGGTAGATGATGTTCGGGATGGTGTTGGCCTTCTCGAAGATGTCGCCCATCGTCGTGTTGGCGCCGATCGCGACCGCCAGCAAGGCGGTGCGGACAAACCCCAAAACGCGGGACACCATGGTCCCGGCCGCCATGATGGCACTGGACTTGGCTGTGCTGTGCTGCTGCACGGACGGGCTGGGGGAGGGGGTCTGGGTCTCGGACATCGTCCTCTATGTTCTCACCTGAAAACGGCCGGATTGCCGGATCCGGCCGGGGCTCAAAGGTGCCCGGGCAGGACTTCCCGGGCCAGGTCCACGATCCGCCGCTCGTTGGGGAAGGACAGCTTCCGGCCCAACTCCGCCAGCGGAACCCAGGCCACGTCCACTGCCTCATGGTCCGGATCATTCTCGATCGTCAACAGGCCGCCGGTGGCCTCAAGCAGGAAATGGTGCACGGTCTTGTGGACGCGGTGGCCGCTGACGGTGAACCAGTAATCGATGCTGCCCAGCGTGGCCAGCACGCGGCCCTTGATCCCTGTTTCTTCTTCGACTTCCCGGACGGCGGCCTCTTCATTGGTCTCCCGGCCCTCGGGGTGGCCCTTGGGCAGGCACCACTCGAGCCGGCCACCGCGGTTGAAGCGGGCGATGATCGCCACGTTCAGGTTTGGGGTCGACGTATCGACCACCACGCCGCCGGCCGAGATCTCCTCGACGGTGGGCAGGGAATGGTGTCCGGGCGCGGCGCTGCCCACTGACGCTGTCAGCGGGGTGCGCTTCGGGGCGCTCGGAACCGGGTGTGCCATGCAGTCCACTCTAACGATTTTTGTTAGGGGCCGATGATGCCGGGGCCGAGCCGCCGGGACTTTGTTAAACATCGCGCCCCGCATCTGGCACGCTTAAGTCACTATGGTTCACCTTTTTGGTTCGCAGTTCGCATCAGCACCCGGTTCCAGCGTCCCGTCCCTGCCGTTGCCGGACGTCGTGATCGAACTGGGAGAACTGTTTGCGGCAGCGGGCCACGAACTCTCGCTGGTCGGCGGACCGGTGCGCGACCTGTTCCTGGGCCGGATCTCCCCGGACCTCGATTTCACCACCGACGCCGATCCGGATGCCACCATCGCCGTCGTCGGGAAGTGGGCGGACAAGTTCTGGGAGATTGGCCGCGATTTCGGGACCATCGGCCTGCGCAAGGGCCAGCACATGATTGAGGTGACCACCTATCGGGCCGAGGCCTACGACCCGGATTCCCGCAAGCCGGTAGTGGCTTTTGGGACGTCCCTGGAGGACGACCTGTTCCGCCGCGACTTCACCATGAATGCCATGGCGCTGCGGCTGCCGTCGCTGGAACTGGTGGATCCGCACGGCGGCGTCAAGGACCTCCACGCGGGCGTGCTGCGCACCCCGGGCGCGCCGTCGGCGTCGTTCTCCGATGACCCCCTCCGGATGATGCGAGCCGCGCGGTTCGCCTCCCAGCTCAACGTGGCCGTGGCACCCGAGGTGGAGGAGGCCATGACGGACATGGCCGCGCGGATCGAAATCATCTCCGCCGAACGCGTCCGCGACGAACTGACCAAGCTGATCAACGGCAAGGACCCGCGCGCCGGCGTGGACCTGCTGGTGGACACCGGCCTGGCGGATTACGTGCTGCCCGAGGTCGCGGCACTGCGGCTGGAGATCGATGAGCACCACCGGCACAAGGACGTCTACCAGCACTCGCTCACCGTGTTGGAGCAGGCCTGTGCCTTGGAGACGGACGACGACGGCGCGGTGCCGGGTCCGGACTTCGTCCTGCGGTTCGCGGCCCTGATGCACGACGTCGGCAAACCGGCTACCCGCCGGTTCGAACCCTCCGGTGCGGTCAGCTTCCGCCACCACGACGTGGTGGGCTCCAAGCTCACCGCCAAGCGGATGAAGAAACTGCGTTTCGACAACGAGACCATCAAGGCGGTGTCCCGGCTGGTGGAACTGCACATGCGCTTCTACGGCTACGGGGAGGCGGGATGGACGGATTCGGCCGTGCGCCGCTACGTCAACGACGCCGGACCGCTGCTTGAGCGGCTGCACCGGCTGACCCGCTCCGACGTGACCACGCGGAACAAGCGCAAGGCGGAGCGGCTCGCCTTCGCCTACGACGACCTGGAGCAGCGGATTGCCACGCTGAAGGAGCAGGAGCAAATGGACGCCGTCCGGCCGGATTTGGACGGCGCCCAGATCATGGCGTTGCTCGGGATCCAGCCCGGCCCGCTGGTCGGCCGGGCCTACAAGTTCCTGCTGGAAGAGCGGCTGGAGAACGGTCCGGCGGCGCAGGAAGAGGCAGAAGCGAAACTGCTGGCCTGGTGGCGGACGCAGCCGGAATACGCGGAGCAGGCATAGCCATGGCCGCGGCCGAACCGCATGATTTCCCGGTGTTGTGGCTGATGCGCCACGGCGAAACCGAGTGGTCGCGCGACCACCGGTACACCGGGTTGGCCGACCTTGAGCTGACTCCCGCCGGGGTCCAGCAGGCCCGCGACGCCGCGGCGAAGCTGGCGGGAGTCCGTTTCCACACCGTCTTGACCTCCCCCTTGGCGCGTGCCCGCCGGACGGCCGAACTGGCCGGCTACCCCGAAGCGGAGGTGGTGGCCGAAGCGCATGAATGGGACTACGGAGACTATGAAGGCCTCCAGAGCGCGGCCATCCGGGCCAAGGATCCCTCCTACCTGATCTGGACCCACGGCGTCCGCGGCGGCGAGTCCCTGCAAGAGGTGGCCGACCGGGCCGACCATGTGATCGCCAAGGTGCTGGACGGCCCTTCGTCCGAACCGCCAGGGCCACGCCAGGTCTTGCTGGTGGCACACGGGCACTTCCTCCGGGTGCTTGCGGCCCGTTGGCTCGGCCTGGAAGCCATCGAGGGCCGGCACTTCGTGCTGGACACCGCTGCCGTCTGCCGGCTGGGGTGGGACAAGAAGACGCCCGCTATCGCGGGTTGGAACCTCTAGCGGCTAACGGAGCATGGCCGGACGCCGCCAGTAGGTGAGCCAGCGCAGCAGCCACTCCAGCGGCCCGTACCGGAACCTCTGCGCCCACCACGCGCTGGCCAGCATTTGCGCCACAAAGAGGAGCACCGCCACGCCAAGCACCGCGGGCGGGGCCAACCGGCCGGTCAACGCCAGCCCGAAACCGGTGAAGACCAGGACCATCAGCACGGACTGTCCCAGATAGTTGGTCAGCGCGAGGCGGCCTGCGGGCGCCAGCGCGGCGCACAGGGCACCGCCGGCCGGAGTGCGGAAGGACAGCAGCAGCACAGCGGCGTAACCGGCCGTCAGCAGCGGCGCGGTCAACGTGGAAATGCCGAAGGCGACTACGGTCGTGGCAGGACCGCCGACGCCGTGTTGTAACCACGCCTGCAACGCTGAAGCGGCCAGCCCGGCCGGCAGCGCCGTGAAAGCCAGGCGGCGGAGCGTGCTTGCTGAGATGCCCCGCTCGAGCAGCCGTCCCTTGGCACACGCCAGGCCGAGGTAGAACGCGCCGAGGGCAATCGGGCTCTGGAGGAGCACGGCATTGGGCTGCGTCAGCGGATACAGCGACGCGTTCTGGGCCAGAACGTCGGCGGGAGAGCCGGCCAGCCCGAACGCCGGCGCGGGCCCCGCGGCGGCGCTGCCGTCGAAGGGTCCCGCGGCCGCCGCGATGAGTCCCAGCAACAGGATGAACACGCCCATGCAGCCGATCACTGCCACTCCGGCCGCGGCAGCGGCCCACGCGGAGAGCGAGCGGGTACCTAGCAACACCAGGCTCAGCAGGCCGTAGGCCAGCAGGATGTCCCCGTGGAAGAGGAGCAGGCCGTGGAGCACCCCGAGCACCACGAGACCTGCTGCCCGGCGCATGGTCCTGACGACGACCGGCTGGCCGTCTGCCACGGCGGAAGCCCACTGCAGAACGAAGCTGTAGCCGAACAGGAACGAGAACAGGATGTAGAACTTGGCCTCGAACAGGAGGCTGACCGCGAAGCGGACCGCGGTGTCCGCACTGGATTGGAACGCCGGGCTGGATCCGCCGGTGACGGCATACGGGTCGGCGAAGTACCAGATGTTCACGCACAGGATGCCCAAGAGCGCGAAGGCCCGCAGGGCGTCAAGCTCGTCGATGCGGGCCGGGGCCTTTGGGGCCGCAGGTCCGGGCACGGGTCCCGGCGGAGCTCCAGCTTCCATGTCGTCGTCCCGTCCAGGGGTGGGTGCTGGCATCGGGGTCCAGTCTAGGGACCCTGCCTGGCTACTGTAACGGGCGGTCAACCGGGCGTCCGGCGGACGGGACGCGAACAAGGGGGTCGCCTAAAGGGGGAGCCCACGCTCGTCAAGGGGTGGCGCCGCCGTCGTTATCCGGCGTGTTGCTGGCGACACGCCGGTGCAGCGGGAAAAAGTTCAATAAGTTCCCGGGCGTGGCTAGGCAGAAGCAGGAGCAATCGGGTACGTTGGATGAGTCCGATTGAACTTTCTCAATCAGGAGCTTCAACCCGGACGGTATCTATTGGCGCTATCAGGAAAGGGAGGTGGGAATCGTGAATATTACCAAGACGCCGGGCGGAGTGTTTAACTCCTTCGCCGCGCTCCGACGACCCGCCTCCGCCATTTCTGCGCAGTAGAACCCTGCTGATTGGGCCGGTTCAACTCTTGAACCGCTGCCGTCTCTCAATCACCGCTCTTCTCTAGCTCTCCCGCGCGGAGGCCTCACTTTCTGCCCTGAGGACTTCGCTAATGAGCACCCTTACCGCGTTACCTGCTGCCGTCGCGGCGACCCCCGCTGCTGCTTCGAGCACGGACACCGGCCCCGCCACGGCAACGGCAACCCCCATGGATACCGCCATGCTTCCTGCCCGAAATCCAGCCCGATCCGGAGAAAACCCCGCCCACCCCAGAGAGGAACCCCTCATGAAACCGCTCGATGCAGCCGTATTGCCTGCACCGGAACGATCCATCCGTCCGCCCGAGCCGGCGCAGGCCCGGGAAACGGAGCGGCGCGGTCACGGCGACGTGATCACCGCCGGAAGCCTGCGCGGCCTTGACACCGGCAGCGACAGTTCCGGCGACGCCGGTGCCCCGGGCGGGGGTTCGGACCTTGCCGGGCCGACTCCGGCAAGCCGGAAACGCTCCGCAGCAGCGGACATGCCGAATTTCTTGGCCAGGCAGGAGGTGAATGCCATGATCCGCAAGCTCCGCCAGAGCGTCTCGCTGTGGGAACGAATACAGAACGTGGGTGTTGACGAACAGCGCTTGGAACAGGTGCGCGATGAATTGCTGTCGCACCGCCAGCTCATCCGCTGAGTTCCAGCCCGCACGTGCAAATAAATACGCCGTCCTGTAGGAAACACATCCGCGAGGAGGATCCGATGAGTCGCATTGGACCCCATGTAGCTTCAGGCCCGCGCCCGGGTTGCTCCAGGCGCGGGCCTCGGCCTTTAAGCACCTCCGCCTTCAAGTATTAGTCGACGCTCCAGTGCCGTGGTGTTTCATTGCTAACCGGCGTTCCGGAGGCCGCGCGCCGACGCCGTCTCAGTGGCGCCAAACCGACATCGCCCAGATGAAACGTTTTGCGTCCGATCACTAAGTATGCTTATTGTGGTTCCATCGCAACCTGAGGAGGCAACATGATCGGTTTCATCATTGCAGGGCTGGTTATCGGAGCACTCGCCCGCCTTATCAAGCCCGGAAAGCAGAATCTGGGGCTCGTGGCCACGCTCCTGCTTGGCATCGTCGGAGCAATCATCGGTGGTGTCATCGCAAACCTGCTGGGCACGGGCGACATCTTTGAGCTGAACGTGCTCGGATTCATCGTCGCCGTGATTGCCGCGGTACTTCTGATCGGTGTGGCAGAAAGCCTGTCCGGTCGTCGGGCGGTGCGCCGCTAACGGCTGCAAATAAACACGAAGATGGCCTGCCGCGTGCTTATCGCGCGGCAGGCCATTTTTGTTCCTCGGACGAAGAGCCGGACGCTTCGAGGCGGCCATTCGCATAGGTGCTTCCAGCCAGCTCACCAGGCCTCGTTCTGCGCTTCTCTTCTCCCCGGAAGGGACCGGTGACGGCGGCCTTCTTGGCTGATACGTTGGCTGTGGCGGTACTGCCGCCATGGCCCTATGCGAGGAAGAAGGACGACGATGTCTGAACCGGCTCCGCTGACCGACCTGGAGATTGCCCGCCGCGCCACTTTGCGGCCCATTACCGCCATTGCCGACGCCGCCGGCATCCCCGCGGACGCTCTCGAGCTTTACGGCAGCTACAAGGCGAAGGTTGATCCCGCCAAGTTGGGGGAGGGCCACCAGGAACCGCGCGGCCAGGTGGTTCTGGTGACCGCCATGTCGCCCACCCCGGCCGGTGAGGGCAAATCCACCCTGACGGTGGGCCTGGCGGACGCCCTGTCGAGGGCAGGGCACAAGACCATGGTGGCCATCCGTGAACCTTCCCTCGGACCGATTCTGGGGATGAAGGGCGGGGCAACCGGCGGCGGCTATTCGCAGGTGCTCCCGATGGATGACATCAACCTGCATTTCACCGGAGACTTCCACGCCATCACCTCGGCGAACAACGCGTTGATGGCACTGGTGGACAACCATATCTATCAGGGCAACGCGCTGGGCATCGACCCGCGCCGGCTGACGTTCCGGCGGGTGCTGGACATGAACGACCGGGCGCTTCGCCAGGTGGTGATCGGTCTGGGCGGGCCGACGCAGGGAGTGCCGCGGGAGGCGGGCTTCGATATCACCGTCGCCTCCGAGGTCATGGCGGTCTTCTGCCTCTCGTCCAACCTCGCCGACCTGAAAGCCCGGCTGTCCCGCATCACGGTGGGCTACACCTACGACCGCAAGCCGGTCACCGTGGCGGACCTGGGTGTGCAGGGCGCGCTAGCCATGCTGTTGAAAGACGCCATCAAGCCGAACCTGGTCCAGACCATCGCCGGCACGCCCGCCTTTGTGCACGGCGGCCCCTTCGCCAATATCGCCCACGGCTGCAACTCGCTGCTGGCCACGCAGACCGCCCGCCGGCTCGCCGACGTCGTCGTCACCGAAGCCGGGTTCGGGTCCGATCTCGGCGCCGAGAAGTTCATGGACATCAAGGCGCGCGCCGGCGGTTTCGCCCCGTCCGCCATCGTGGTGCTGGCCACCATCCGGGCGCTGAAAATGCACGGCGGCATTCCGAAGGAGCAGCTGAAGGAACCGAATCTGGAAGCCGTGCAGGCGGGCATCGCCAACCTTGAGCGCCACGTGGACAACGCGCTCAAATTCGGCGTCACACCCGTGGTGGGCATCAACAAATTCACCACCGACAGCCCCGAAGAACTCGACTGGGTGCTGGACTGGTGCCGGCAGAAGGGCGTCGAGGCGGCTATTGCCGATGTCTGGGGCCAGGGCGGCGGCGGCCCCGGCGGAGACGCGCTGGCGGCGAAGGTGGCGGACGTCCTGCAGCAGCCGCAATCATTCTCCCCGTTGTACGACCTTGACCTGACCGTGGAGAAGAAAATCGAGACCATCGCCCAGCAAATCTACGGGGCGGACCATGTGGAGTTCACCAGCCCGGCCCGCAGGCGGTTGGCGGAGATCGAGGCGAACGGGTGGGGCAAACTGCCGGTGTGCATGGCCAAGACGCAGTATTCCTTCACCGACAACCCCGCGGTCCTGGGCGCCCCGAGCGGATTCAGCATCACCGTGCGCGACCTGATCCCGAAGACCGGCGCGGGTTTCATCGTGGCGCTGACCGGCGACGTCATGACCATGCCGGGCCTGCCGAAGGAACCGGCGGCCGGCCGGATGGATGTGGACGACGACGGCGTCATCACGGGACTCTTCTAGCCCTGCACCGCTGCGGTTAGCTGCGGCTTAAAACAGCCGCCGCAGCACGGGTATCCGCAACGCAACCAGGGTCAGGACGAAGGCGCAGGCCGTGGCCACCGAGAACTTCAGGAACAGGAGCGGCAGCGTCGGCTCGCGGTCCGGGAAGACGTGGAACGTGAGCCACGTCAGGAACAGGTAGTGGCACAGGAACACTCCGAACGAGGCGTTGGACAGCTGGACGAGCAACCGGCCCAGCCAGCCCGGCGGCTGCCATCCGGCCAGCAGTTGGTACACGGCGGCAAAGATGCACAGCGCAGCCGCCGTGACACCGAGCCCCACGTAGCTGGACGGCGTGATGACGTTGAGCAGCGGCGTGGAATCCTGGTTGATCCAGTGCCAGATGTTGAAAACCGAGAGCACGACGGCGGCGCCTCCCGCCGCCGCGGCGGCACCGCGCGGGAGGCGCACCTGGGTGAGCACCCAGCCGGCCATGAAGTACCCCAGGTAGGGAAACCACTGGGTCAGGATGTTCCAGGGGTACTGCCAGCCCCACTCGTACTGGATGCTGGCGGCCTGAAGGCTGAACAGCGCGAGGGTCAGGACCAGCACGCCGCCGGTTGCGGCGGCGGCCCGCCGTAGCGTCACCCGCTGCAGGTAGCGGGCAAGCGGCGGTGCCACCAGGTACAGGCCCAGAATCAGCCACAGGAAGTACAGGTGCGGGTACACGCGGGTGTCGAAGACGGACACCAGCACGGCGACCGGTTCGAGTTCGCGCCCGAGCATCAGGTGGCTGCCCAGGAAAATGTAGGCCAGGTGCCAGGCCACGAGGGCGGGCAACAGCCGCAGGGCGCGTTTGCGGTAGAACGCCAGCGCGCCCTCCTTGTGCGTCCGCGGCGCCAGCACCAGGGCGCCGGAGATGACGACGAAGACCGGCACCACCCAGATGAAGGCTATGTCGATGATCGCCGCCCAGATCCAGTCCGGCTGATGTCGGCGGTCGTCGTCGCCGGCCAGCTCGCCGAAGGAGTGGATGGCAACCACGCCGACGATGCTGACGATGCGCAGGATGTCCAGCGCGTAGTTGCGGCGGGGGAGGGGGGTCGGTCCTCGGAGCTCCCCGGCGGGGGACAGGGAGGGGACGGCCATGAGGCCAATCTACCCGGAAGCCGCCGCCGGCTGGCAACAGAAGAACCGGGGCGGCCCACTGGGCCGGCCCCGGTTCTTGCGGTGCGTCTTAGCGGTCGGAGTCGCCGCGGATGAAGGCTTCGACCTTCGCGCGGGCGGTGTCGTCGTCGTACTGCTCCGGCGGGGACTTCATGAAGTAGCTGGACGCCGAGAGGATCGGCCCGCCGACGCCGCGGTCCAGGGCAATCTTGGCGGCACGGATGGCGTCGATGATCACGCCGGCAGAGTTGGGGGAGTCCCAGACCTCGAGCTTGTATTCAAGCGAGACCGGGGCGTCACCGAAGTTGCGGCCCTCCAGGCGGACGAACGCCCACTTGCGGTCATCGAGCCAGGACACGTAGTCCGAGGGGCCGATGTGCACGTCGTCGTCGCCAAGCACGGCCGACGTGTTGGAGGTCACGGCCTGGGTCTTGGAGATCTTTTTGGATTCCAGGCGCTCGCGCTCGAGCATGTTCTTGAAGTCCATGTTGCCGCCGACGTTCAACTGGTAGGTGCGGTCCAGCACCACGCCGCGGTCTTCGAACAGCTTGGCCATCACGCGGTGGGTGATGGTGGCACCGATCTGGCTCTTGATGTCGTCGCCGACGATCGGAACTCCGGCCGCGGTGAACTTGTCGGCCCATTCCTGGGTGCCGGCGATGAAGACCGGAAGGGCGTTCACGAAGGCGACGCCGGCGTCGATGGCGCACTGGGCGTAGAACTTGGCGGCCTTCTCCGAGCCGACCGGCAGGTAGCAGACCATGACGTCCACTTCGGCCTTGCGCAAGGCAGCGACCACGTCCACGGGCTCGTAGTCGGACTCCACGATGGTCTCGCGGTAGTACTTGCCCAGGCCGTCCAGGGTGTGGCCGCGCTGGACCTTGACGCCGGTGGCCGGAACATCGGCGATCTTGATGGTGTTGTTCTCGCTGGCGCCGATAGCGTCGGCAAGATCCAGCCCCACCTTCTTGCCGTCAACGTCGAACGCGGCGACGAACTGCACGTCGTCGACGTGGTAGGCGCCGAACTTAACGTGCATCAGTCCGGGGATCGTTGCGCTCGGGTCGGCGCCACGATAGTAGTGGACGCCCTGGACCAGCGAGGCCGCACAGTTTCCAACACCGACGATCGCTACCCGGATGGGGTTCTCTGCCACGGTTCTCCTTCGAAACACTTCTGTAGGGCCGCCGCGCCGATGGCGGGCAGCCTATCCAGTCTACGCCGTGTTTCAACACATTGCCGGGCGCGCCCATTCCCGGGACGGCACGCGGCGCGGGTTAATCGCTCAGGCGGGCAGCCGCCGGGCGTTGCGCAGCCGCCGCACCAGCCTCAAGGCCGGCGCGGGCAGGACGGTGCGCAGCCTGGCGCGCAGCTTGCGCCGCTGCACCGCGGCCAGGCGATCCGGATCGGTCGCCAGCTTTCCGGCCCTGGCGCGTGCCGCGAAGTTGGCCAGCATTTCGCCCAGCCGCACCGGCTGGGCGTGGAAGTAGTTGTCCCGCAACCAGCGCGGGTCGGGATGCCCGAACCTGCCGGCCACCAGGTCCTTCAGGTTGCCGACCAGCCCGGAACCGTCGAACACCTTGTTCAACATCTGCTCGGAGAGTCCGAAGTCGTCCAAAATGAGCACCGGCAGGCCGGCGTCGAGCGCTTCCAGGGCCGCGGTGGAGCTGACGGTCGCCATGGCCGCTCCCGGGGTGAGCTGGTCGGACATGGGGCCGGTGCAGAACTGCAGTTCGTGTCCGGCCACCGCCCGCGCCGCCACCAGGTCAGACCACAACTGGTCGAACGGGTACTGCTCCGTGTGCGTCTGCGGCTCCCCCGCCCAGGCCCGCAGCTTCACCCGCACCGACAGCTCCGGCCGGCGCCTGGCCAACGCCGCGAGGGCCTGCAGGATCGCGACGCGCTGCTCCCGCTCCACCGGAACCTTGGCCTGCGGCGCGAACACCACCGAGTCCAGCGGCTTCTGCTGTGGCTCCGGGCGCCCGGCGGAGGCCAGGAACGGCAGCCGCGACACCAGGATCCGCTGCGGCAGCCCCATGGCGTCGGCCAAGTCGCTGAACGCCCGGCACTCGGCGTGGCTGTGGGTGATGAACGCGTCCCCGAGCGCCCGGTAGTTCAGCGCCTTGCGGGTGGCCGGGAAGGCCACTCCCGGCAGCGCGGATACCAGGGCGGGCCGCCGCGGCATCCGGGACGCCTGGGTGAAGATTTCCTCCACGATGGGCCCGGTGGCTGCCGCGAGCACGACGTCGGCGCCCGCCAGCGCGGCCCGCAGGCCGGAGGCGGGGATCACCCGCGGTGCCTTGCCGGCCAGGAAGGTCCCGGCGGTGGCCGCCTGGGTCTGTTCCAGGGTCGGAAGGATGGGGGAGCGCACCAGCAGCACCTCGCGCTCCCACCCGGCGCCGACGGACTCCAGCGTGGCGCAGGCGAACTTCAGGTAGGAGTCGCTGTCGGCGACTGCCAGCAGGCGGAAGGGCCGGACCGTTTGCCGCCCGTCGGCCGCGGGCGCGGCGGTTTTCCACTGCTCCGGGTTCATCGCTCGCCTCCGTCCCGCAGGGAGCTGCTCAGGTGTCGGCGCAGTTCTACCGTCGTCCCGGGCAGCCACCAGTCGTCCGGTACGGGCTGCCCCTTCAGCGGCACGCCGGAAGGGGCCAGGATCAGGCGCAGCGAGGCCAGCACCGTGGAAGGCAGGGCGCGGACTGCCTGCCCGGGCCGGAGGCCTCGCAGGCGCATTTCCACCGGAATGGTGTGTTGCTTGACGCTGATCAGCGGATGCTCCGCCAGGGCGCCGAGGAGTTCGGGTCGTTCGCGGCGGTGCGGGAAATACGCCACCGGGCCATCGTCGGTCAGCGACCGGACCCAGTCCACATAGGGCTCCGCCCGGATCAACCCGTCGGCGGGCATCGCCGAGCCCACCACGATGGTCGGCTCACTGATGTTCTCGGTGACCGGCTGGGTGCCCAGCCACTCGAAGCGGTGCCGTTCCAGATGCCCGCCGAGGGCCCGGAACTTCTTCTCCACTGCCGGCTGCACGGTCAAGGCCGTGAATACCAGCAGCCGGCCCTGGGCGGCCATCCTCCGCAGGGTCCACCAGGTGGCCAGGCCCAGCGCCTTGCGGCGGGCGGTCGGCACAGCCCGCGGCCGGATCAGCGGGACGGGCCGCACGCTGACGAGCATGTGCAGCAGGCTCAGCGTTGCCAGGCCGTCGTCCACGATGACCAGTTCGTCCGCGCCCACGCCGCGCAACAGTTCCGCCTGGACCTTGCCGGAGTAGGCGTCGCCGGTGACCCAGCGGTCGAGCTTTTTGTTGCGCACCGCCGGGAGGGTGGCCGCCGGCGGCGCGAACCGGACGCCGCTTGGCACTTGTTCCATCAGCGACTGCAGGGTGCTGTCCATGCCGACGGCATCGCTGCGCGGGTAGATGAGCGTGTCCCGGCCGAGCAGGCCGGCACCGTGCGCCTCGACGGCGCTGAGCAACTGCAACGGGGACTCGGCCCAAACGGCGGCCCGGCCAAAGCGGGGGCGCACCAGTTCGCTCCGGCGCCCGCGCTGCGTCTTGGACCCGACGGGTGGACGGGTCGGATAACCGTCCGCCGCCGGTCCCAGCTGGGGAAGGAAGGCCGCGGTGATCGCCGTTTCCGTCATGGCGCCCGCCTCACGATGCTGCCCGGGACCGGAGCTTGCGGACCGCACGCCGGCCCAGCCGCCCGACTTTGGCCAGCGGGCGGGCGGCCACGGCAGCCGGCAATCCGCCCGGCAGTTGAAGCTTGGTCAGCCGTCGCCGCTTGAAGTAGCGCATGTGGGGTCCGTCCTGGATGTGCTGCAGATACGTTTCCGCGCCCGGGCGGCCTGCTGCCAGCGTATCGGCCTGCATGCAGTAGGAGACGGCGTCGACCAGTTGCTGCAGGCGGCCGGCAGGGGGAGTGTCTGCCCCCTCCTGGTCCGGGGCGTGGAAGTTCCGTTCCAGGATTGCGTCGATGATGGTGACCGGCACGCGGTTGCTGTTTTCGTACGGGGTCAGGCGCTCCAGCAGCAGTTCGGTTCCTACGGCCGCCGCGTCGATGCCGAACAGGTACCTGGCGGTCATGAGGGCGGTGGAGAAACAGCTGACCACCAGCCGGGGCTGCAGGCGCTGCATCACCACTTCCGCAGGTACCGGGGACTCCAGGATCTCCAGCCGTACCCCGAGGTCCACCGCCGCCGACTGGACGGAGCGCAGGGCTGCCGGTCCGGCGTTGGGATGGGGCTTGAAGATGCAGTGCCGGATCCCCCGCTCCAGGGCCTTTTCGATCATCCCTCGGTGCAGCGCCACTTCTTCCTCGGCCGACAGGATCCCGAGCTCGGACAGGTATTGGCCGAGCAGCAGCGCGCTGCCGGCGGCGGCACCGGGCTGGGACGCCGGAATCACCAGGGGCGGCACCGACCGGTCCAACTCCTCCATCGCGCGGCGCAGGGAGGCCGGATCCACCGGCAGCAGCTTGGGTTCATGCTCGCGCAGCAACTGCGGGCGCAGCCCGGGGACGAGGTCCACGTACAGCAGGGAATCGAGCCGCTGGGCCACGGCCAGCGGGACGGGGTTCCGGGTGGGTCCGTAGCTCATCAGGCCGTCCGAGTGAACCGAGACGGCGGCCTGGGCGAAGGTCCGGGCCAGGGCAATCGCGGGGTTGACCTGGATGGACTCGACGTAGAGATGGACCGGGTCGCTGCCCAGGTCCCATTCCGAGCGCAGCAGCCTTTGCCACAGATCCAGGTCTTGTTCGCGGGGATTGAATTGCCCCGGCCGGCGGGGCCAGAGCAGCTCGCCGAGGTCGACCACGCGGTCGAACCTGCGGGCGGCTTCGGTGAAGCCCGGGGATTCGTGGAACGGGACGGTGATTTCCGGAATCAAGGCGTTGTTCGTCAACACCAGGATGCGTTCGGCACCGGTGGCCGGCAGGGTCCCGTCGTCGACGGCCGCCGCCAGCGAGACGACCTGGTAGAGGGTCGAGACGACGAAAAGTTCTTTCACTGCAGTGGTCCGATCGCTGATTCCAACTTCTGGCGCCGGTTCTTGTCCATGCCCGCCAAACAGCTGCCGACGGCGGGGGCCGGGAGGGCGGCCACAACGGCCCGGATCCCGGACGTCAGTTCGCGGCGGACGGCCCTGGTCATCTTCTCCGACCGCTCGAGGTGATGGCAGGCGATGGCCAGGAATTGCCGGATCGCCTTCGGCCGGAAGCGGTCTGCCTCGCGGTCCTCGGCCACCAGCCGGAAGACCTCGGCGTAGCTGCGCAGGAAATCCAACTGCCGGCGGTCGAAGATCTGGCTCAGGGACGTCGCTACGCCGCGGCGGTAGAAGGCCCCCAACTGGTCCGAAACCGCGTAGGAGGTTGCCTCCAGGTGCAGGCGCCAAATCCAGGGACGGTCCTCGGCGGTATGCAGGCCGTCCACAAAGTGCAGCAGCCCGGCCTCCCGCAGCGCGCCGTCGAAGATGCCGAAGGGCGCGAACGGATAGTCCACCATGGATGAGGCGTCCATGGGTCCGATGTCCTGGCGGGGATCGAGGGCGACGCCGCGCACGGCCTGCGGCGCCCGGTGAATGGTCCGGATTCCCCCGGCGTGCCGCACGTGGTCCACCCGCAGGAAGTCCACCCCCAGCTCCCTGATTTCCGCCGTGATGCGTGACAGGTGGCGGGGCGCGTACCAGTCATCCGGGTCAAGGAAGGCGATGTAGCGTCCCGCGGCGGCGTCCAGCCCCTTGTTGCGGGCCGCGGCCAGGCCGGTGGGGGCGTCGTTTCGAAGGATGTGCAGGCCGGGGAGCCGGCCGGTGAAGGCGGCGGCCAGCTCCCCGGTCCCGTCGGTGGAACCGTCATCGACGACGATGATTTCCATGACCGAGGGATCATCGAACTGGCGGGTCAGGCTGGTCATCGCGTCGCGGATGAAAGGGGCCTGGTCTTTCGCCGGGATGATGACGCTCAGTAATGGCTGGTTCATGGCGTGTGCTTAGCCGTCCACCCGGCGCAGGCGGGACAGCGGTGCCAGCTCGCCCGGGAAGACGCGCTTGACGCCGTCGCCCATGGCTTCTTCCAGGATCCGGATGTCGCGGATCAGCGCCTCGAAGCCCTTCGGCTCCAGCGAGGAGGCCTGGTCCGAGCCCCACATGGTCCGGTCCAGGGTGATGTGCCGTTCCACCGTCACCGCGCCCAGGGCCACTGCGGCCAGCGAGATCTGCAGGCCGCGTTCGTGCCCGGAGTAGCCCACCGGCACCTGGTAGCGCTCCTGCAGCGTGGTGATCATCCGCAGGTTCGCCTCTTCCGGCGGCAGCGGGTAGGTGGAGGTGGCGTGCATCAGGATCAGCTTGTCCGTGCCCAGAACCTCTACGGCCTTGTCGATCTGCTCGATCGTGGACATGCCGGTGGACAGGATCACCGGCTTGCCGGTCTCGCGCAGCGCGGTGAGCAGTTCAAGGTCGGTCACGGAGGCGGAGGCGACCTTGTGGGTCAGCGCGCCGGCTTCCTCCATGAACGCGACCGAGGGCACGTCCCACGGCGAGGCGAAGCAGTGCAGGCCCCGGTCGGCGGCGTGGGAGATGAGCTTCTGGTAGATCGGCATGTCGAACTCGACCCGGTACCGGTAGTCCAGGTAGGTCATCTCGCCCCACGGGGTGGAGCGCATCTTGTCCCGCATGTCCGCGGGGGTGGAGATCTCCGGGGTGCGCTTCTGGAACTTCACCGCGTTGGCGCCGGCCTCGGCGGCGACGTCGATCAGCTGCTTGGCGATCTCGATGTCGCCGTTGTGGTTGATGCCGATCTCGCCGATCACGTAAACCGGCTGTCCGGCACCGACCTGCACGTCGCCAATCACGACGGGCGCCGGGGAACCGGCGGGAACATTGACGGAAACGGTAGCTTCGGTAGTCATCTGTGCACTCTCTCTGGTTGTTGCTGTGGTGGCTTGTTGAAGGCGGCGGGGGCCGCCGGCACCGCTGTGGGCGGCGAGGATGAGTTCGCAGATCTCGCGGACCGCGCCCTCACCGCCGTGATGCTGCAGCACGGTCCGTGCCGCGGCCTTGACCTCGGCGCGGGCGTCGCCCACAGCCACCGGCCAACCAACGACGCCCATGGCGGGCAGGTCGTTGACGTCGTTGCCCACGTAGGCAACCCGGTCGGGGTCCAACCGGTTCACGGCCATCCATTGGCGGACCGCTCCGGCCTTGTCCGAGACGTCCTGGAGGACGTCGATGCCGAGTTTCCCGGCCCGGGCGCTGACCACCTTGTTGCGTTCGGTGGACAAAATCAGTTGCGGAATTCCGGTGCTGCGCAGCCGGGAGATTCCCATGCCGTCTTCGCGGCTGACGCGGACGAACTCTTCGCCCTCGGCGTTCACGAAGGCGTGGTCGTCGGTGTGGACGCCGTCGAAGTCCATGACCAGGGCGTCAACGTCGACGGCGCCGGCCTCCGCGGCGCCCGCCGCGGCGCGGTCCGGACCGGCCAATGCCCGGACCACGGCCAGGTCTTCGGGCGAGTCGATTTCGACGGCCTGCCCCGCGGGCACTTCCTGCAGCCTCAGCCGGCCGAAGAAGCGGTGCCCGCGGTCGAGGAAGCCCTCGGTGCGCATGGCGTAGAACGCGCCTGTTTCGCGGTACTGCGGCCGGCGGTCCTGGCGGCGGGGCCGCACGTCGGCGCGGTGCCCGACGGCGGTGACGGCGCCGTCGTCGTCAAGCGACCAATGGAACGCGTGGCTCTCGGTGACGGAGAAGGCGACGTCGGCCCGGTCCTCCAGCACGTGAAGGACGGCCCGGTCCAGGTGCTCCGGCTCGATGAAGGGCGAGGTGCACTGCAGCAGGACGGTGACCGCTGGCTGCCGGGGCAGCGTGGAGAGCACGTGGAGCACGGCGGATTCGCTGCTGGCGGTGTCTCCGGAGAGCTCCGCGGGGCGGATGACGACGCGGGCGCCGCAGCGTTCGGCTTCGGCCGCGATGTCGGGATGGTCTGTGCTGACGACGACGTCGGTCACCGACGGGGCTGCCAACGCACTGTCGATGGCGCGGGCCACCAGGCTCCGGCCGGCCACGGGCGTCAGGTTCTTGAACGGGATTCCCTTGGAACCGCCGCGGGCCGGGATGACGACCAGGACTTCCCGGGGATCGTTGTAACTCATTGGAGCCACGGTAGGAAGCACCGGTAACGGCCCGGGGTGGACCAGGTTACGGGAAGGCGTGCAGCAGCGGACGAAACGGGTAACCTGCCGCCGGCCCCGGATCTGTGGCCTGTGGGCCGCCGACAGTAGTCTTGGACCATGCCCGGGTCCCGCTCTTCGCGCCGCACGCCGCTGCGCATCGTGGTGCCCAGCCGCAACGACCCGTTCCTGAAGCAGTTCACCGAAATGGTGGGCGGTCCGTTGGGCCGGCACAGCGCCCCGGGCCTGGTGTCGCCCGGATTTTTCACCGTGGAGCGGGTGCTGATCATCTTGACCACGCTCGCGGCGCTGCTTTCCGTCCTGGTCAAGACGCCGTGCCGGCTGGCCGGGTGGGAGCTGCCGGACTATTTCTACATGGGCTGCTACTCGGACTGGCCGGTGCTCTTCGAGTCCCGCGGGCTTGCCGGCGGCGTGATGCCGTTCGTCACCGCGGGAAGCTCCTTCGAGTACCCCGTGCTGCTGGGACTGGTGGCCGGGGCCACGGCGTGGCTGGTTCCCGGCGAGGGCACGTCTCCGGAGCGGGCCCTGGCCTATTTCGATATCAACGCCACCCTGGTGGCCGTGGTCTGGCTGGTCACCGTCATCGCGACGGCGCGGATGAGCCACCGGCGGCCCTGGGACGCGGCGATGGTGGCGCTGGCACCGGGCATCGTGCTCGCCGGGACGATCAACTGGGATCTCTGGGCGGCGATGCTCGCGGCGCTTTCGATGCTCGCCTTCGCCCGGCGCCGCCCGGTCCTGGCCGGCGCGCTGGTCGGTCTCGGCGCCGCGTTCAAGGTGTATCCGGTGCTGATCCTCGGTCCCATCCTGCTGCTGGCGGTGCGGACCGGCAGGTACCGCCCCCTGGCCCGGGCCGGGCTGGCGGCGGCCGCGGCATGGGTGGCGGTCAATCTGCCGTTCATGCTGCGCGACCTCGGCGGCTGGTTCCACTTCCTGGACTACAGCCGGCAGCGCGAAGCCGGTTATTCGTCCCTCTGGTACGCCTACAACCTGACGGCGCAGCGGCAGCAACTGCCCGTCCTCAGCCCCGAATTCATCAACGCCGCCTCCCTCCTGCTGTTCGCGGCCGCCTGCGCGGGCATCGCGCTCCTGGCCTGGACGGCACCTCGTCGCCCGCGGATGGCGTCGCTGGTGTTCCTGGTGGTGGCGGCCTTCGTGCTCACCAACAAGGTCTACTCACCGCAGTTCGTGGTGTGGCTGGTCCCGCTGGCCGTGCTGGCCCATCCCCGCTGGCGCGACTTCCTGATCTGGCAGTTCTTCGAGGCGATGCACTGGTGGGCCACCTGGATGCACCTGGGCCAGGTGACGAGCGGCGGCGAAGCGGCACGCAACCTGGACACGCCGTACTACGTGCTCGCCGTCGTCGCACATATAGCAGCAACGGCATACATAGCGGGGAAGGTTGTCCGCGGCATCTGGCTGCCGGAGCATGATCCGGTCCGCCGCGTGGACACCGACGACCCGCAGGGCGGGGACTACGACGGCGCGTCGGACAGGTTCACGCTGGGTCTGCCGGGTGGCGCCCCGGGGAGGGGCGCCGGACCGGCGGCCGCCGAGGGGAACGGGCGGCCCGAAAATTCCTCGTCGGGCATAGATGCCGTGCGGCGGCCCTCGACCTGGCCGGGCCTTGCCGGTGAGGCGGCGCAGGCCACAAGGTTGAAGCCCCAGCGGGAAGGAGATCCAACGTGACGGACGTAGCGGTAGTCGGCGCCGGGCCGAACGGGTTGGCGGCGGCCGTGATCATGGCGCGGGCGGGCCTCGGAGTCACGGTCTTCGAGGCGGCAGCCACGCCCGGCGGGGGCTCCCGCACCGTGGAATTGATGGAGCCGGGCCACTGGCACGACGTCTGTTCCGCGGTCCATCCGATGGCCGCGGCCTCGCCGTTTTTCCGGGACTTCGGGCTGGACCAGCGGATCGAACTGCTGGTGCCGGAGGTTTCCTACGGGCAGGTGATCGACGGGGCCGCCGCGGCGGTGGCCCACCGCGACCTCGACCGGACCGTGGCCGGGCTGGGAGCCGACGGCGGCGCGTACCGGCAGTTGATGGAACCGCTCGTCGCGCGGACCGATGCGCTGCTGGAGTTCACCATGGACCAGCTCCTCCAGGTGCCCGCGAGCCCGGTGACGGCCTTCCGCTACGGGCTCCGCACCCTGGAGCAGGGCTCTCCCGCCTGGAACCTGCGCTTCAAGGAACAGTTCGCACCGGCGCTGCTGACCGGCGTCGCCGCGCACACCCCCGGCGGGGTGCGCCGCCTCTCCTCCGCGGGCGCGGGGTTGATGCTTGGCGCGCTCGCCCATGCCGTGGGCTTCCCCCTGCCCGCCCGGGGCTCGCAGGCCATCATCGAGGCCATGGTCGAGGACCTGCAGGCCCACGGCGGCCGGCTCGAGACCGGGCACCGGGTCGCGTCGCTCGCCGAGCTGACCGACGCCGAGGCGGTGATGCTGGATACCTCGCCCACGGAACTCCTGCGGCTGGCCGGTGGCCGGCTCCCGTCCCGCTATGCGCGCGCCCTGCAGCGCTTCCGCTACGGACCGGGCGCGGCCAAGGTCGACTACATCCTGTCCGGACCGGTTCCGTGGGCCCATCCGGACCTGCGCCTGGCCGGCACCGTTCATCTGGGTGGCACACGGGAACAGATGGCAGCCTCGGAACGGGACATTGCCCGCGGCCGGCACTCGGAAGACCCGGTGATCCTGACGGCGCAGCCCGCCGTGGTCGATCCGTCCCGGGCGCCCGCCGGGCGGCACGTGCTCTGGACCTATTGCCATGTCCCGGGCGGTTCCACCCGGGACATGGAGCCGGTCATCACCGCTGCGCTGGAACGCGCCGCCCCCGGCTTCACCGACCTGGTGGTGGATTCGGCCAGCATGTCCGCGGCCGACTACGAGGCCTACAATCCCAACTACGTCGGCGGCGACTTCGGCACCGGGGCCGTCAGCCTGCCGCAGCTCGCGGCGCGTCCGGTGCTGAGCCGGAGGCCCTGGCAGACCCCGCTGCACGGCGTCTATTTGTGCTCGGCCGGGACGCCGCCCGGCCCCGGCGTGCACGGCATGGCCGGCTACCGCGCCGCCGAGCTGGCCCTGCGGGAGCAATTCGGTCTCGCTGTGCCGTCCCTGAGGCCGTAAGCCATGGATCAGCGGGTGGTGCCGGTGGAAGATGGTCACATGGATCCTGTCGCGGCCCTGAACGAAATCGCCTTCTGGCTGGAGCGTGAACTCGCGCCCACGTACAAAGTGCAGGCGTTCCGGCGGGCGGCCGCCGTCGCCGGCGGGCTGGAGCCCGCCGAACTGGCCGAGCGGGCGCGCACCGGCCGGCTGAAGAGCATGAAGGGGATCGGTGCCAGCACCTTCGTGGTGATCCAGCAGGCGGTCGACGGCGAGGTCCCGGACTATCTGGCGAAGGTGCGGGAGCGCGCCGCCGCGCCCCTGGCCGAGGGCGGCCGCGAGCTGCACCAGGCCCTCCGCGGCGATTTGCACAGCCACAGCGACTGGTCCGACGGCGGCTCGCCGCCGGAAGCCATGGCCGATGCCGCCCGCTGGCTCGGCCGCGACTACCTTGCCCTGACCGACCACTCGCCCAACCTCACGGTCGCCAACGGCCTCAGCGCGGAGCGGCTGGCCAGGCAGCTCGAGTTGGTCGAAGAGCTTAACGCTTCAGCGGACGGCTTCCGGGTGCTGACCGGGATCGAAGCCGACATCCTGGAGAGCGGCGAGCTGGACCAGTCACCGGAGATGCTCGACCGGTTGGACGTGGTGGTCGCCAGCGTGCATTCGAAGCTGCGGTCGGACCGGGGCACCATGACCCGCAGGATGCTGGGCGCCATCGAGAACCCGCGCACCAACGTGCTCGGCCACTGCACCGGGCGGCTGGTCAAGGGATCGCGCGGCACCCGCCCGCAGTCGGAGTTCGACGCCGGGCGAGTGTTCGCAGCCTGCGCGGCGAACAACGTCGCCGTCGAAATCAACTCCCGGCCCGAGCGGCAGGACCCTCCGGACGAGCTCATCCAACTGGCCCTCGACGCCGGCTGCCTGTTCAGCATCGACAGCGACGCCCACGCGCCGGGGCAGCTCGATTTCCTCCACTACGGAGCCGAACGGGCGGCCGCAAACGGCGTCCCGGCCGAACGGATTATCACGACCTGGCCGGTGGAGCGCCTGCTCGAGTGGTGCCGCGAGGGCCGGTAGCCCGCCTGCTCGGGCGGACCCGGGCTTCCCCAAAACGCCGCCGGTTTAGCTATGGTCCTGAAGTATGCTGAACAATTTTTCCAAGGCGGCCTTTGCGGTGCTGGTCATGCTGCTGATGACCTCCTGCGGGCTGCAGGTGCCTGCGGACCCGGAAGGGACCTTGGACCGCATCAGCGGCGGAACTCTTAGGGTGGGTGTCTCGCACAACCCGCCTTGGACGGAAATCCGGGACGGCGCGGAGCCCACGGGCTCCGAGGCGGACCTGGTGAGGCAATTCGCGGCGACCCGCGACGCGACCATCGAATGGGCGGCGGCCGGCGAGGAATCCCTGATAGGGCAGCTGGAACGCGGCGAACTTGACCTTGTCATCGGCGGCCTGACGAAAAAGTCGCCCTGGTCGGACAAGGCAGCCCTGACCCAGCCCTACGCCGAGGGCCGGGCCCCCGACGGAGGCAAGGAAGAATACGTCATGGCGTCGAAGATGGGCGAAAATGCCTTCCTGCGGGAACTGGAAAAGTTTCTTCTTGATCGGAAGGAACAGGGATGAATACCAAATTCGGCCGCACCGAGCTGCCCGATGAGCAGGAAAAGGCCCTTCGGCGGGCCATCAAGATCCAGTGGATCACCATCGCGGTCCTGGCCGTGTCGGTCACGCTGGTCTTTTTGGTTATGGGTAATTCGCAGGCGATGAAGGCGGCCTGGATCGAAGACATGCTCTCCCTCGCCCCTCCCATTGCGTTCCTGCTGGCGATGAAGATCATTAACCGGCCCCCCAACCGGAAGTACCCCTACGGGTACCACCGGTCGACCGGGATCGCGCATCTGGTGGCCGCGGTGGCACTCTGCACCATGGGCGCTTTCCTGGTCGTCGACTCAGGCATGGGCCTGCTGAAGGGGGAGCACCCGCCCATCGGATCGGTCCAGCTGCTCGGCCACACCATCTGGCTCGGCTGGCTCATGATCGCCGTCATGGCAGCGACCGCCGTCCCTCCGGTCCTGCTCGGCCGGGCCAAGGAAAAACTCGCCGAGCAGCTGCATGACAAGGTCCTCTATGCGGATGCGGACATGAACAAGGCGGACTGGAAGACCGCCGCCGGCTCCATCGTCGGGGTCGCCGGCATCGGAATCGGTCTGTGGTGGGCCGATGCCGCCGCCGCGCTGTTCATCGCCGGGGGAATTCTGCGCGACGGCTACAAAAACATGCGGAGCTCCGTCACCGACCTGATGGACACCCGGGCCACCACCTTCGACGACTCGGAGCCCCACCCGCTGATCGAACGCATCGATGATTATCTGCGCCAACTGGAATGGGTAGAAGAAGCGGGCTCGCGTGTCCGCGACCAGGGCCACGTGCTGCACGTTGAGGCCTTCGTCGTCCCCCGCGACGGACGTGTCCCCGCGGTCGATGTCCTCGAAGAGGCGCGGGACGGCTGCATCGATCTGCACTGGATGATCCACGACACGGTTCTGGTGCCGGTCTCCGAACTGCCCGAGGAAGCAGGCGGAGCATCGGAGCGCCAGTCCGAGAGGAACCTCTGAGCGCTCCCCGTGCGGCGCGCCCCACCATATATCGTGCAAGGAGGCCCTGCTGCCAGGGCCTGACAACATCACGACGGCGGTGCACGGCTGCCGCAAGGAGGTACAGATGCGTCTGGGGACAGTACGGCGGAACGGGACCACGCAGGCGTTCCGGCAGGATGGCGGTGCCACCGACTACCTGCCGGCCAGGGATGTCGGCGAACTGCTAAGGGGTGGGGACTGGCGGACCCTGCCCGGCGAGCGGGGCCCTGCGCCGGCGGCGTCGGAGCTGGACATGCCGATCCTGCATCCGGGCAAGATCCTCTGCGCCGGCCTGAACTATTACGCGCACGCCGAAGAAGTGGGCCAGGAGGTTCCCAAATACCCCACCATCTTCACCAAGTACCCGAACGCGCTGGTCGGCCCGGTGGACGACGTGGTGCTGCCCGCGGCCAGCACGAAGATCGACTGGGAGGCCGAGCTGACCGTGGTGATCGGTTCCCGGATCCGGTACGCCGACGACGCCGCCGCGCGGGACGCGATCGCCGGCTACACGGTGATGAACGACGTCTCCGTCCGTGACTGGCAAGGCCGCACCTCGGAATGGTTCCAGGGCAAGAACTGGGACCGGATGACTCCGGTGGGCCCGGTCGTCGTCACGGCAGACGAGCTGGATCCGGAGGCGGGGCTGGCGGTGGAATGCGAGCTGGACGGCGTGTCCAAGCAGTCGGGCAACACGTCGGACCTGATCTTCTCCTGCGCGCAACTGGTGTCCTACGTCAGCCAGTTCATGACCCTGGGACCCGGTGACCTGCTGGCCACCGGCACCCCGGCCGGCGTGGGACTGGCCCGGAAACCGCGCGAGTGGATTCCCGCCGGGGCGCGGCTGGTGACGAGGATCGAGGGAATCGGCGAATTGCACAACCGCTGCGTGGCCGAAGAGCCGCGCTGAAACGTCGAATTTCTTCCTCCGGCGTCCTAGGATCAAGGAGTGGCACAAACACGGCTGTTTGGGCGTGACCGGGAGGTGGCGCAGTGGCGCGACCTCGCCACTGCCGTGGAATCCGGCCGCAGCATCGAACTGACCGTCAGCGGCCCGTCCGGAATCGGCAAGACATCCCTGCTGGAGACGGTGTGCGCCGAGGCCTCCGCGCGCGGCTGGAAACTGCTGCGGGCGGCCGGCGCCGCCCGCCGTTCGCTGCCCGGATCCATGTTCTGGCAGTGGTTCGCGCCGCTGGCCCAGCAGGTGCCGGACCACGGCCCGCCCTTCGACGGGCAGGGCCGGGTGCTGCATTCCTTCCTGACCTACGCGGGCGGTCCGCTGCACAAGGACGCCCTGACCTATTCCGCCTCCTGGGTCCTGCGTTCGCTGGCCCAGGAGGGACCTGTGGCCGCCGTGGTGGACGACGCCCAGTGGCTCGACGAACTCTCGCTCCAGTCGCTGTCGGACATGGCGGGCCTGCTGATCGACGTCCCTTTGCTGCTGCTGCGCGGGGTGCGAACCGGCCGGGGCGCCGAGCGCGGCGACGGGATCCTGGCGGACTCCTTGCTGCTGGGGGCCGACGACGGCGGTGCCCGGGGCAGTGCCTCCCGCGCCGACGGCCGCGTGCACTGGCCGCTGCAACCGCTGGACCGCCAGGCCGTGACCGAGTGGACGGCCAGCCGGAGGCCCGCCGCGGACCACGTCGTGGCGGCACGCATCCATGCGGCGGCCGGGGGAACGCCGTTCTACGTCCACGAGCTCCTGGAGGGCGGCGCGGGGGCAGGTCTCGATGCCGCCGGAACCGGTAAGGCCCAGGCGGAAGCCGCGGTGCTCCAAGACCGCCTCGACCGGCTCTCGGCGGACGAGCGGGCGGTGCTGGACGCCGTCGTCGTCCTCGGGGAGGACGCGAGCCACCAGCTCTTGGCGCGTATGACGGGGCTGCCGCCGGCCGACCTGACCCGGGTGTTGAAACGCCTTGCCGCCGCGCGGTTCTTCAGCGCCCTGCTTCCGCGCCCGCGGATCCAGCATGCCCTGGTGGCCGAAGCGGTGCTCGCCGCGCTGGAGCCCGAACGGCAGGCCGAACTGCACGGCCGGGCGGCTGCCGCCCTGACGGCACAGGGCAGCGAAAGCGCCGTGGTGGCGGGCCACCTTCTGGCCACCAAACCGGGCGCCGACCCTGCCTCGGCCGAAGTCCTGCTTGATGCCGCCGGGGGAGCCCGCCGGATCGGCGCAGCGGAACTCGCTGTCCGGCTCATCGAACGGGCCATGGCGGAGAACGGGCTGGCGCCGGATCTGCAGCGCCGGATCGCGATTGAAGCGTCGCTGGCCCATCAGGCCGCCGGCCACCTCACGCAGGCGGAGGTGCTGGGACGGCGGGCGCTGGCCATGACCCACGGCACCCGGGCGCGCGTGGAGCTGCTGCTGGAGTTCGCCGAGGCACGGTATTCAATCAACCGGATAGAGGAAAGTTCGCGTTACTACAGCCAGGCCCTGGGCGAACTGGACAACGACGGCGACCCGCACACCGAGCTCAGGCGGCGGGTGGTTGCGCTGGCAACAGGGGCGGGGTTCCAGCAGCTGCAGTTCTCGGAGGAGTACCGTCAGGAGCTGGCGAGCATCCTGGTGCAGGACCCGGCCCGGGACGGCCCGAGCGACCGGCTGTTGCTGGTGCAGGAGGCGCTGCGCCTGACCGTGACCGGAACCGATGCCCAGCGCAGCGGGGAACTGGCCCTGCGGGCGTGCGCCGGCGGAAAACTGCTGGCGGAGGTCGGCGCGGAATCCAACATCATCAACTACGCGACCGGTGCGCTCAACGGCTCGGAACAGGACGCCGCTGCCCTGGAGCTGCTGGACGCGGCCATCGCGGAGGCGCGGGCCAACTCCTCGCCGATGGCGAACGCCACCCTGACCTATTGCCGCGGCGCCATCCACTTGAACCGGGGTCGGCTGCGGTTGGCCCAAATGGACCTGGAAACGAGCATGCAGGCGGCAGACACCGGCTGGCGGACGTACCTGGAGGTAGCCTGCGTGACGCTGGCCGAGGTCTACCTTGCCCGGGATGACCTGGCCGCCGCCGACGCCCTGCTCAAACGGGTCCCGCTGGCGGAAGAACGCGTGCCGCTGGTCCAGGCGATGGCGCTCCAGCTGCACGGAGTGGTGGCCGCCGGACACGGCGACCACCAGCTGGCGCTGGAATACTTCGCCACCGCCATGGACCTCGACGCCGGCCTGGGCCCGACATTGAACCTGTGGACGCGCAGTGCCATCGAATCCGCCGCCCGTGCCGGGCAGACCGAATACGCCTCCGCGGTTGCCGCCGACCTGCTCCAAGAGGTCCGTTCCTTCGGTGCTCCGCGCCTGACCGGCACCGTGATGCGGGCCGCCGCGCTGGCGCAGCCCGGGCCGAGCGCCGTCGTCATGCTGCGCGAAGCCATCTCGCTGCTCGAAGCCCACGAGGGCCGCTACCAGCTGGCACTGGCCCTGGCCGACCTGGCCGAGATCTGCCTGCAGCCCGCACGGGGCGACGCGCTGTCGGTGTTCCGGACGGAAGCGCTGGCGGCGGCCCGCAAGGCGCTGGTCCTTGGGAACCGGATCGGGGCCGCCGCGGTGGCCCGGCGCATGACCCGCCTGCTCGGGCAGCAGGATCTTCACCTGCCGCTGATCGCCGAGAACAAGGCCGACCGGCTGACGCCGGCCGAGTACCGGGTCTGCTCCTTGGCGGCCAGGGGACTCACGAACCGCAAGATCGCGGCCGAACTGTTCATCACCATCAAGGCGGTGGAGTGGCACCTGTCCCGGTCGTTCGCCAAGCTCGGGATTGCGTCCCGCAAGGAATTGGCGGCCGTGTTGGACCGGCAGGACTGACCCGCGCCAGGGTTAGCGCAGCGGCACACCCTAGGTTTTCCTAACTAGGGTGGATTGATCTGGCAAACGGAAGCCGCCGGGACCATGATTGAAGGTGTCAGCAACCGGAACGGGAGACCACACCGGAGGCGGCGGCACCCCGGATCCGAGTTGGGGGGACATGCCTTAGGGCGGTGGATCCGATGCCGCACACGAAATGGCTCGAAGTGAGTTGGCTAATGGGGAGGCCTGACTTTGGGCCATTTCGTATGTCTGCGACCATGACAGACTGGATCCGTGGCCCATCTCGACGTCTCCAACATCGCATATTTCCTTTCCGACGGCCGCCAGCTGCTCAACGGCGTCGGCTTCAAGGTCGGCGACGGTGCCAAAACCGCGCTGATCGGACCCAACGGCACCGGCAAAACCACCCTGCTGCGGATCATCGCCGGCGACATCGCTCCGGACGAAGGCGCCGTGGCACGCTCCGGCGCCATGGGCATCATGCGGCAGTTCGTCGGCCAGGTCCGGGACGGGACCACGGTACGCGACCTTCTGGTCGGCGCCGCCCCGCCGGCCCTCGCCGCCGCGGCACGAGCAGTGGATGAAGCCGAACTGGCCATGATGGAGCACGACGACGAGCCCACCCAGATGCGGTACGCGCAGGCGCTTGCGGACTGGGGCGACGCCGGCGGCTACGAGCAGGAGACCGTCTGGGACGAGGTCACCTCGGCCGCCCTGGGCGTGCCCTTCGACCGCGCGCAGCACCGCACCGCATCGACCCTGTCCGGCGGTGAACAAAAGCGCCTGGTGCTGGAAGCGCTCTTCGCCGGCCCGGACGAGTTGCTGCTGCTGGACGAACCGGACAACTATCTGGACGTGCCCGGCAAGCGCTGGCTGGAGGAGAAGCTGCGGGAATCGCGGAAGTCGGTGCTGTTCGTCAGCCACGACCGTGAACTGTTGGCCAATGCCGCCACCAGGATCGTCACGCTCGAACCCGGCGCCCTTGGCGCCACCGCCTGGGTCCACGGCGGCGGCTTCGAGAGCTACCTGCAGGCCCGGGACGACCGCAACGCCCGCTTCGAAGAACTGCGCAAGCGGTGGGACGAGGAGCACGCCAAGCTCAAGGAGCTGGTGAACATGTACAAGAACAAGGCCGCGTTCCGCTCCGACATGGCCAATCGGTACCACGCCGCCCAGACCCGGCTGGAGAAGTTCCTGGAGGCCGGGCCGCCGGAGGCCGTGCCGATCGAACAGAACGTGCAGATGCGGCTCAAGGGCGGGCGGACGGCCAAACGGGCGGTGGTGGCCACCAAGCTGGAGCTGACCGGCCTGATGAAGCCGTTCAGCACCGAGATCTGGTTCGGCGACCGGGTGGGGGTGCTGGGCTCCAACGGTTCCGGCAAGTCCCACTTCCTGCGCCTGCTCGCCGGCGGCGGCACCGACCCGGAGAAAGAGCACCTGCCGGTCTCCGAGGTCCGGATCGCCCACGTGCCGCACGCCGGCACCGTAAAGCTAGGGGCCAGGATCCGTCCCGGCTTCTTTGCCCAGACCCACATCCGCCCCGACCTGCTGGGCCGTTCCCTGGTGGACATCCTGCACCGCGGCGACGACCACCGCTCCGGCCTGGGACGCGAGGCCGCGGCCGCCGTCCTGGACCGCTACGGCTTGGCCCGGCAGGCGGAACAGCTGTACGACTCGCTCTCCGGCGGGCAGCAGGCCCGGCTGCAGATCCTGTTGCTGGAACTTTCGGGCGCCACCCTGCTGCTGCTCGACGAGCCGACCGACAACCTGGACCTGCATTCCGCGGAGGCGTTGGAGCGGGCCATCGACGCGTTCGAGGGCACGGTGCTGGCCGTCACCCACGACCGCTGGTTCGCGCGCAGCTTCGACCGGTTCCTGGTGTTCGGCTCCGACGGCAGGGTCTACGAGAGCGAAACCCCGGTGTGGGACGAGGAACGCGTTGTCCGGGAGCGCTGAACCGCCCGGCGTCGGGGAGAACGTCGAGGAGGGCGAGGCCGCGAAGCGCCGGCCCGGTGCACCGCGCGGCGAGGCAAGACAGCGCCCGGCCGGCGATCCGACCCGCCCGCTCCGGGCCGCCACCTACGCGACCTTCGCCATCTTCGGGCTCAACGGGCTGGTCTTCGCCAGCTGGGCGGCCCGCATCCCGGCGGCCGCGGCGACGCTGGACATCAGCGCCGGCAGCATCGGCGCGCTGCTGCTGGCCCTCGGCCTCGGCTCGGTCATCTCGCTGCCCCTGGCCGGCCCGCTTGCCGCCAGGATCGGCACGGCCAACAGCGTCCGGGCCGGCGGGCTGATCGCGGCCGTCAGCGCGGCCGGACTCGCCGCCGCGCTGGCGGCCGGCTCCTTTCCCGCCGCCGCCGCGGCGCTGTTCTGCTACGGCGTGGGCGTGGCCTGGTGGGACGTGGCGCAGAACATCGAAGGCGCCGACGTGGAGCGGAAACTGCTGCGCACGATCATGCCGAAGTTCCACGCCGCCTTCAGCCTGGGGGCGTTCGCCGGAGCCATGGTCGGCGCCTGGCTCTCGGTGCTCGGGGTTTCGCTGGCCGTGCATCTGGCAGTGCTCGCGGTGGTGGTCGCGGCCGCCACGTGGGTGGTGCCGCGGGCTTTCCTGCCCCACCGGCCCCAGCATGACGACGACGGCGGGGCCCGCCCCGGCCGCTTCGCCGCCTGGCGGGAACGGCGCACGGTGCTGATCGGCGTCGTCGTCCTCGGGGCCGCCCTGACCGAGGGCGCCGCCAACGACTGGATCGCCCAGGCCACCGTCGTCGGGCTCGGCGCCACCGAGGCGACGGGCGCGGTCATGTTCGGGGTCTTCGTGGCCGCCATGACGCTGCTGCGCCTGGCCGGCGGGCGGTTCATCGACCGCTGGGGACGCGTGGCCGTGCTGCGGGTCAGCCTCGGCACGGCCCTGGCCGGCCTGCTGCTCTTCGTGCTGGCTCCGAACCTTCCGCTGGC
The DNA here is from genome assembly GCF_059090935.1 of Arthrobacter sp. Y3223166. Taxonomy (NCBI): domain Bacteria; kingdom Bacillati; phylum Actinomycetota; class Actinomycetes; order Micrococcales; family Micrococcaceae; genus Arthrobacter; species Arthrobacter sp. Y3223166. The sequence goes on along the minus strand of NZ_JBNHGE010000001.1, from coordinate 312,273 downwards.
CTTCGCCGGGGCCGTGCTCTGGGGCGCCGGCGCTGCCCTGGGCTTTCCCATGGGCATGTCCGCGGCCGCGGACGATCCGGCCCGGGCCGCGGGACGGGTGTCGGTGGTCTCGACCTTGGGCTATGTCGCGTTCCTGGCCGGCCCACCTTTCCTCGGCTTCCTGGGCGAACAGGTGGGCCTCCGCAACGCCCTGCTCGCCGTGGCCGCGGTGATGGTCGCCTCCCTGCTGACCGCCCCGGCCGCCCGCGAACAGCGCCCCCGGACCTAGGCGCGCGCAGGCAGCGCAGGTTCGGCCAGCGGCCCCGGTGTGCGTATTTTCTACTGGAAATTAATCGAACCCGGCCCCATCCTTGAAGGACCCCAAAACGAGGGCCTCAATCGCAGGAGGCAAGGGCCATGAGCAATCAACCGGACAATTCGGGGATCAAGGCAAAGCACCGGGCCATGTGGGCACTCGGCGACTATCCCGCCGTCGCCACCGAGGTGATCCCGGCGCTGGGCACGGCACTCGTCGAGGCCAGCGGCATTGGGAAGGGCGACCGTGTCTTGGACATCGCGGCCGGTTCCGGCAACGCGGCCATCCCCGCGGCGCAGGCAGGGGCACAGGTTACCGCGGCGGACCTCACTCCGGAGCTGTTTGAGAAAGGGCGCCGGTTGGCCGAGGAGGCGGGGGTCTCCGTGGACTGGCAGGAGGCCGACGCCGAGAACCTTCCGTTCGGGGACGGTTCCTTCGATGCCGCGATCTCCTGCGTGGGGATCATGTTCGCTCCCAACCATCAGGCGAGTGCCGACGAACTCGTCCGCGTGCTGCGGCCCGGCGGCACGATCGCCCTCGCCAACTGGACTCCGGAAGGCTTCATCGGCCAGATGTTTGCGACCATGAGGCCTTACGCGCCCCCGCCGCCTCCGGGGGCGCAACCACCGCCGCTGTGGGGCCAACAGCAGCACGTGCAGGACCTGCTCGGGGATCGGGCCACCGACGTCGTCGCCCGGCGCGAAAAGCTGACGGTCGAAAGGTTCGCCACCGCCGGGGAGTTCCGCGACTTCTTCAAGGCCACCTACGGTCCCACGATCAACACCTACCGCTACATCGCGGACCAACCCGACCGGGTCCAAGCCCTCGATGAGGAACTCGAAGAACTGGCCAGCCGGCACGATCTCGGCGGCGGCCGGATGGAATGGGAGTATCTGTTGTTCACGGCCCGCAAGAAGTGATTGCGCTGGAAGCGGCCGGAAAGCGGGATCGGGCCCGAGGACCCGTTTCCGTCGCGGGATGCTGTTCGGAAACCGGTTCGGGTTACTAGACTAAGGCCATGGCTGCTGCATTGGTTCGTCCCCGGAATGGCAAGCTGATCGCCGGTGTCTGCGCCGCCCTGGCCGCCCGTTTCGGCCTGCCGAAAGTGCTGGTGCGTCTCGGGTTCGTGATCTTCGGACTGGTCGGTATCGGGGAACTCGTGTACATCGCGCTGTGGATCATGATCCCCAAGTCTCAGGTGTAGTCTTCGCGCCCCTGCCCCCGGCGCTTCCGGGGCCGGAGGTCCCTAATGCCTGCCGTTCAGGCACTGTCCGTTTGCACACTCATGCGCCCAATACGCTCCACTGATGCCGGCCGACGGCACGTCAGGGCTACTCGACGAGCTTGCCCGCTACCGAGTCGTCGACGCCGGCCTCGGCCAGGGACCGGAAGGAGTCCGGGGCAGGGGGCAGGGCCTCGAAGCTGACTCCCTCGGTCGGCGACCAGACGAAGTTGCCCTGCAGCGACGGATCCATCTCGGGAAAGTCCGCCCGGTTGTGGCAGCCCCGCGTCTCACGCCGCTCAAGGGCGCATTCGAGCGTGGCCCGGGCCGCGAGGAGCGAGCCCAGCAGGTCGTAGGCGTGCGCCAGGTCGTCGAACCCGGCGATGTCCGGGTGCGCGGTGACGTGCCGCGCGCGTTCTTCGAGGGCGGCAAGCCGTTGCAGGCCGTCCTGCAGCCCCTGCCCGGTGCGCACGACGCCGGCGTGCTCGGTCATCAGGTTGCGCACTTCGCGCTGCAGCCGCCGGGCTGACTCCGTCCCGCGCTCGCTGAGCAGGGCCTGCATCTCGGCGCGGGCCGACTCGACGGCGGAGGGGTCCCGGCGAACATTGGTGCGGGAGGCCGCGTACTCTGCGGCGTGCTCGCCGGTGATGCGCCCGTAGACGAGCAGCTCGATCAGCGAGTTCCCGCCCAGGCGGTTCGCCCCATGCAGGCCCGAGGACGCCTCGCCGATCGCGTACAGCCCGTCCACGCCGGTGCCGTGGTCCTCCGGGGCCACCCAGACCCCGCCCATGGAGTAGTGAGCGGTCGGGGCGATCTCCATCTTGGTGGTCGTGATGTCCACCATCTGCAGGTCGATCAAGGTGCGGTAGACCCGGGGCAGCTTCTGCAGGATGACCTCCCGCGGCAGATGGGACACGTCCAGATAGACCCCGCCCTTCTCCGTCCCCCGGCCCGAGGCGATCTCGGTATACCCGGCCAGGGCCACCCGGTCGCGGGTGGACAGCTCCATGCGTTCGGGATCGTAGCGCTCCATGTAGCGCTCGCCGAGCGCGTTGGTGAGGATGCCGCCTTCGCCGCGTGCTGCCTCGGAGACGAGTGTGCCGGCAGCGTCGTCGGGCTCCAGCAGTCCGGAGGGGTGGAACTGGACCAGCTCGGCGTCCCGGATCCGGGCTCCGGCCAGGGCCGCCAGGCGGAAGGAGTCGCCGGTGTTCTCGTCCCGCCGGGAGGAGGTGTGGCGCCAGATGCGGGTGTGCCCGCCGGCGGCCAGGATCACCGCGTCGGCGTGGATCTGCACGGGCGTGCCGTCCACGACGTCGAACCCGTAAGCGCCAAAGATGGTACCGTCCGCCACCAGCAGGCGGGTGATGTAGATGCTGTCGATGATGTGCACGTTCAGTTCAGCCGCGCGGCGCATCAGGGTGCGCTGGATCTCCAGGCCGGTGTAGTCGCCGGCGTAGGCAGTACGGCGGTACTTATGCGCGCCGAAGAAGCGCTGGGAAATCCGCCCGTCTTCCTCCCGCGCGAAGGGCATCCCCCACCTTTCCAGGTCCTCGATGCCGTCGGCGGCATTGCGCGTCACGGTCTCCACGATGGCCGGATCGGCCAGGAAATAGGACTCGCGCAAGGTGTCGGCGGCATGCTGCTGCCAGCTGTCCTCGGGATCCATGGTGGCCAGCGCGGCATTGATGCCGCCGGCCGCCAGCGTGGTGTGGGCGTCGTGCTTGCGCCGCTTGCCCACCGCCAGCACCTGGACCCCGCGCTGTGCCAGTTCGATGGAGGCGCGCAGTCCGGCACCACCGGTGCCGATGACGAGGACAGAGGTGGACAACAGTCGCTCAGCGGCGTGCTTTGGGGTCATATCTCCATGCTAGGAACGCAGGTATGATGAGTCCAATGCATTATTCGACTAAACCTGATGTGAAAAGGCTATGATGAGACTCGAGCAGTTGTCCTCCTTTGAGGCGGTGGCCCGGAATGGCCACTTCACCCGTGCCGCCGAGGAGCTCTTCCTCGCCCAACCGTCCCTGAGCCGGCAGATCGCCGCGTTGGAGGCCGACCTGGGCACCAAGCTGTTCCGCCGCGGACCGGCCGGGGTGACACTGACCGACGCAGGCGAGGTGCTGTTGCCCATCGCGCGGCGGATGCTGGGTGACGCGCGGTTCGCCCGCGAACAGATGGACGAACTGGCCGGGCTTCGGCGCGGCCACGTCCGGCTCGGCGCCCCGCCTACCCTGTGCGTCTCACTGGTTGCCGACGTGCTGGCGGCCTTCCGGGCCGCGCATCCAGGAGTGGACCTGCACATCACGGAGGGCGGCTCGCGCTCCCTGGTGGACGCTCTGAACGAGAACGCCCTGGACCTTGCCCTGATGGTCACCCGCGGGGCCGAACCATCCGTAGCCGGCACCGAGCTGATCCCCCTGCTTTCCGAGGAACTGGTGGTGATCTCAGCCGCGGGCTCCCCGATGCCAGGACACGGGAAGGAGCAACCGGGCGAAAGCCCGACCCGGGCCGAGCTCACCCTGGCGGAGCTGGCGGAGATCCCCCAAGTCGCGTTCAACCGCAGCTACGACCTGCGCGGGGCCACCGACGCGGCCTTCTCCGCTGCGGGACTTACCCCGACGATCGCCGTCGAGGGCGCCGAAATGGACGCAGTGCTCCGATTCGTGGAACGCGGGCTGGGAGTGGCCGTGGTTCCGGCCATGGTGGTCATCGACCGCCCCACGCTGGACAGCACCCGCCTGGTGAGCCCCCACCTGACCCGAACCGTGAACTTGGCCCGGCGAACCGACGTCCCGCCCTCGGCCGCGGCAGCTGCCATGCAACAGTTCGTCTTCGAAGCCGTGGACCGACTCGCCGCCCCAGGCACCGACCTCTCGCGACTCGTGACCGTGACGCCGCGTCGCGGATGAGCTCGCATCAGGCAGCAAAGCGGACTCGCTCAACGGACTCCTTCTGCTGCCCGGTGGCGCGGGCAAAGCTCCGTACGCGGCCGAACGCGGGCAGAAAGCCCAAGCGCTGCCGCGGCGGGGCGCCGCTGCACCGTAGGATACTAAGGGTGCTGTTAAACAGGCAGCCGGGAAGCAGGAGACGTTGGCGCCTCATCTAGATCGATCCGGAATGCTGCTCGACGGGCGCTACCTGCTCAAGGAGTTGGCAGGTACCGGAGCGAACGCCAAGGTTTACCGGGCTCGAGATGAGGTTTTGGGGCGGGAGGTAGCCGTCAAGGTTATTCAGCGGCCCACTATGAACGAGGAAGAATTCCACCGCGACAACGCCGAGATCAAGCTTTTGGCCCGGCTAAACCACCCGAATCTGGTGACCCTGCTGGACGCAGGCATCGACAAGATCGAAGCCGGACATCCGCAAATTTATCTGGTGATGGAACTGATTGAAGGCGCCGACCTGAGGGTGCGGCTGGCCGAAGGTGCCCTCCCGCCCCGCCACGTTGCCCAAATCGGCCGCGAATTGGCCGAGGGACTGGCCTACATCCACAACACCTCGGTCGTCCACCGCGACGTAAAACCGGGCAACATCATGCTCTTTAATTACGACGACGACGGGTCGCGCCTGCGCGCCAAGCTCGCCGATTTCGGAGTCGCCATGGTGGTTTCCGATGATGCCCATGTTCCGGGGGTCTACGGGACGGCTGCCTACCTCAGCCCGGAGCAAGCGAGGGGCGAACCGATAGGCCCGCCCAGCGACATTTATTCGCTGGGCCTGGTTCTGCTCGAATGCCTTACCGGCCAGGCTGCCTTTCCCGGCCCGCCGCTGGAGTCGGCTGTTGCCCGTCTGCTGCGTGATCCGGACGTCCCCGCCGGATTCGGGCCGGAGTGGGCAGGGTTGCTGACCGCCATGATGGCACGTGAACCAGAGGAACGGCCCACGGGGCGGGAGGTGGCACTGGCATTGGCTGATTTGGGGCTCGCACTCCGGGGCCGGCACAGGGTGGACGCATCCATAATCCCCGTAGACGAAGATCAACGTATGGAAGCGGTTCGACGCTACGAGATCCTGAACACCCCGCCGGACGGAGCGTACGACCGCATCACCGCACTGGCCTCCCGCCTTCTCGCCGCCCCGATTGCCATTGTCAGCGTGGTGGACCACGATCGCATCTGGTTCAAGTCACACCACGGCCTGGACGTCGAGCAGATCGACCGGGAACCCGGACTCTGCGCCTCGGCCATCCTGCAGCACGGACCCTGGGTCATCAATAATGCGCCCGCGGATCCCCGGGCGTTTGCCAACCCGCTGGTGGCCAGCGACTTCGGGTTGAAGTTTTATGCCGGCGTCCCGCTGAGAACCCGGGACGGATTCAACCTGGGCACCCTCTGCGTACTGGACTTCGAAGCGCGCGACTTCAGCGACGAAGATACTCAGACGTTGGAGGACTTGGCCGCCCTGGTCATGGACGACTTGGAGCTGCGCTTGGAAAGCCGCCGGTACCAGTCGCCCCCTGCCGCTGTGGCGGTCTGAGCACTCCGTGGCGAGGCCCGGTTAGGTGCGCAGCAGGTGTGGTTTCAGGTCCGCAATAGTCGCTGCGCCGATGAGCTGCATTGTCACCTCGATCTCTTTCGCGAGCAGGGTGATCACCCGCTCGACGCCCTCGCGCCCGCCGGCCATGAGCCCGTACAAGTAGGCGCGCCCGATGAGGGTGAAGTCGGCGCCCGCGCACAGCGCAGCGACGATGTCCGCCCCGGACATGATGCCGGAATCGAGGATGATCTCCACCCCTTCCCCGGCTTCGGCCCGCACTTCGGGCAGCGCGCGGAGCGAGACCGGCGCGCGGTCGAGTTGCCGCCCCCCGTGGTTTGAGACGATGAGTCCGTCTGCTCCGGCGTCGAGCGCACGGCGCGTGTCCTCGGCCGTCAGCACGCCCTTGACGAACAGCTTCCCGCCCCACTCCGACCGGATCCATTCAAGGTCCTCGATCGAGAGCGACGGATCGAACATCGAGTTGATCAGCGTGGGCAGGTCCTGGCTGGTCCCGGACAGCGACGCGAACGTGAGCGGGTCGGTGGTGAGGAAGTTGAACCACCACTCGGGCCGGTAAGAGGCATCGAGCACGGTCTTGAGCGTGAGTCTGGGCGGCATTGTCATGCCGTTTCGGGCGTCCCGGAGACGCTGCCCGGCGACCGGTGTGTCCACGGTGACGAGCAGCGTGTCGAAGCCCGAGGCCTCCGCGCGGCGCAGGAGGTCCAGCGATTTCTGCCGGTCCTTCCACAGGTACAACTGGAACCAGCGCCGGCATTCGGGGGCGGTGGCGGCAACCTCCTCGATCGAGCGCGTGCCCATGGTGGACAGCGAGAACGGGATGCCCGCCCCAGCGGCAGCAGCCGCGCCCCCGTCCTCGCCTTCGGCGTGCATGAGCCGGGTAAAGCCGGTCGGCGCAATCCCGAACGGCAGCGATGAAGTCCTGCCCGCGATCGAGGTCGAGAGGTCCACGTTCGCGGTGCCGTGCAGGATGCGGGGGAGAAGCTCGACGGCGTCGAACGCCTCGCGCGTGCGTCTCGCCGTGAGCTCCCGCTGGGCCGCGCCGTCCACGTAGTCGAACGCGGCCGTGGGCGTGCGGCGCTGTGCGATCGCGCGAAGATCCCACACATCCGCGGCGTGCGCGAGCCGCGCAGTCCGGCGATCCAGGGTCGGCAGGTCGAACTTCAGCAGCGGGCGAAGTTCGCTCACACGGGGGAATCTGCGCTTCATGGTGCTACCTCCAAGGTTGTGGAAATCACGGTGCGGTGGTGCCGCGGCCGCGGGCCAGCAGCACAGCGATCACCGAGGACGCGCAGCAGGCCGCAAGGAACAGTGCCGCCGACCACGTACTGCCCTGCGCAGCGGCGATGAGCGCGCCTGCGATGAGGGGGCTCAGGCCCGCCACGATCGCGCCATTGAGTTCGCGCGCGAGCCCGACGCCGGAGAAGCGTCGCTCGGGCGGGAAAAGGTTGGTGAGGAATGCGCCCTGGGCGCCGCTGGTCATCGCGACGACGACGCCGTACCCCACTCCGATCGTGGCTGTCGCAACAGCGACCGACCCGCTCGCCAGGGCGGCGAACAGCGGGAACGCGAACAGCGCGCCGGCCGCGGAACCGATCGCGAGAATCCGGCCAGCTCCGAAGCGGTCGGAAACCCATCCGCCCGCGGGTGTCGCGACCACGCCCGCCAGCGATCCGATCGTGACGGCCAGCAGCGCCTCGGGACGGCTCATCCCGACGGCGGGGGAGGCCATGAAACCGATCGCGAACACCGCCATGATGTAGTTCAGCGCATTGTGGCCAGTGATGGAGAAGAACCCGATCACCACGGCCATCGGGTCCTTGCGCAGGAGTTCGACCACGGGCCGCTTGCGCTTGCGGGCCTCGTCGGCGTGCTCGCTCGCCTGGCGGTATTCCGGCGTCTCCTCGAGTTTGGAGCGGATGAACAGCGCCACGAAGAACAGGACGGCGGAGGCGAGGAACGGGATGCGCCAGGCCCAATCGAGCAGCGCGGCGTCGCCTGCGGAAGAGGCCCAGAGGAAGGCGACGGTCGCGAGGGCGATGCCGGCGGGTGGCGTCGCCAGCACGATGGCAGTGAAGTAGCCGCGCCGTTTGGCGGGGGCGAACTCGGCGACGAGCGTCATGGCCCCCGCGAGCTCGGCGCCCGCGCCGAGGCCCTGCAGGAGCCGGAACACGACGAGAAGGAGGGGTGCAGCAGCCCCGATGGCGGCCGCGGTCGGCAGCAGGCCGATGCCCACGGTCGCGGCACCCATGAGCAGGATCGTCAGGAGCATCGCCGGTCGGCGGCCGTGCCGGTCGCCCAGATGCCCGATCAACACCCCGCCCAAAGGCCGGGCCACGAAGCCCACGGCAAAGGTCGCAAACGCCGCCAGCGACGCCCCGGACCCGGTCTCCGCGAAGAAGAGCGGCCCGATGACGAGGCCGGCCGCCGCGCCGTACAGTGCGTAGTCATACCACTCGATGAGCGTGCCGAGGGTCGCGGCGAAGAGCGCGCGACGAGCGCCCGGGGTAAGCCTTGCGGGACTGCTGGCAACGGCGGTGTTGCTAGTCATGGTTCCTCCTAAGGGCGGACGCGAAGCGATGGTATATCTGAAAGATATTTCTAGCACGCCGTGATATGCTTCACAAGAATGTTTCGTGAGGGGGTTCCGTGGCCGAGTCGATGACCGATCGGGTCGCCGGCGCCTTGCGCCGGCAAATCCTCGCGGGGAACCTGGCCCCCGGATCCCTCGTGGTCGAGCCACGGCTCGCCGAGGAGTTCGGCGTCTCGAAAACCCCTGTGCGGGAGGCGCTGCGCCTGCTCACCACGGAGGGACTCCTGACAGTGCTCCCCAAAAAGGGCTACCTGGTGATGACCATGAGCTCGCATGATGTCGCCGAGGTCCTCGACCTCCGCATGCTCCTGGAGCCGCATGCCTGCGCGAGTGCCGCCGACTATGCGGACCACGCCCTGCTGGCCACGCTGCGGGACCTTTTGGACAATCAGCGCGAGAAGGCCGCTGCTGAACCGCTCGTGAGCATGGAGCACGCCTACTCGTTCCACCGGGCCTTGGCGCGTGGCGGCCGGAACCGCCGGCTTGACGAGTTCCTGGCCCGTTGCCTCGACGAGACCTCCCGCGCCTACCGCGTGCTGCCCGGCCTGCACGCCCACCTGGCGGCCGAGCAGGAACTCGTGGAACACGAGGCCATCTTCACGGCCGTGGCCGCCGGCGACGCCGCGGGTGCGGCCGACGCAATGCGCAGCCACCTGCGCAGCGTACGGTCCGCGATGGCCCGTCAGTTCGAGCGGCCCAGCGACCTCTGGGCTTAGTGCTGGCACCTCTTCCGGTACACAGCAGCGTTCCGGGAACGGTCAGGGGCCGCTCAGGGCTTCCCCCGGTAACGCCCGCCTGCCCGCGGCACGTAGCGTCATCCGTAAGGACGATCCGGCCCGACGCGAAGATCATCCCGCAGTGCGGTGTGCGGCCGGCCGGCACTCCGTAACGTATTCATTGGTCCCGGGAATCCGGGCGCTATTCCATTTACGAAGGACGGTTCAGATGATCGAGGCACAGGGCCTGGTCAAGGTCTACGGAAACAAACCGGCGGTGCAGGGCGTCTCCTTCACCGTGCAGCCGGGTCGGGTGACCGGCTTCCTGGGGCCGAACGGCGCCGGCAAGTCCACCACCATGCGCATGATCATGGGACTGGACCGTCCCACCGCCGGTGACGTCCTGGTCAACGGCAAGCACTACGCCAAGCACCGGGCCCCGCTGCGCGAAGTCGGCGCCCTGCTCGACGCCAAGGCGGTGCACACCTCCCGGACCGCGTACAACCACCTCCGGGCCATGGCCGCGACCCACAGCATCCCCACCAAGCGGGTGCACGACGTGATCGAGCTGACCGGCCTGGGCGCCGTCGCCAAAAAGCGCGTCGGCGGATTCTCGCTGGGCATGGGGCAGCGGCTGGGCATCGCGGCCGCCCTGCTCGGTGATCCGCAGACCGTCATCCTGGACGAGCCGGTTAACGGGCTGGACCCCGAAGGCGTCCTCTGGGTGCGCAACCTGGTCAAGGCACTGGCGGCAGAGGGTCGGACCGTGTTCCTCTCCTCGCACCTGATGAGCGAAATGTCGGTCACCGCAGACCACCTGATCGTCATCGGCCGCGGCCGGATCATCGCCGATGCGCCCATCCAGGACATCCTCAACAACCGGGCGCAGCGGGTGCGCGTACGCACCGACCGGCCCGACGTCCTCACCCGCGCGCTGGCCGGGGAAGGGGTCACCGTCGAAGCCCACGAACCGGAACTGCTGGAGGTCAGCGGCGTCCCGGCGCGGGACATCGCCGAGACGGCCCTCGCCCAGCAGGTGCTCGTCTATGAGTTGACCCCGCTGCAGGCGTCCTTGGAGGAGGCCTACATGGACCTGACCAAGGACGAAGTTGAATACCATTCCGGCCCGGTGGCCGATGTACACGACAACGCCGGCAGTGCAGGGTCGGGACGGCACGCTGCCGTCGCCGCCGGCGTCGGCCAGGAAGGAAAGTGACCATGAGCGCTGCAACCCTGACCCCGCAGGCGGGCCGCGTCACCGGCCCCGGCGTGAGCTTCCCCCGGACCTTGACGAGCGAGTGGATCAAGTTCACCACGCTGCGTTCCACCTGGGTCCTGCTGGCGACCACCGTCGTGGTGATGGTCGGCATCGGGCTGCTCGGCGGCTGGGGCGTCGCCACCGGGATGGAGCAGATGGAGGCAGCCGGCCAGGATCCGGCGGCCGCCGGCATGGATGAGTCCATCCTGTACCTCATGACCAGCGGCGGGATCGACTTCGGCCAGCTGATCATCGGGTCACTGGGCGTGCTGCTGATCGCCTCCGAATACTCCACCGGCATGATCCGCTCCACCATGACGGCCGTGCCGTCCCGGCTGTCGCCGCTGTTCGCCAAGGCGCTGGTCGTCGCCGTCGTCGCAGCCGTCGTCGGAATCGCGTCCAGCTTTGCCACCTATTTCCTGCTGCAGCCGATCCTGGCCAATTACGGCAAAGAATTCGGGCTCGACGTGGAAAACCTCGTCCAGTCCATGTTGCTGTCCGGCCTCTACCTGGCGGTGGTGGCGTTGATGGCGCTGGCGCTCGGATCCTTGCTGCGCAACAGCGCCGGCGGCATCGTCACGCTGGTCGTGCTGCTGCTGGTGCTGCCCATCGTCGCCCAGATCATCCCCTTCGACTGGGTCCAGGACGGCGTGATGCCCTACCTGCCCTCCAACGCGGGACGCCAAATGCTCATGCTCGAAACGGCCGAGGGCGACCTGACCCAGTGGCAGGGCGGGCTGGTGATGGCGGCCTGGGCGGCAGTACTGCTGGCCGGGGCGGCCGTGACCACCAAGACACGGGACGTCTAGGCGCAGCCGGGCTTAACGCGTGAATCAAGAAGCCTCGGTGAAGGAGGCGGCGGAACGAACGGCCGCCGTCTCCTTCACCGAAATATCGTCCAGGCGCCGGGGACCGATCCGGCGCTACTTCCACACCCACCCCGTGGTGATGGACTGGGTGCTGGTCGGCATCCACGTGCTGTTCGGCCTGCCTAATGCCCTGATCACGGCGGTCGCCGGCGAATGGCCGCCGTTGCTTTTGCTGCTGGCCGGCGGCGCCGCGCTGATCTGGCGGCGCCGGTCGCCGCTGCTGGTGCTGGCCGCCATCGCCCTGGTGGACTTTCTGATCGTGGTGCTGACCAGTACCGGCAGCGGCTCCTTTGCCATGTGGTTCGCCGTCTACACGGTCGCCACCGCCCGGCCGGCGGTCCAGGCCATCATCGCAGCGGTCCTCGCCGCCGTGCCCATGCTGGTGGGGATGGGCGTCCGGATGCCGCCGGAGATCGTCAAGCAGATTGCCCTCGGACAGGTCCCGAGCTACGTCGGACTGGTCACCGGCCTGGTGCTGGTCCTGGCCAACGTCATCGCCGCGGGCATCGGGGTCACGGTGCGCCGGGACCGGCTCCACGACGCCGAACTCCAGCGTTGGGCCACTGACAACGCCCGCCTGGCGTCGGCGACCGAACGCACCCGGATCGCCCGGGAGATGCACGACGTCGTGGCACACTCGCTCTCGGTGATGATCGCGCTCTCGGATGGCGCCGCCGTCGTCGCGCGCAAGGATCCGGAACGCGCCGGCCAGGTTTTGGACCGGCTGTCGGCGACCGGCCGGTCGGCGCTGGCCGACATGCGCAGGGTGCTGGGGGTGTTGCGCAGCGAAAACGGAACCGACGCGGCCCCGCTGGCGCCGGTGCCGTCCGGGGATCAGTTGACCGGGCTGCTGGACGGCTTCCGGGCCGCGGGCTTGCCGCTCCGCACGGTCATGGCAGGACCGGCGTTGCCCGAGGACCAGAATTTCCGGCTCACCGTGTTCCGCATTGTGCAGGAGTCGTTGACCAACGTGCTGCGCTACGCCAAGGACGCGTCCAGGGTGGACGTTGCCCTGATCCGCGACGGCGACGCCGTGCACATCACGGTGGCCGACGACGGCCGGCCGGACGGGCCGGCCGATTCACTCGGCGCGGGGCAGGGCCTGCACGGCATGCGGGAGCGGACCGCCATCTACGGCGGCCGCGTTGCCGCCGGTCCGCGGTCCGGCGGTGGTTGGATGGTGGAGGCAACCCTGTACTGGCCCGGAGAGGAAAACACGAGTGTCTGAGAGCGCGGACGGCAGCGAGGCCGGGCCGGTAAAAGTGCTGCTGGTGGACGACCAGCCGCTGCTGCGGATGGGGTTCAAGCTCATCCTGGAGGGCGAAGACGACGTCGCGGTGGTGGGGGAGGCGTCCGACGGCGCCGAGGCCCTGCGGCTGGCGCATGACCTCGCGCCGGACGTGGTGCTGATGGACGTCCGGATGCCGGTCATGGACGGCATCGAGGCCACCCGGCAGATCGTGGCCGCCGGGCTGTGCGCGCGGGTGATCATCCTGACCACCTTCGATCTGGACGAGTATGCCTTTGCCGGGCTGCAGGCCGGGGCCAGCGCCTTCCTGCTCAAGGACGTGGCACCCGCGGAACTGGTCCAGGCGGTGCGCCTGGTAGCCACCGGCGACGCCGTGGTGGCGCCCCGGGTGACGGCGCGCCTGTTGGAGACCTATGTGCGCGGCCTGACCCCGGGCGGCAGCCCGGCCGCGCCGCCGCAGCGCGACCCGTTGCTGGATGACCTGACCCCGCGCGAACTGGAAGTGCTGCGGACCATCGCCGAGGGTCTTTCCAACGCCGAGATCGCCCACCGGTTCTTCCTCTCGGAGGCGACCGTCAAGACGCACGTCCGGCGAATCCTCGCCAAGCTGCACCTGCGCGACCGGGTGCAGGCCGTGGTGTACGCGTACGAGACCGGGCTGGTGGTGCCCAGCCTGGGGCTGGACTACTGACACCGCCGATCCCCGGGGCGGGGCGCTCGGGACCCTTGTGCCGCAAGGTGCTGGCTCCCGGCCTGTGGGGGACGGCGCTCCCGGCCTGCCGCCCTGTGGAGGACAGGTCCGGCCGGCGGATTCACGAGCCCGGACCGCCGTCCGGTACCATTGGTAAGTCTGTGCTGTCGGCGCCGGCCGGTATTTCCTGTGACAATAGCCAAAACACACGGAAGTCGCCGCGCGGTGGCGGGCAGGCAACGCAACAGAACCTCCTGTTACGGAAAGACCGTGACCGCTTAGCCCGAAGGAGGTGGGTTCACAATGCGTGCTTATGAACTGATGGTAATCATCGACCCCGAGGTCGAAGAGCGTACCGTAGAGTCCTCGCTCGACAAGTTCCTCAACGTTGTCCGCAACGATGGTGGAACCATCGACAAGGTGGACATCTGGGGACGCCGCCGGCTCGCCTACGACATCAAGAAGAAGTCCGAAGGCATCTACGCGGTGGTCAATTTCACCGCCACTCCCGCCACTGCTGCTGAGCTTGACCGCCAGCTTGGTCTGAACGAGACCATCCTGCGCACCAAGATCATCCGCCCGGAGGAGCAGAAGATCTCCGCTGAGTAATCAGCTGTGATCGCCGCCCCCTTTCCGGGAGCGGCATTGACGAAGACATTCCCGCGCGCCGCCGGCAACCGGGACCAGGACATCAGGAGGCAACATGGCAGGCGAAACCGTTATCACGCTCGTCGGTAATCTCACCAACGATCCCGAGCTGCGGTTTACCCCGTCCGGGTCCGCGGTAGCGAACTTCACCGTTGCATCCACGCCGCGGACCTTCGACCGCCAGTCCAACGAATGGAAGGACGGGGAAACCCTGTTCCTCCGGGCGTCGGTGTGGCGCGAAGCTGCCGAGAACGTCGCCGAAACCCTGACCAAGGGCATGCGCGTGATCGTTCAGGGCCGGCTGAAGTCCCGTTCGTATGAAACCAAAGAGGGCGAAAAGCGTACCGTCATGGAGCTTGAGGTCGACGAAATCGGCCCCTCGCTGCGTTACGCCTCTGCCAAGGTCACCCGTACCCAGCGCTCCGGCGGTGGCCAGGGCGGCTTCGGCGGCGGCTTTGGCGGCGGTGGTTTCGGCGGCGGCCAGAACCAGGGCGGTTGGGGCGGACAGCAGTCCGGCCAGCAGCCCGCACCCCAGGACGACCCCTGGGGAGCACCAGCCGGCGGCACCTCCGGCGGCTGGGGCAACGGTCCGGACTCCAACGAACCGCCCTTCTAAAACAAACCCCATCCCGTGGAAAAGATCCACGGGCTCCACAAGATAAAGGAGCTCCACGATGGCTAAGGCTGAAATTCGTAAGCCCAAACCAAAGTCCAATCCCTTGAAGGCCGCTGACGTCACCGTCATCGACTACAAGGACGTAGCTTTGCTGCGCAAGTTCATCTCTGACCGCGGAAAGATCCGCGCCCGCCGCGTGACTGGCGTCACCGTACAGGAGCAGCGCAAGATCGCACTGGCAATCAAGAATGCCCGCGAAGTTGCCCTGCTGCCCTACTCCGGCGCTGGCCGCGGCTAAGCGAAGCGAAGAGGAGAGAGTACTGACATGGCAAAGCTCATTCTGACCCACGAAGTGACCGGTCTCGGCACTGCTGGCGATGTCGTCGAGGTAAAGAACGGTTACGCCCGTAACTACCTTCTGCCCCGCGGCTTCGCCCTGACCTGGACCAAGGGCGGCGAGAAGCAGGTGGAGTCCATCAAGGCTGCACGTGCCGCTCGCGAGATCGCATCCCTTGAAGACGCGCAGCAGCTGGCTGCCCAGCTGTCCGCCAAGCCGGTCACGCTGACCGTCAAGGCCGGCGAGTCGGGACGCCTGTTCGGCACCGTCAAGCAGGCCGACGTTGCTTCCGCTGTCGAGGCCGCCGGCCTCGGCGCCATCGACAAGCGCAAGGTCGAACTGACCGAGCACATCAAGTCGGTGGGCGACTACCAGGCCACCGTGCGTCTGCACGAAGAGGTCTCCGCCGTCATCGACCTGAAGGTCGTTGCAGGCTAACAGCCTCGCTGTCGCTGCAGGCCGGGTCCGTCCAGGACCCGGCCTGCGGCGTTTAACGCCCGGTACGCTGGAGGACGTGAGCACACATCAGTTCAGCCAGGTAGACGTTTTCGCCACCGGACCGTGCACGGGCAATCCGCTGGCGGTCGTCTCGGGTGCCGGCGACCTCAGGGAAGAGCAGATGCAGCGCTTCGCCAACTGGACCAACTTATCCGAGACCACCTTCCTCCTGCCGCCCGAAAACGCTGCAGCCGACTATCTGGTCCGGATCTTCACGCCCAGCGGCGAGCTGCCCTTCGCGGGCCACCCGACGCTGGGCACGGCCTACGTCTGGCTCGCCGCCGGCGGGCAGCCGAAGGCCGTCGGAGAAATTGTGCAGGAATGCGGCGCCGGCCTGGTCAAGGTCAAGCACGACGGCGGACGGCTGGCCTTCGCTGCGCCGCCCCGGCGGCGGACCGGGCCGCTTCCCGAGGAGAACGTCGCGAAGATCTGTGCCGCGCTGGGGATTGGACGGGACGAGGTGATCCGCCACCAGTGGGCGGACAACGGCCCCGAGTGGCAGGCCCTGCAGTTGCGGGACGCCCAGGCAGTCCTCGACGTCGTGCCCGACTATGCCGCCCTGTCACCGTTCGGCGTCGGACTGATCGGCGCCCATCCCGGCGGCTCCGCCGTCGACTTCGAAGTCCGCGGGCTCATGGGCTTCGAAGACCTGCCGGCGGAGGATCCGGCGACCGGCAGCCTGAATGCCGCGCTGGCGCAGTGGCTGATCGACGAGGGAGCGGCACCCGCTGCGTACACCGTTCGGCAGGGAACGGCGCTAGGCCGGGACGCCCGGGTCTACATCGACTCCGACGGCGGGGAGGTCTGGGTCGGCGGGACGGTAGAGACCGTGATCAGCGGGACAGTAAAGCTCTGACCCGCCCGCCCTAACGCTGGCCCTGCAGGGACTCGTGGTCGGTGGTGGTCATGTGCCGGTAGCCGAGCTGGACCAGTTCCCTCAGCACGTCGAGGTCGATGTCCCCGAGCTTGTTGATGTACAGGCACGCGGCGCCGGTTTTGTGCTTGCCCAGGCGCTCCAGCAGCGGCGCGGAGCCGGGCGCGTACGTCAGGCCGTAGAGGGCCAGATTGGCCTTCCGAGGCGAGAAGCCCACGGCGGCGGCGTCACCCTCGCGGCCGCTGGCATATTTGTAGTGGTAGCTGCCGAAGCCGATGATCGAGGGGCCCCACATGACCGGCTCCTCGCCGGTCACTTCCCGCATGAGGCGCAACACGGTCTCGCCGTCCCGGCGCCGCACCGGGTGTTCTACCGATGCAAGGAACACGTCGACGGGTACGTCCGTGGGTGCAGTCTTGTTCTCGGCCATGGCTGAAGTGTTCCAGAAAGCCCTGCCCGCTGCCAGCACCGCCAGGGGCCCAGGATCGTTGCGGCGCCGGCCGGGGTTGCGTGCGGACCTGTAGCTAGGGCTCCTCGTCCGGCTCGATCAAATCCACGAATTCATGGGCCTCCGCCTCGGTCGCCTCCGAGTGCTCTAATAGCAGACGGACGGCGCCGTCGCGATCGCCGCCCAGGGCAGCGGTGCGGATGCGCTGGAACACGGCGTCGTTCAGGCGGGTGCTGGCCACCTCCCTGATGGTGTCGCCCTTGGACACGATGGCCCGGTACCGGTATCCGGCCGGCTCGGGAAGCGGTGCGGGAGCGGTATCCGCCGGCGGCACGACCTTGTCCGCGGGGTATGCGGGGGCCGTCGCTCGTGGCTCCTCGTCCTCCGGCAGGTCCGCAGCGGCTGCCTGACGCGGTGCCTCGTTCTCCGGGTGAGCCGGGGACGACTCCCGCCCCTCCTTGTCCTCCGGGCGCGCCGGGTGCCCCTCCAGGGGCCCCTCGTCCTCCGGGCGGAGTGTAGGGGCGGCATCCTGGCGGGGTGCCGTGTAGGGCTGCGGGTGCGCGGACATCTGCGCGACGGCGGAGGTAGCCTCCCGGAGCCCCGCGCCGGTGGCGGTGCGGTATTCGCGGATCGCCGCAAAAGCCTGCCCCTGCGCGATCAGCGCGTAGACCGCGGTATGTTGCTGCTGGTTCAAGCGGCCGCTGGCCGCCGCGGCGGCCTCCCGGGTCGTGGCAGCTGCCGGCATCGCCGACGATCCGCGCCCCGGGCGGGGCCCGCGCGTCTTGTTGCGGGAAACCAGCCGCATGATCACCAGGCCGATCACGACCACCAGTACGGCGATGAGCAACGGCACCACAAATTCCATACTTGAATCGTACGTCCCGGACCATGGCCCGCGCGCCAACAGCCTTCGAAAGAGGGCATCACAGCTCTGTAATTTCAAGCTGTGGATAACCCGTGGATAACTTTCGCCTTACGCGTCTATTCCGAATCTGTCAACCGCAAAAATGGTGGAGAAATCAACAGCAAACTTCTTTTTGTCCACAGCCCGTGGATAGCGTTTTCGCAGGTCAGAGCGGGGTTACTCGCGAGTCAACTATTGTTTCCACAGCTCTGCGCACAGCCTGTGCACAAGACACGCCCACTGATCCACATTTTATCCACAGGGGGAGTGGATAACTCGCTTGGTGGGAAGGGGGAAGGGGGTTACCGTTGCGGAGTATCCCACTCGCAGCCCGCGCGTTGAACTGCAGTATGCGCCCTTTGGCGGTCCGACGAAATCGTCCGATCCGGCTGGTAGTTCTAGATCTGAGGGGGATGCGGTATCCGGTTCGAGGAGCAAAGAAAGCAGGCAGCGGTGTCGTTAGCGCACGCGGATTCGGCAACAGGTCGGGACTCCGAATTCGGCCGCACGCCGCCGCAAGACCTCGTGGCCGAGCAATCGGTCCTGGGCGGCATGATGCTCTCCAAAGACGCCATCGCCGACTGCGTTGAAGTGCTCCGCGGCGTGGACTTCTACCGCCCCGCCCACGAAAGCATCTACGAGGCCATCATCGACCTCTACGGCCGCGGCGAACCGGCCGACGCCGTCACCGTTTCCGACCTGTTGACCAAGCGCGGCGAGATTTCCCGCATCGGCGGACCCGCCTATCTGCATACCCTGATCCAGTCCGTGCCCACGGCCGCCAACGCAGGCTTCTACGCGGAGATCGTCCGGGAACGTGCCGTGCTCCGCCGCCTGGTCGACGCCGGCACCAAGATCGTTCAGCTGGGTTACTCGCAGGACGGCGAAGTCGACGCCATCGTCAACCAGGCCCAGGCCGAGATCTACGCCGTCGCCGAGCGCCGCACCGCTGAAGACTACGTCCCGCTCAAGGACATCATCGAAGGCACCGTCGACGAGATCGAATCCGCCGGACACCGCGGCGAAGGCATGACCGGCGTGCCCACCGGCTTCTATGAACTCGACGAGCTCACCCAGGGCCTGCACGGCGGGCAGATGATCGTCATCGCGGCGAGGCCGGCCGTTGGCAAATCCACCTTCGCACTGGATTTTGCGCGGTCTGCCGCGATCAAGAACAACATGACCACGGTCTTCTTCTCCCTGGAAATGGGCCGGAACGAAATCGCCATGCGCCTCCTCTCCGCGGAAGCCACCATCGGGCTTCAGGACCTGCGCAAGGGCACCATCAAGGACGAGCAGTGGGGCAAGATCGCCACCACCATGGGCCGGATGAACGACGCGCCCCTGTTCATCGACGACAGCCCCAACATGTCCCTGATGGAAATCCGGGCCAAGTGCCGGCGGCTCAAGCAGCGGCACGACCTGAAGCTGGTGGTGCTCGACTACCTCCAGCTGATGTCCTCCGGCAAGCGCGTCGAATCCCGCCAGCAGGAAGTCTCGGAGTTCTCCCGCGCCCTGAAACTGCTGGCCAAGGAACTCGAAGTCCCCGTCATCGCGCTTTCGCAGCTGAACCGTGGCTCGGAGCAGCGTACGGACAAGAAGCCGATGGTTTCCGACCTTCGCGAATCCGGTTCGATCGAGCAGGACGCCGACATGGTCATCCTGCTCCACCGCGAGGACATCTACGACAAGGAATCCCCGCGCGCCGGCGAAGCCGACGTCATTGTGGCCAAGCACCGTAACGGCCCGACCAAGACCATCGTGGTCGGCTTCCAGGGCCACTACTCACGCTTCGCCAACATGGCGGTCGAGCACGGCTAGCAGCCGTAGGGTTTCAGCCCACTTGCCGTTTACGACCTTTGGGGAGGGGTTCTATCGGTGCCCGCTGGCTTGAGGGCGCGGTGGTCGTGGGCCAGGCGGGTGGCGGCGTGGGTGATCGCCTCGGTCATCAGGCTGAGCACCTTCAGATCGACGTTGCTGAGGTCGTCGCCTGGCCGGTGATAGTTCGGATCGCAGGGCCGCTTGGCGGTGCCGCCGAAAAGGCGGGCCTGTTTGGTGGTTTTCTTCTCGTCGTCTCCGGTGTACAGCCCGCCCACGGCGACACCCTTTTTGACGAAAGACAACTGATCCGAGTCCATGTCCCAATCGGTGGCGACCCAGGGCTGGTCCCGGGTGTCGAAGTAGTCAGTGAAGACGTCCATGATCTCGGTCGAACCTTCGGGCACCTCGTGATGGGGCTTGGCGTCCCGTGCGTCATAGACGCCGATGATGGGGTTGGGCGAGGCGATCATGTCGAAGTTCAAGTAGGCGGCGATCCTGTCGAGTGCCTCGCTGTCGCGCTTGGCCAGGTGCTTGACGTAGTGCCGTGACCCGTATTCCTTCTTGTACTCCTCGGCGCCCCACCAGGCGAAGCGCACCGTGTTGCTGAGGCCCTCCTGACGGCCGAGCGCTTTGGCGGCCTCCACCACGGCCGCCACCCCGGAGCCGTTGTCATTGATCGCCGGACAGCCGGGCACCCCGTCGAGGTGGGCCCCGAGCATGATCACGTTCTCGTCGCTGCCGGATGCGGTCTCGGCGAGGATATTGAAGGTCTCGATCTGCTCGCCGCGGTGTTTGAAGGTGAAGTACTGGCGCGTGCTGCGATAGCCGGCACTCGCGAGTTGGCGTTCGACGTACTGGGCCGCGGCCTCGTACCCGGAGGTGCCGGTCGCGCGGTCGCCGTGCTCCTCGGCCAGGGCCTGGAACTCCTCCAGATGCTCGTAGGCGGCGGGAACCTTGCCCGGTGGGATCACGAGGCCTGATCTCAAGCGCCGGCTCAGCTTCATCATCGTCCCTATCCAGTACGACCCGGAGACGGCAGTCTACCCTCCTCCTCTCCGTGATGCACAACATAATTTCACTTGACACGCTGTAAAGATAACGGGCAGACTGTGTTCCACGCCTCACTGCCGAGGCGCGGCTCTCCGAGGCAATGGGCGTCCCCATCGTCCGGCTTCCGACCCGCCCCAGGACGATCAAAAGGAGCACACCGTGACCACACCGATCGAAGCAGACATCGACATCTGGGACGATGACGTCCTCGTCGACCCGTACCCCACCTACGCCGCCCTGCGCGAGCAGGCCGGCGTCGTCCGCCTGCCGAAGAATGACCTCTACGTCCTGACCCGCTACGACATCATCCGCGACGCCCTCGCCGATCCGGAGACGTTCTCCTCCACTAGCCTTGGCTTTAACCCGATGGTGAACGAGGCGCTGCAGGGCACCTCGCTCGCCTCCGACCCGCCCACGCACACGCAGCTGCGCGCGACCCTGTCGGAGAACCTCACGCCGCGCGCCCTGCGCGGACTGAAGGTCACCATTGACGAAAAAGCGGACAAGCTCGTCGCCGAACTCGTCGCCAGCGGCAGCTTCGAAGCCATCGACTCGCTGGCACGTGCCTTCCCGCTCGAAATCGTCGCCGACCTCATCGGCTTCAGCGGCCACGTCAAGGACAACATGCTGCGCTGGGGGCAAGCCGCGATGCAGGTCCTCGGACCGATGAACCACCGCACCCAGGAGAACTTCCCGATCGCCGGCGAGCTCTACGGCTGGTGCTCCTCCGTCACCGCCGAGGACCTCGTACCGGGGTCGATCGGCCGCGGCATCTTCGACGCCGAGACCCGCGGCGACATCCCGCAAGGAGCCGCCGGGCACATCATCCACCAGTACCTGGGCGCCGGCGTCGACACCACGATCGCCTCCATCGGGAACATCGTCGCACTCTTCGGCCGCCACCCTGAGCAGCTGGAACTCGTCCGCCAGAACCCGGAGCTCGTGCCCGCAGCGTTCGCCGAGGTGCTGCGCTACTGGCCCCCGATCCACATCTGGGGCCGGACGGCGACCCGCGACGTCGAGATCGATGGAGCAACCGTTCCCGCAGGAGCCCAGCTGGGCATCCTGTTCGGTGCCGGCAACCGCGACCCGCGGCACTATGAGAATCCCGACGTCTTCGACGTCACGCGCAACCCGGTGGACCATCTCAGCTTCGGCTACGGGCCGCACGGGTGCGCCGGCCAAGGCCTGGCGAAGCTTGAGGCCCACGCGATCATCGAGGCCCTGGCCCGCCGGGCGAAGGTGTTGGAGATTGGAGACGAGGTCCGCGTGCCCAGCAACATCACGCGCAGCCACGAACGCCTCGACGTCGTGAAGGCGGTGGCAGTGTGAGGATCGAGCTTGACCGCCCCCGCTGCGAAGGACACGGACTCTGCGAGGAAGCCGCGCCCCAACTCATGCACCTCGACGACGACGGCGAATTGGTGATCGACGTCCCCATGGTCGACGAGGCGGAGCTGGCCGCTGCGAAAGCCGCGGTACGGGTGTGCCCGGTGGCCGCGCTGCGGTTGGCGGAAAAATGACCCTGCGGCGGATCGTCGTCGTCGGCAACGGCATCGCCGGGCTCACCGCGTGCGACTCGCTGCGTTCGAATGGGTTCGACGGCGAGTTGACCGTCGTCGGGGCCGAGCCGCGCCACCCGTACAGCCGCCCGGCCCTCTCAAAGGCGCTGCTGCACGGCGACGGCGGGCTGCAAGCCCACGAGCTGCCCGAGCCAACCCACGAAGCGACCGACCTCCTCGGGGTCAGCGCCACAGGCATCGACCCGGAGGCGAAAGTCGTCCGGACCGACGGCGGCGATGAGCTGCCCTACGACGGCCTGGTCATCGCCTCCGGTTCACGGGCCAAGCGGCTTAGCCCGAGTCCGCTGTCAGAGGGCGCTCCCCGGGAGCTCACCCTGCGCACGCTCGAGGACGCGGTGGCGCTCAAACAGTGGGTCTCGGGCCGCCCCTCGGTGATCGTGGTCGGCGGCGGACCCTTGGGCATGGAGATCGCGTCCGGCTGCCTGCACGTCGGCTGCGACGTCACGCTGGTCTCCGACGTGCAGCCCCTCTCGCGGCAACTCGGGGACCACCTGTCCGGGATCTTCACTGCCGCCGCCGCCCGGCGCGGGCTGCGGTTCGTCAGTGGCAGCAGGGCGCGACTTATTGACTCCGGCTCGGGGGCGCGGGTTGCCCTTGCCGACGGCACTCGGCTTGAGGCGGACCTCGTCGTCACGGCCATCGGCGACGAACCGAACATCGAGTGGCTGACCGGTTCGGGTCTCCTTGTCGACGGGGCGCTGCGCGTCGATTCACGCGGCCGGGTCCGGCCGGACGTCGTTGCCGCCGGCGATGTGGCGTACTTCCCGACCGGCCGCGGGGAGGGGCGGGTGCCGTTGTGGACGAGCGCCATCGATCAGGCCAAGGTCGCGGCTGCCGGCCTGCTCAACGGCGACGCGGCGCCGGAGCTCGACTTCCAACCGTACTTCTGGACCGAAGGATTCGGGCTGTCCCTCAAGGCGATCGGCTTCACACCCGTGACCGGGGCGCCGGACTACCTGGAGCCGGGCGGCGAGCCCCACTCGATGCTGCTGCGTTGGGACGGCGCGGACGGCGGCCCCGGAACCGCGGCGGCGATCAACTACCGCATCCCCATTCCCAAACTGCGCCGCCTGGCCAATGTAGGTTCGTCCGCGCTGCAACCGGCTACGCCGGCGAAGTCTTGATGCCGTCGCTGCGAGAAGCCCAGAAACAGCTGACCCGCGACAGGATCGTCGAACGGGCGCTCGAACTCTTCATCGACAAGGGGTACGCCGCCACGACGATCGACGATATCGCCGCCGCTGCCGGCACCACCCGGGTGACCTTCTATGCGTACTACCCCTCGCGAAGCGATCTCATGGGGGACTTCATGGCCCGGGTGAATGCGGTCCTTGACCGCGCCGCCGGACCCGGCCATGCATCGACGGCCCCCGAGC
Source organism: Arthrobacter sp. Y3223166 (assembly GCF_059090935.1). Classification (NCBI taxonomy): domain Bacteria; kingdom Bacillati; phylum Actinomycetota; class Actinomycetes; order Micrococcales; family Micrococcaceae; genus Arthrobacter; species Arthrobacter sp. Y3223166. Next base: position 288,731 of record NZ_JBNHGE010000001.1, on the reverse strand, counting down.
TCGTGGATGTGGTCCGCGCGGGCGAGCCAGCCGGCATCCGCGACTGGCTCGAGTCGCGCGCAGTACTTTGGCCCGTCTTCCGCCCCTACCTGGATGTCCTCGACGAGGCTGCCGCCGTCGACCGCGAAGTGCGGGCCCTGGTCATGGGCTGGCGTGAGGAAGTAGTCTCCGACCTCGTCCGGGGCATGCAGCAGGCCGGCCGCTTCTCGGAGGAGACGCACCACGTCCGCGGAACGCTCGCGTTCACCCAGCTCAACTACGTCTCCACCCTCTGGACGAGCCGCACCTCAGAACCAAACCGTGGCCAGGCGCTCGGGGTCCTCGCCGAAAGCTGGTACCACCTGCTCGGCGACGCAGGCTGAGTAAAGACTTTTCAGATCGACGGCATTGGATTAGGGTGTGACGCACGGGAGAACCGTAAGCACCCTTACTATTTTCTGAGAGGCCTACATCATGAAGGCACAGACTCTTCTCATTGCCCCTGCCGTCGCGATTGGCGCGATGGCTTTCGCGGCCGGCCCGGCCGTAGCCCAGGACGGCGTGTGGCAGGCTGACCTTGCGCCGGCCAACAACAGCGGAACCGCCGGACAGGCGATGATCGAGATACACGGTCAGCAGGCAACCGTCAGCATGAACGTCTCGGGCGCCGCGGAAATCTGGATGAACGCGCCGTTCCCACATGGCCAGCATATTCACATCGGCGGCCAAGGGTTGTGCCCCGGGCCGGCAGCAGACACCGACGGCGACGGCGTCGTCAGTTCACCCGAAGGCGAACCTTATGCCGGTGCCGTCAGTACCTCGCTGACAGTCCAGGGGGACACCAGCCCGGCCTCGATGGTGGCAACCGACCGCTTCCCCGCCGGCGGAGCCTACACCTATGAACGGACCCTGACCCTGGATCCGGCAACAATAGCGGCGATCCAGGCCGGAACTGCAACGGTGGAGGTCCACGGCGTAGACCCGAACAGGCTGCCTCCGGCTGCCCAGCAACAAATGAGCCCTGAAGCCCCGGGGCTGCCGCTGGCGGCCACACTTTCCGCGGCCTGCGGAACCTTGGTTGCTTCCCAGATGACCGGGCCGATGCCAGGCGGTGCCCCCGACACAGGCGTCGAGACCCCCGCGCAAACAGACGGAAGCGCGATGTCCCTCGCCGCAGGTCTGGGGGTTCTGCTTGCTGCAGGCGCTTCGGTGGCCGTCGCACGCAGGCGTTCCGCTCCCAAGGACTGACCGGCGTGAAGACGGCACGGACAGGGCCACCCTTCTTCGCCGGGCTGGCCCTTGTCCTGGCCGTGAATGCGGGGTGCGCTGCACCCACCGCTACCGGGTCACCACCCCCACCCTCCGTACCTTCGGCCTCCGCACCCTCGACTTCCGCACCCTCGAGCACCGCACCCTCGGGCACCGCCGTCGAGCAGGCTCCCCGTGCGGCTCAAGGGCGTGAACCAGGGGAAAAGCCGCAACGGGCTGACAAAAAAACAGCCGCGCCCCAAGCCGCCGTTCCCGCTGCCGGCGGCGATTCCCTCGTGATGGAGAAAGCCAGGCCTTCAGCGTTGAGCATTCCCCGGATCGGGCTTGGCAGCGACATCATCGACCTCGCACAGCAGGAGGATCGCACCTTGGAGGTGCCGCCCGAAGAGGCCGGTTCCCCGGCAGGGTGGTACATCAATTCCCCGACGCCGGGGGAAAGGGGGCCCTCGATCCTCCTGGGTCACGTCAACGCCTTGGGCGGGGGCCCGGGCGTTTTCGCCAGACTGCAGGAACTGGTACCCGGAGACGAAGTCAGGGTGGAGCGCGAGGATGGCACGACGGCGGTCTTCCGACTGACGGTCATCAAGCGATATGCCAAAGACAACTTCCCGGCCCTGCAGGTGTACGGGAATACCAAGCAGGCAGAGATCCGGCTCATCACCTGCGACGGGTACAACCCGCAAAGCGGCAGGTTCGAGGACAACCTTGTTGCCTACGGGAAACTTATCGCCGCCATCCCAGACGCGGGGGACAAGGGCTGAACGTGCTGGCAACTGCCCGCCACCGTTCCGACCCATCACCGAAGACCAGCCTTGACCGAACGCCCGCCCCTTCCGCCTGCGGCTTTTCAACACACTTGAATCGCGGTCCTCGCCCTGAGTTCCGCGTCGAGGCGGCCGCCTGCCGATGCGAGGGTGAACTTAAGGGATCCGCGTTCCTGGTCCACCGGAACCAAGGTAGCGCCGGGCAAGCGTGCTGGTGAGCTTTCCGGCGGCGGTGAGGACGAGCAGGGTGGCGCCTGTCCTGCGCAGCGCGGTTTTTCTTCTTCCGTGCCAGCCGCCTCCCGTTGCTGGCTTTGGGTGCGAGGGCTGCGGCGAGTAGAGGTTTCCCGCGGTCGTGGGCGCCGGCTCGCTGCGCGAAAGATGTGTCCTGTTAACCTGGGCCGCCATGGCGCCTTCCATCAAGCGCGGGGTGAGCCTGTGCTGCAAGGCCATGACCCGTCCAAGCGGTCCGACGACGGCTTCCGCGCGAGGGGAGACCGCCAGCGCGGTGATGGCTTTGGCAACCCGTTCCGCCGTGTACACCGGCGGCATGGCCAGGGCCTTGCGGCCGGTGTAGTTACCGGCGTGCTGGAAGAACGGGGTGTCGATGGTTGCCGGCAGAAGCGTGCAGACCCTGAGGTTTTTCCTGCCGGTGAGCCGCAGTTCCGAGCGCAGGCTAACGCCCAGGGCGCGGATGGCGGCCTTGGACATCGAATAGGCGGAGGTGTAAGGCTGGGCGATTTCCCCCACGACGGAGGAAACGTTGATGACCACGCCCGCGCCCTGCTGCTGCATCTGCGCTAGCGCGGCCCGGCACCCGTGCACGTAGCCCATCACGTTGACGTCGATGAGGCGCCGGAAGTCCTCGACAGGTGCCCTCAGGAATGGAGCGAAAAAGCTAACCGCGGCGTTATTGACCCAGACGTCGATTCTGCCGAAGCGTGCTACCGCGCGGTCCGCGAGTTCCTGCACGGCGGCTGCGTCGCTGACATCGGTCGGCGCTGCCAGTGCTTGCGCCCCGCGACGTTCGCATTCGGCGGCAAGCGTTTCCAAAGCCTGAGTCCGGCGGGCCGCGAGCACGACGCGGGCGCCCTTCCGGGCGAAACGCAGGGCAGCGGCGCGGCCTATTCCGCTTGACGCGCCGGTAATCACAACGACGGAATCCTTGATGCGCATCGAAGCTCCTCCTCGATGTAGGCCCGATGCCCACTATGGGCAACTCTGGGTTCCAAAGCCTGTGTTTATAAGTATGCTTACGGTTTCGGTAACTCGCTAGCCATGGCTTTCGCGGTCCGCAAAGGAGGCCCTGATTATCTGACTTTTGGTGCTGCCAGCGGCGGGGTCATGGCAAGGGTGGCGGAAGCCCCTCGAGGGGCGGGGCGTGGTGTGATGCTGGCTGCCTGTTGTTGTGCTTCCACGGGAAGGGGCGACCAGCAACGGCAATCTGCGGGGTCTGCCAACCAAGAGGGTCGCCGGCTCCAGGCGCACCGTCTAAGCTGAGGCCATGCCGGGCCAGAGCAGGCATGGCCCAGCCCTGACAATTTTTGCCCATGCGGCGAAGAGAAGTTTGGAGGACACCAATGGCCGCCTCGCACCGATTCAGTGGCATCTGCCGCGCGGCCGGCACCGGTGCTTTGGCCGGACTCATCGGAGCGGGGGTGATGACGGTAGGGGAGAAGGTTGAGCAGGCGATCACCGGCCGTCGGAACTCCTACGTACCTGCCCGCGCCCTGCTGACCCTGCTCGGACAACGGCCCGCCAACGATGCCAAGCCCTTCCTGTGGAACCACCTGATGCATTACTGCACCGGTGCCAGCCTCGGCGCCCTGAGAGGAGTGTGGGCCGTCACGGGCATTCGCGGACTGCACGCCAATATATGGCACACCGTGATGCGACTGGGCTTTGACCAAACAATTGAGAACGCCACCGGTGCCGGGTCACCACCAAAGACCTGGCCCGCCGAGGAGAAAGCCGTGGACGTCCTCCACAAAGCGCTATTTTCAATGGTGACCGGAATGGTGGCCGACCGAATGCTGCCCCCGACGTTGGCCTCATCCCGCGGGCGCACCAGTCACTGAATTGTCTTGCCCTGGAACTGTTGCCCTAAGCCTATTCCGCCCATACTCTGAGCTCAACGACAGGAGACAAGTGTGGAATTTGCCATCATTGTTGCCATCCTCTGTGCGGCATGTATTGCCTGGGTGGTTCTGGGTGCCCGCGCCGACCGCCGACCAGTAAAGGGTGCCCGGGCTCCCGTTCGCCCGGATGCAGCCAGCACGGGAGCTTTTGGAGCCACTGCCTATGGAGGAGACGCCGGAGGCGGTGGTGGCGGCGACTGTGGCTGACAGGAAGGTCAGGCTGCCGCCCTTGGCCGTGGCTGCGTGACTTTACCCGTCTAGTCGCCGCGCCCGGCTTCAGTACTGATGCAGAGCCGGTTGCCTTGGGCATCAGTGGCAACTACCCACATGGGCGCATGTTCATCATCGAGTGTTGCACCAACGCTAACCAGGGCATCCAGAGTCGAGGCGCTTTCGCTGAAGGGGACGGTGACGTCCAGATGAAAACGATTCTCGCTCGGACGCTGGGACTCCTGAAACCAAATGGCCGGACCCCTGCCATAGGGATCGATCAGGCTTCCGTCTTCGTGCCGCTTGTAGCCCAGCGCCGTCCGCCAGACTTCCGAGATGGCTTCCGGGGCATCTGTGTCTATGGCTATCTCCACTGTTCGCAAGAGTTCCGGGAGGGGCGTGACGCCGGTGGTTTGGGCAAGCTGCGATATTGAACGGGCCAGCGTTACGTCACGCGCCGTCACCCTGTCGCCGGCATCATGCGAAGTGAGCGTGATGAACAATGTGTCGTACCGCCAGTCCACATCAGGGTGGTGGTCGGATTTCTGTGCCAGCCGGCCAATTGCGGAAAGCAAGTCCAAGGCAGCTGCGGATGATTCGCATTTCACTGCGGTCCGCAAAGCACCCAAACCATAGCGCCATTCGGGCAACTGGAGCAGATTTGCTTGGATTTGCTCCTGGCTTAAGACATCTCTTGCTGGCATGATTTTTCCTCCGCGTTTCGAGTTAGAGCTTGAGACCATCCAAGGTATCTGGAATGCCGGAGGGCGCGCTTTCCAAATATGCTTGGGTCGGGTTCGACAGCCGCTACCTGGGCCTCGAGGGCATCGCGTCACTTTCGGGTTAAGCCGAAGGCGACCCATTCAGGTCATATTCTCCTTTATGCAGATGGTTGGTTACTCGCTTTGGGCAAGCGCGTCGTTGACGAGTTTGATGAGTTCGTCCTGTGCTTCTTCCTCGATGTCGGCTCCAATTTTCACTGCGGTGGCCGCGAGGGATCCTTGCGTTCCAGCTACGGACATGACCTTCTGGCTTTGCCCGTTCGGCAACTTCTGGGTGGTGATGGAGCCGAGGGACTGCTCACCGTCTGTGATCACGTCCAGTGGGGTGATCTTGCTGCTGATTTTCTGTCCTTCCGCTTCGATTTCGAAGTCGGCGCACTGCTGCATGGATTTTTGTGCTTGTTCGAGCTGCTCGGCGACGACTTGCGGGTCTTGGACGGCGACGAGGGTGATGATGGTCTGAGACTTTTCTTCGGCTGAGTGGCTGGCTCCGGCGGCGTAGGTGCTGCCATCGGGTATCCGGGTCTGTTCGGTCGCGAACATGGAACAGGCTTCAGGGGTAATGGTCGCGTTCGCCAGCAATTCCTTCGCGGCCGTGAGTCCCTGATCGATTTGTGCCGCCGGAACGACTGAAAGTTGTTGGCCCTGCGCGTCTTCCAGACCCGCGATCACTTCCTTGAGGTCGTCGTTGGTGTATGTTTTGGCCGCCGAGGTGGTCTGCGGAGATTGGGCGGTAGGGGACGTGGCCGGCTCGGCGGTCCCTTCCGGGGCTGCTTCACCTCCGCAGGCTGTGAGCATCAGCATTGCGGACAGGAGCACTGCGTAAACCCCGGTTGTGCGTGCCATTCTTACCGTCTCCCTCGGTTCGCCGGTCACACCGGCCGTGGACGCGCCGGCATGATGCGCGGCGTAGGGCGTATTCTGCACGGGTCCTCTTATGAAAAGCTTGTTCCAGCATTCACCCCGTCCATAGGGAAGCTTGCGGAGGCCAGCGGGACTTGCTGGATGCTGCGCCGAGGAAGCTATTCCACATACAGGCAACAGTTACGCGGAGGCACCATCGGCCAACCAGCCTGCCGAAGTTGCGCAAAGACGCCGGATGGTGCGATTCCGCCCGGCCGGATCCTACCCCTGGCCATCGTGTTCGGCCGGCATTTCGTCTGCCAGTGCCGAGGAGGGATCGGGCAGGGTTTGGGCGTTGTAGTCGACGACCTGCCACCCGCGGTCCGGGTGCTTTTCCAGCACCGTCCAGGCGCAGTTTGCCATGCCGGCAAACATCTCGCGCATGTGGGCCGGTGCGTCGAAGAAGGCCAACAGCCCGCTTCGGAGCGCGGCACCGTGCCCCACCAGGACGCCGGTGCCGCCCCGGGCCAGCTCCGCGGCGGCGTCCTGCATGACCGATTTCATCCGCCCGTTGACTTCGGAGGGCAGCTCGGCTCCGGGAACCCGGTAGTTCTCCTCGCTGAAGAACTTCTCGTAGATGCTCGGATGCTGTTCCCGGAACTCCGCAAAGGTGGTGCCTTGCCTGATGCCCACATGGTACTCGCGCAGCCGCTTGTCCAGCACCGGTTCCAGCCCGGTTAACGCGGCCAGCTCTGCAGCAGTGTGGCGGGCGCGTTCCAGGTCGCTGGACCAGATGAAATCGGGTTGGAACGTTGCCAGCAGCCGGGCAGCCTGCTTGGCCTGGACCCGGCCGATTGCATTGAGCGGGATGTCGGCATGTCCCTGGGCCTTTTCCAAGACGTTCCAGTCGGTTTGGCCGTGCCGCCACAGCACCAGGCGGGGCCGATGGACGTGGCCGCCGGCGGGGACCTGCTGCTGCATCAATTCTCCTCACTGCCGCGGCCTTGCGCAGACGTTTCCGAGCCGCCCGCACCGGCATCCGCAGCCCTTTCCGGGGGCCGGCCGTCCCTGCCAATCTCACGGAAACTATTCACAGGGCAGGATCCGGCCCCGTAGGCTTCGACTTGATCCTACCGACAGCCGGCCTTGGGGGATGAACCGGCGCTCGATGAGAGGAAGCCGGAATGCGGGCTGACGTTCTGGAGTGGTTCTCCGCCAAAAATTATCAAGGCAAAAGCTTCGACCGGCACGAACTCGTGAAACGCAAGGCCGGCCAGCGGATCAGCGTGGTACTTCCGGCCAAGAACGAGTCGGCGACGGTCGGGTCGATCGTGACCGCTTTGCGCACCGAACTTGTCGAGGCGGTACCGCTGCTGGACGAGATCATCGTGATCGACTCCAACTCCACCGACGACACCTCCGCCGTGGCCGCGGCCGCCGGCGCGAAGGTTGCCCACCAGGACCTGATTCTGCCCGGCACCGGATGCACTCCGGGCAAAGGCGAAGCCTTGTGGAAATCCCTGGCCATCTCCAGCGGCGACCTCTTGGTGTTCATGGACTCGGACCTGCGCCGGTTCGATGCACAGTTTGCCGTCGGATTGATCGGCCCCCTGCTAACCGATCCGCGGACCCACTTCGTCAAGAGCTACTATGACCGGCCGCTCGACGACGGGGTCAAAATCATGCCGGCGGGCGGAGGCCGGGTCACGGAACTGGTGGCACGCCCCCTGCTGAACCTGTACTGGCCCGAACTGGCCGGGATCGTCCAGCCGCTGGCCGGCGAATATGCCGGCCGGCGCAGCCTGCTCGAACGCATACCCTTCGTCTCCGGCTACGGGGTGGAAACCGGCATGCTGATCGACGTGTTGGAAGCCGTGGGCCTGGACGGGATGGCCCAGGTGGACCTGGGCGAGCGCTGCCACCGCAACTCCACAGACGCCGAGCTGGCCCGGATGGCCCTGCAGATCCAGCTCACCGTGCAGGCCCGGCTGCACCGCCGAGGCCTGGCCCCGGCTGCCCCTCACGCCGTCGAACTGACGCAGTTCATGCGCCAGGGGGAGGACTACGTCGGGCAAACCTGCACCGTTGAAGTGTCTGAACGTCCGGCGATGCTGGACATGGGCCAGTACCGGCTCGCGACCGGGCACGTGGCCTGAGCCGTGCGGATCCTCATCAACGCCGGCCCCTGGTTGCCTGTTCCGCCCCGCGGGTACGGGGGCATCGAAACGGTGGTCGCCACCCTGATTCCGGAGTTGCGCCGCGCCGGGGTGCATGTCACCCTCGCCACGGTGGGCCCGAGCACGATCGAGGCCGACGCCTACCTGTGCCCGCTCGACGAACCCCAGTTCGCCTCGATCGCCCTGCCCTACAACCAGGTCTCGGGTATCGCCCACGCGCATATGCACGGCGTTGTGCAGGCCATGTACGACGGCGGCGCCTGGGACCTGGTGCACGACCACCTCGAGGTGGTGGGACCGGCGGTATTCGCCGCCATGGGGCAAGCTGCGCCGCCGGTGCTGCAGACCCTGCACTGGGACCTGGGTAAGCACAGCGCTTTCTATTCGTCCTTCAACGGCCGCGGCCGCATCCGGTTCGCGGCGGTCTCGCAGTCCCAGCTGGAGCGCGCACCACTAGCGCTGCGGCGCCAGACGATCGGCGTCGTCCCCCTGGCCGCTCCGCCCGCCCTGGACGTCCACGCAGAGAGCGCCGGGCACGCCCTGATGCTGGCCCGCATCACCCGCGACAAGGGGCAGGACACCGCACTGAGGATCTGCCGCCTGGCCGGCCTGCCCCTGGTACTCGCCGGCCCCGTCGCCGGAATCAACGACCCGGCCGAGCTGGACCGCCGGCTGGCCGAAGGGGACCCGCACCTGGCCTCCCACCCGGACGCCAAGTACTTCCGGGAGGAGGTCCGTCCGCTGCTCGACGGCGGCCGGTACCGCTGGATCGGCGGAGTCGAAGGCGAAGCCAAGGAGCACGTCCTGCGCTCGGCCCGGGTGCTGCTGGCCCCCAACCGGTGGGCCGAACCCGGAGCCACCGGGGTGGTGGAAGCCCTGTCCCGCGGCATCCCCGTGGTGGGGACACCGCTGGGAGTGTTGCCCTCGCTGGTGGACCACGGCCGCACCGGTTTCCTCGCCGCCGATGAGCAGGAAATGGCCCGGTTCCTGCAGGAACTGGACAATATCCGCCCACAGGACTGCATCGACGCGGCAGCGGCATGGACACCCGAGGCGATGGCTGCCAGTTACCTGCGCCTGTACGACCAACTCCTCCAGGAGGCCACATGAGCGTGAAAGTAGCCTTGATCGGGGCCGGCTCCGTCGGGCGGCGGCACGTCGGCGTCCTGCAGGAGCTTGGCGCCCGGATCACCAGCGTCACCGACGCGCATGCGGCTGCGGCGGAGAAGCTGGGGCGTGAAGTGGACGCCCCGGCCTTCACCGACCCCGAGACGGCCCTCGACCACACGGAAGCGGACGCCGTCTACGTGTGCGTTCCGCCGTTCGCGCACGGGCCCGGTGAACGGGCGGCGCTTTCCAGGGGACTGCCGCTGTTCGTGGAAAAGCCGGTCGGCCTGGGCCGGGAAGCCGCGGAGGAAATTGGGGCGCTCGTGGAAGCGGCCGGCGTCGTCACCGGCACCGGCTACCACTGGCGCTGCATGGACGCCGTCGGACATGCCCGGGGCCTGCTCGAGGAGGCCCCGGCCCTGCTGGCCAACGGCTATTGGCTGGACAAACGGCCGCCGGTCCCGTGGTGGGGGCGCATGGACCGCTCCGGCGGTCAGGTGGTCGAGCAGCTCACGCACGTCCTGGACACGGCGCGCTTCCTGCTCGGCGAAGCCGTGGAGGTCTACGCCGCCGGGGTGCGCGGGACGGAGACCGGGCATCCCCCGGCCGACGGATCGGGGCCGGAACCGGACGACGTCGACGACGCCACCGCGGCTACCGTCCGCTTTGGCAGCGGAACCGTGGCCACGCTGGCGGCGACCTCGGTGCTGGCCGCCAAGCACCGCGCGGCTCTGCACATTGTGAGTCGAGGCCTGTACCTGGAGCTGTCCGAGGCCGGCCTGAGCAGCTTCGACGGCACGTCGCGCACGGACCTGGGCTGTGCCGAGGACCCGCGCATCGCCGTCGACCGGGAATTCATCGAGGCAGTCCGCGGCGAACGGGAAAGCACCCGCGCCCCCTATGCCGAGGCCCTGCGCAGCCACCGGCTCGGCTGTGCCATTGCCGAATCGGCGCGCACGGGGCTGCCGGTGAAACTGCCGGAAGAGCGGCCGGCCACGGCAGGGGAAGCGCCATGAGGAACCGGCGCAACCTCGTCATTCCTGCAGCCGGAGCCTTGGAAATCGTCGAGGAGCAGCTGCCCGAAGTCCCCGACGGCGGGCTCCTGCTCGAAACGCTCGTCACCGGCCTGTCCGCCGGCACGGAACTGGCCTTCGTCAAGGGCGACCACCCCGGGCTGCGGTCCCGCCTGGATCACGAGCTCGGCCTGTTCCTGCAGGACTCGGCCGAGGCCGCCTACCCGATCCGCAGGCTGGGCTACATGGAGGTCGCCCGGGTCGCCCAATCCCGCACTCCGGCCTTCGCCGAGGGGGACATCCTCGCCACGGCCTATGGCCACGCCACCGCGCATGTGGCCGACCCGCTGCGCGAGCATCTGGTGCCGCTGCCCGACGACCTTGATCCGCTGCTTGGCGTCTTCGTCGCACACTTCGGGCCCATCTGCGCCAACGGCCTGCTGCACGCGGCGGCAGATGAAACCGGTGGCCTGGTCCGCGCGCTGGGCGACGGGGTGGACGGCCGGCTGGTGCTCGTCACCGGCGCCGGGCCCATCGGGCTGGTTACCGCCCTGTTCGCCCGATCCCTCGGCGCGCGCGAAGTCGCCGTCGCGGACTCGGACGCCCGCCGCCGGCAGTTGGCCGAAGAGCTGGGCTTCCTGGCCCTCGACCTGAATGACGACCCCGGCAAGATATTGAAAACGCGATGGCGCCATGGTCCCGGGGACCGGGGCGCCGACGTCGTCTTCCAATGCCGGGGGCGCCCCGAGGCGCTGCACGCCGCCCTCCGCGCGGCCCGACCCCAGGGCAGCATCATCGACCTCGCCTTTTACACCAGCGGAGCCGACGCCGTCCGGCTGGGCGAGGAATTCCACCACAACGGGCTCAACCTGCGCTGCGCGCAGATCGGCAGGGTACCGCGCGGCCTCACGGCACAGTGGGACCGGGCGCGGCTTTCGGCCGAAACCATCAAGCTGCTCGCCACCCACGGCGACACGATCCGCAAGCACCTGATCACCGACGTCGTGCCCTACGAAGACGCGCCGCTGCTGATGCATGACGTCTCCCGCCGCCGTCGCCACGTGCTGACCGCAGTCTTCGCCGTAGCCCCAGCGTTCCTGTGAGCACCTGAGGTTGATTAGCGGTCCTGCACGAGCCTGATCGGGCCTAGTTCAATCTGACAGACAATGCGCTTTCCGCCCGCGCTGCCGACGGCCTGGTCGAGGACCGTGGATCACCACACGACGTCCTCGCCGAAGGTGTCCAGCCGGAAGCTCTGCTGTGGCCGTTCGTCGACGATCTCGAAGGCGAGGGTCTCGGTGTGTCCGTTGCCGTAGCGGTCGGTCCAGGCCACCTCGGCCAGGTGCATGCCGTTCTCGAGGTCGGCTGACAGCGGGATGCGCCACAGGTGCGGGGAGCCATCGGCGAGGTTGCCTTCCACCGGGCGCGGTGCGGAGGGTCCGTAGACCTGGCCGTTGTACAGGTGTAGGCCCTGGGCCTCCGGGTTCCCCGAGGTCGACTGGTAGGACATCCGGGCGCTGGTGAGCTGGCGGATCAGCGCCGACGGGTCGGACCACTCGACGCCGCGCCGGACCTCTTCACCCGCCGCAGGCTGGGTGATCTCCGCGGTGACGGGTTCGGCACCGTCGATTGAGACGGTGACGGTGGAGTCGGTGGTGCCGGCCCAGACGTTGGCGGTCAGGTAGGTGCCCCCGTCCAGGTCGTCGCGGGTAATCATGTTCTGATCCCCGAGATCACCCAGTGTGAGCGGGGGCACCGCGTCCTTGTGCTTGTTCTCCCAGGTGACGGGGTGCTCGTCGCGCCAGTCGATCAGGGTCTGCGCCCAGTGGCGGTAGTGCGGGGAGCTCAGACCCAGGCCCATCTGGTCGCCGTCCCGGCCGGTGGCATGGAAGGCATGCCGGTAGTCCGTGCCGGAGAAGTCGAAGGTCCAGAAACCTGGCAGCGCGCCGTCGCCCTGGAAGCTCATCGGCTGGCCGTTGACGTCGTAGTCCCCGGCGTACCAGTCTCCCGACACGGCGCCGGCGACGATGTGGTCGAACGGCACCGCCTTCACCCCCACGGCCTCCTCCCATGCCCCGAGGGAATCTCCCTCGGCCATCGACTCGATCCAGTGCGAATGACCGGACAGGGACAACGCCTCGCGTCCTTCAAGGAGTTCGTAGAGTGTGCGGACGTCGTCGGTCTGGTGCTGGGCGCTGTCAGCGCCGGAGTGGGATACCAGCGGGATGTGCGTGGCGACCACGACGCGCTTGTCCTTGGGCACTGTGGCCAGATCCTTCTTGATCCAGGCCAAGGTGTCTTCCCCGAGGCGGCCGTTGTACGCCGGGGCGCCGGCCGGGTCCTCGCAGGCCGGCCGCTTGCCGTCGGCGTTGTCGTCCTCGGGCGTGCACGGGTATTTCACGTTGTTTAGCGCCAGCACGTGTACCTCGCCGACATCATAGGAGTAGTTCTCCGGTCCCCAGTGCTGCCGGTAGGTATCAAACGACCACCGGGCGTCCGTGGCGTCGAAGTCCAAGTCGTGGTTGCCGGGGATCGCGCGCACGGGCATGCCCATCAGGCCCAGGGCCTCCTTCGCCCGGTCGTACATGCCCAGGTCATCGCCGGCGATATCGCCCAGCAACAGGGCGCCGCAGTCGGCGGCATCATAGGCCGCTGCTTCGCGCAGGGCACCGTTGCGCGCATGGGAGATCTCCTGGTTGGAGTAGGCCTGCGGATCGGCCAGCACCAGGCACCGAATGTCCTCGCCAGCCGAGGATGGATTCTTGGTCAGCGGAAAGTTCACCGCGGCGGGTAGTTCCCCGGTGGGCTCCAGGCCGCCGAAGCGCAACTCCTGCTCGGCGGTGCCCTGGGGAGCGTGGGTGTAGGAGAACTGCGCGATGTTGTTCTCATCCACCGGGGTGTCCCAGCCGGCGGGCTTGGTGACGAAGAAGGTGTCCTTGTCCTTCGCCGGCAGCTCGTAGCGGCCCTCCGCATCGGTCTGGACCACCTCGCGGCCGTTGGACACCGCCACCCCGGGGATGCCCTTCTCGCCCTTATCCCGGACCGAGTTTTGGTTGGCGTCATCGAAGACCACACCATCCAAGACATCCCCTTCGGTCTCGCCCTCGGTGACGACGTCGGGACCGCCGACGTACGTCGTGGGGTCCACATCGTCATCGACGGGCTTGTCTCCGCGGTGACCCTTGGCGGGGGCATGGGCCGGCGGGCTGCCCTCCGCGCCGGAGTGCTTCGGCGGATCCGCCGAAGCGATCTGCACGCCGAAGAACGCCAGCGGTGCCAGCAGGGCCAAGGCGGTGCTGCCGCCCGTCAGGGCACGACGACGCCGGGAGACAGGGGAAGGCATACAGGTTCCTTTCGCCAGGGTGATTGCTGTTGGAAGCAATCCCTCAAGCTAGGACTTCCGTATGACCGACCGGTCCCTGTTCCGCCACGCCCGGGTGAACGGGCGGCAAAGCCTGGCCCGCGCAGGCTCCAGTTGCCGGCACCGGGCGGATAATTAGCCCTCGCAGCACCGCTTTCACCCTTTTGCTTCGTGTACCGCCGTCATTGGCCTGTGCGGCCTGATCGTTCCGCCGCTGCACAGCGGAGGGACACACCCAGGTCACCAGGACGAGTTGCCCGCTAAATAACAACCATCCCTGTGTAGTGTCTTACCGCTGAATCGCATCACACTTGTGGCTGCGGCCCCGTTCCGCCGCGCATGAGTCGGCTCTTCGTGCACGCGGTGGAATGCCACAGTGCGGTAACCCCAACGAACATATGCGCTGTTATCGGCATTCAAGCCTCCCCGCTCCCGGATTGGTGTTGTCTAATCTGGGGGAGAGTCGCGATAACGGCGCTGACAGCCGTGCCCGGGTTCCCGGCATTTCCAGCTCTTTTGTGGCGTTTCGGTCTAATATCCGGGCTGCGGCTCCAGCGGCTTCGCTTCGGTCCCGCCATACGGTGATCGAACAGTAACCGGGTGCCTCGGAACAGGCAAGGGCGCCGAAATGATCAAGTACGCAAGCCGCCCGCTGACCGGAGGGAGTTTCGTGCCGATAGGGATAGTGAGAAGAGGCGTCGGAAGCGACTGCCTGCCGGTGCGCATCGTGCAGATTTGCTGAGGGCAGGCCGAAGAGTCCTGCAGCCGTGGAGAATTGAAAACAGGGGGATAGGGTGACACAAGAGTTACTCCAGCCATTGCTGGTGCGGGCAAGGTCGCCGTGGCGCGCCTGCATAGCCGTGTTATTGTCGGCGGTCCTGCTGTCACCGATTCTTACGCTGCCGTCAGCCGAGGCAGCGGAAGTCTTTAACCCACCCAAAAACGTTGTAATCACCACTACCTCCGAGTACGACGACGTGGACCCAGGGGCCCACCTGTTCACGGCCGCTGACGTGCCCGGACTCCGGGGCGAATTGACGGCGGGCAACCTGGTGGATCCCGTGCGGGAGGATGGAATTAAGGGGGGTCCGCCCGATGATCTTGAGTGGTATCTGGACGGCTGGCCATTCCATTGGGACTGGGCACCAGGTGATGCCTTCCGGCTGCCGGCGGATTCCGCGGGCAAGGAACTGACACTGATAGTTCATGCCACTAATGGTTGGGATGAGTCCAAGCGAACCCAAGCGACTGCGACCTTCGGCATTATCGGCGCCCCGCTGATCCACACCGCCCCCGTTCCGGCGATGGACGGGAATTTCTGTGTCGGACAGACCGTGGCTGCGGTTCCCGGAGCGTGGACACCCTCGAGAACGAAGCTAACCTACCAGTGGATGCGTAACGGACGAGCCATCTCGGGAGCCTCGGACAGGAATTACGTGATCTCCCCGGCAGATCTTTCAACCAGGATAGCCGTCCGCATCACGGGAAACCTGAACAACCTGGGCACCGCTGAACGCACCTCGGCAGCCAGAATGGTTACGGTCTGCGCACTTGTCCCGACCAAGAAGCTGAGAATCACCGGCACCGAGCGGGTCGGTGCAACCCTCACCGCGGCAGCCGCTTGGCCGAAGGGCACTAAGAGCACCTACATTTGGTACCGCTCGGGCAAGGCCATTAAGGGTGCCGTCAAAGCCCGGTACAAGCTCACCCCCAAGGATCTTGGCCGTGTCGTCTCAGTAAAAACCACCACCACACTGGTTGGATACAAGGCAGCCCAATCGACGGCCAGGTCCACGAAAATCGGAAAAGGAACGTTCAAAGTCGTCTCCGAACCCCGAATCACAGGAACCAAAAAGGCAGGCTATAAGCTCAGGGCAGTTCCCGGGACGTACTCGGTGAAACCGGCTTCCCATTCCTACCAGTGGTACCGCAACGGTATAAAGATCACGGGCGCCACCAGATCCACCTACCTGCTGACTGCTTCCGATGTCGGCGCGCAGGTGGCTGCCAAGGTCACGGCTAAGCGGACTGCCTATTCGAACCGCAGTGCGTCCACCAAGGCCTTCAAAATCGGCAAGGGCCTTTTCAAGGTCAGGACAGGCCCAACGATCACCGGAACCAAGCAGGTCGGCAGAACCCTGACAGCGAGGGGCAGCTTTTCCCCAACCCCGACGTCATATTCCTACCAGTGGTACCGAGACGGGTACACGATCAGGGGCGCCACTCGGTCAACGTATACCCTGACGTCCAAGGACCAGTTCTCGGACATCAGCGTCAAAGTCACCGCCAAAGGCCCGAACTATGCGGCCAAGGCTGCCAGTAGCAAGGCCTACTACATCTGGCAGGGCAGTTACGGAACGGGCGGCGCCGGTTCCGCACCTGCCGGAGGATACGCCAACTGTGCCGCAGCCCGGGCTGCCGGGGCAGCACCGGTCCGCTGGGGTGATCCCGGATATAGCTCCCGGCTGGACCGGGACGGAGACGGCGTGGGCTGCGAGTAACATCACGCAGGCCATCGGCGGTGGGAGCACGTCACCCCGAAAAAAGATCGGACAGGCATTCAGCAAAGGACCATTTCTTGAGACGATCCAGATCCGGACCGGAGCAGTGAGAAGCGGGTTGTTCGGCCTGCTCGGAACGTCTTGTCAATGTGTCTCCCGCTCCTGCGTCTCAACATAACGCAGAGCAGCCTTTACCGAGAGCGCAGGGAGTCTCCCGCTGGCAGTTTCTGCGGACAAGATGCCCTGATATGTACGCCTTGTATCTACGCCTCGACAGTCGGTGTCGGCACCTTAGGGGCGGCTAAAGTGCGAGAAGGAAGCAACAAAATACGGGTTGATCCCGAGTGCGTAACGTTTTCCTCAGCCGCGGCTCACTAACATCTGTCCCATGTACGCCCGGTGCTAGTTTTGATCTAAACAAGCACCGCGACTCTTCGTTTCCTGTCCGTGGAAATCCCGAAGTCTTCCGGTTCGTAACGGGGGAGCATGGCACACCAGCAAAATCTGCCGGAAACGGTACTGAGTATCATCGTCCAGGAAATTGACGAAGCAGTTTCCCTGCTGGGCGTTTGTGCCGGTCACGAGGAGAAGAAGTGGCGTTATGACGCCCTTTCACTTGACATGCTCAACTGGGCGGCAGACTGGGTACTAACCCACGAGGAACGGGCCAGTTTCACCCTGTCCAACGGCATGGCGCTCATGGCAAAAGCCATATCGCTCATTTACACCTCGGAAAAATACAAGAACCGCGGTGAGATCGGGGAACTGCTCCTGCATATGGTGTTGCGGCGGTTCCTGAACAGCGAGCAAGCCATCAGCCGCATTTATTTCAAGGACGCACCGAATGACACGGTGAAGGGCTTCGACGCAGTCCATATCGTTGAAACCAGTGAAGCCGGCGAGAACGGCAGCGAACTGGAACTTTGGCTTGGTGAATCGAAGTTCTTCACTGATGGGTCCGGTGCCATTCGTGCGGTGCTGGCAGAACTCCAGGATCATCTGGACAAGCAGTACTTGCGCACGGAATTTGCCGCTATTTCTTCCAAGATCGATCCTTCATGGAAACACGCGGATACCCTGAAATCACTGCTGGCGCGGCAGGTCAGTCTGGACGAAGTTTTTGAACGGGTAGTCATCCCAGTCTTCATTACCTTTGACAGCGACATCACTGGCAAGCATCAAACCAGTTCACCGGAATACAAGGCTGAGATTGCGGAACATCTTCGTGCGGAGTGGGAGACCTTCCGCCAGAAACTGACCGCCAAGCAACTGCCACGGGAAGTGCGGGTGCAACTCATCCTGATGCCTATGAACACCAAGACTGACCTGCTCGATGCTTTTGATGGGAGGCTCAAATCATGGCAAGCAGCATTCCAGCCGTAAAAGCGCTCCTAGCCGCACCCTCTATTGAAGGACAGGAGTTCTCGCTGCTGGCAGACATCGCATCCCTAAAAGCGATCCACGGCAAGAACGCAGACGTTCAGGACTTGGTGATCCGGGCCTTGGATAGGGCCGACGAGTTTCAGACCGAACTGCCGTTGCTACTGTCGCTGGCGCGCGACCAGGGTTTGTTTCCATACATGGACACGTTGGATGCCAGCCGGCTCCCACTTGCTGACCTTATCGCCATGGAACTGCATCGACCCGATGGGCTGGAAGGCGTTGTCTTTCACCGGGTCCAGGCCGAGGTTTACCGGAAACTGATGAACGGCGAAAACGTCATTCTTTCTGCACCGACCAGTTTCGGCAAAACCTTGGTCATGGATGCCCTGATCGCTTCTGACAGATACGACAACGTGGTCATGGTGGTTCCCACCCTTGCCCTAATCGACGAGATCCGGAAGCGGCTCAGCCGCAAGTTTGATGGATTTAAGGTGATAACCCATCCCGGGCAGACGTACGCGGAGCGCAACCTTTTCGTCCTGACTCAGGAACGGTACCTGGCAATCAAGGACATGCCGGAACCTGACTTCTTCTTCGTTGATGAGTTTTACAAACTCAACGATCAGTCTGTCCGGAGCGAACTGCTGAACCAGGCTGTCTATCGCCTCATGAAAACGAACGCGCAGTTCTACCTTGCCGCCCCTATCATCGAGGCGCTCTCTTCCGCTCTGCCAACCGAACTTCGTGCCAACCTAATGATTACCGATTACGCTACCGTTGCTGCAGACACGTTCAAGGTCAAAACCAAGCACAACAAGAACGACACCACCCGTAGGGCTGAGATACAGCGGATCATCAAGGAGAATGACGGTCCGACGCTGATTTATTGTCAAAGCCCCGGTAAAGCACGGAAGGTTTCCCGGTGGCTTAGGGAAGACGCGCCGGACGGCGGCTACGGTCCGGGCATGGCAGACGCTGCCGACTGGTTATCGCGCAACTACAGTAGAAATTGGAGCCTACCGAAGTCCCTGGAAATCGGTGTAGGCGTTCATCACGGCAAACTGCCACGATGGATGGGACCGTTGCTGGTAAATGGCTTTGACGACGGGCAACTTGGCGTTCTGGTTTGCACGAGTACCCTGATCGAAGGGGTCAATACCACCGCTAAAAACATCATCATCCTCGACAAGAACATAGCCAAGGATGCCTACGACTTCTTCACGTTCGCCAACATCAGGGGGCGCGGCGGCCGAATGCTGAAACATTTTGTCGGCAAGATATTCCTATTCAATGAACCGCCGCAGTTTGAACTGCCGAGCATCGACATGCCGGGTATCAGCCAGAGCGACGGCGCATCCGATTCCCTGTTGTTATCCATTGATGAGGAAGACCGGACCGAGCGTTCGCAGGAGCGCTTGCGTCCCGTGACTGAGCAAAGTGTTCTCAGCCAGGAAACGATGCGGCTCAATGCCGGCATTGATCCGGAAGCCCAGATCACCCTTGCTGAACACCTGATGAAGGCCCCTGCCCGGGTACTGGCGGAACTTCAATGGAAGGGTGCAGCACCCGGCTGGAATGAACTGGAACCGGTCATTAATCTCATCTGGGACTTCATCCCCCCTCGTAGAGGGCTGCAGTCTCATCTGGCAACATCTGCCAAGCACTTGACGTTCCTGACACTGCAGCTCGCGGGCTGCGATGGTGACCTGAAGGCGTTCATCGGTCGCATATCGGAAAAGGTCAAAGCGACGGAACCCGGAAAAATAGCGGAAGAACTTGATGAGAAGGTCGAGGATGCCTTTGATTTCGTGCGCTTTTGGATAGACCATAACCTGCCGGCTCTCATCCGTGCTTTGGACAGGGTTGCAAAGGAGGTCCTTCCCCGACGTTCCATGGAACCCGGAAACTTTGAAGCCTACGCTGCAAGGATGGAAGCCGGATTTCTGAACCCGTTGCTACTGACCGCCGAGGAATACGGGATACCGGCACAGGTATCGAAGAAACTTGTACCTGCCATGCCACGCTATGACAATTTGGATCAATTGGTCGCCGGCTTCAAGAGCTTGGATGCCGGACCAAGGGTGCGAGCCCTTGAACCGTTTGAAAGAAAACTGTTCCTTGACGCACTAAAAACACTTTGACCATGCAGGCAGTCCTTGTCGTTCTTGTGCCGGTATCCCGCGCCGAACTTGTGGAGCGGTAGGGGCTGCGCTGGATCCTGTTATCCTCCGGCTGGTGGTGTTCAGGGTGTGCGCTGCACGACCCGGTACACCGTGCTGCGGGCGACCTTGAAGAGCTCGGCGATTTCGGTGGTGGTGTGTTGTCCTCCCTTATATAGGGTGACAAGGTGGGCCTCCTGGCTTTTGGAGAGTTTGGGTTGTTTGCCGCGGAGCCGGCCCTTGGCTTTGGCGACCTGCATGCCTTCGCGGGTGCGGGCCCGGATGAGGTCGGATTCGAATTCGGCGACCATGGCCAGGACATTGAAGAGCAGTCGGCCGACGGGATCGGTGGGATCGTGGACGGAGCCGCCGATGCTCAGCTTCACTTTCTTCTTTGTCAGTTCTTCGACGATGTCGCGGGCATCGGGCAGGGAGCGGGCGAGCCTGTCGAGTTTCGTGATGACCAGAGTGTCGCCGTCGCGGACGGCTGCGAGGGCTTCGCGCAGGCCGGGCCGTTCCATGTTCCTGCCGGTCAGTCCGTGATCGACGAAGATCCTGTCGTCGGGGACACCGAGGGCGGTGAGTCCGTTCCTCTGCGCGGTGAGGTCCTGTTCATTGGTCGAAACTCGGGCGTAACCGACGACGTGTGCTGGCATGGGCTCAACTGTAGCGGTTGAGCGGCCTAAGCGGGACATTTTTGCGGGCGGGGTATACGCGAATCGGCGTAGTCAGAATTTGCATGGAAATTTTCGCGGCGGGGGAGTGGCCATCTAGTGTCGCGGTGGAGGACCGGCTTATGCGAAATGTCCGCCGCACGTTCGCGCCATGGCGTCAGCAAGGTCAGGTATGGGCAATGCGGGATTGGCCGGGCGAAACGAAGCGCGAGCGGAGGGTCCCCGCACGCACTGAGCACGACGAATCTACTGGTCGGAGTGGGGTTCTCCGTGGGGCCCCTCGGAGCAGGCTTCATCCTGGAAGGAGCAGGTGGCGTTCCAGCGCTCCTTGTCTTGGGCTTTATCGTTCTGGGGCTCGGACTCGGCTGCACCGCATGCGCTTTGTCCCGCAGCCCAAAGTGACCCGCTTGTTGTTGGGCCGGACCGCCAACCTGATCGTAGTGGGGACACTTCCGGAAGCCATGATTCCGCTGGGAACCTAAGCTGTGTCATGCGTCCGACACTCACCGGGAGATCACAAAGATCGGAGTGGCACGAGGGGCCGCCTTGGATCACAAAGTCCTATGAGTTTCTGCGCACTTCCACGCAAAGCGGTCACTCGACGCTCAAAACGCTCGAGGTCCTGTTGGAGGTGAGTCCGGCCTTGTCCTTCAGCGTCGGGGGTGCCCTAAGCCCGATGCTCCACGGCCATGGACCGGCCTCCACGGTTCAACCCCGTGCGTCGTCCAAAGACAATTGCAGGCGTTTCTTGATCCTGTTCCTAATGCTTTGTACCCTTGATCAATACTTGAGTTAACGCTAAATAAGCAATTCAGAGACGGTCACCCTTCAACAGCTCTGAGGGAGGCGGAAAGAGGCGGGCGAGCAGGAGCCTGCCCCCTCCAACCGGGCCCTGGCCCACCTCCGCGGCATCGTCAAGGGGTCTGCTGGACAAGTAGGTTATTGGGGCTCGTCTTGGCCAGCGACCTATCACTTTGCAAAAATTTGTCGAACTTATTAGGGAGTGGTGATTGTGGCATATCCAGGGGTAAGTCAGGATCAGGCCGTGCAAGCCGGGGAGAAGGTCGCATTTGATGTAGAGGGCTGTACGGTCCGAGGGACCTACTACGCGCCTGTCCGTGTGAGCAAACCCTGGCCGGTGATCGTCCTTGGGCACGGCTGGGGCATGGTCGCGGGCGGTGACCTGGAGGACTATGCGGCCGCGTTTGTCGCCCGTGGCTTCGCTGCCTTGACCTTCGATTTCCGCAATCTCGGAGCCAGTGACGGCGAGCCACGTCAGGAGATAGATCCGCACCGGCAGGTGGAGGACTTCAGAGCGGCTATCAGCTACGTTCGTTCCCGGCCGGATGTGGACGGTGGAAGCATCGGCGTATGGGGAAGCAGTTACAGCGGCGGTCACGCTCTCGTGGTTGCTGCATTGGACCGACGGGTTCGCTGCGTCGTGGCACAGGTGCCCACGATCAGCGGCTGGCGCGCGGCGCGGCAGAAGTTGTCGAGCAAGGACTTGCTCCACCAACAGCGCTGGTTCGAGGAAGAACGCGAGGCACGGTTTGCCGGAGCGGATGCTGCTGCCATCCCGATGGTCAGTCCGGAACCGGCTGCAGCCGTCGCTTACCCGGGCCGAGACTCCTATGAGTACATGTGGGGGCAGGGACAGGTCTGCGAGAACTGGCGCAACTCGGTGACGGTCCGCTCACTGGAACTTTCGCGCGGCTACGAACCCGGCGCTTTCGTCGAACGGATCGCGCCCACCCCGCTCCTGATGATCGTTGCGGATTCGGACACGGTGACCCCAACAAATCTCCAGCAGGAGGCCTATCAGAGGGCGCATCACCCGAAACAGCTGCTTCTGGTCCCTGGAGACCACTACTCCGTGTACTCCTCCTATTTTGACGTGGCAAGTTCTGCTGCAGCAGACTGGTTTGCCCGCCACCTGCTCCCCGTACAGGCCGGATTCTGGAGCGACAATCCTGCCTCTCCGCTTCCGCAGCGATGACCACGGCCGACGGGCCTTCCCAGAGTGACGGCGCCGGGTTCCTCGAGCTCGCGGCAGCTAACCTGTGCCGCGTTCTATTGCACCTGCCCGCCGGGGGGATATGAGCCGCCGTGCTCTGCCGCACCGAAGGTTGGGCTGGAAGGAATAGCTGCATTGTCGCGGCAGACC
Source organism: Arthrobacter sp. Y3223166 (assembly GCF_059090935.1). NCBI lineage: Bacteria > Bacillati > Actinomycetota > Actinomycetes > Micrococcales > Micrococcaceae > Arthrobacter > Arthrobacter sp. Y3223166. The sequence continues at coordinate 266,210 of NZ_JBNHGE010000001.1, read as the reverse complement.
GCTTCATGCAGGAGCATTCTCAGCTGATATCGGGGTGTCGCTATCCTCCGGTCCCGCCGACACCGCTCCGGACATGCTATCGGGTGGGCTTTCTACACCACTCCGCCGATCGAAGCCCGAGTTAGGCCGATGCTTGACGCATCTCCTTAATGAATGTTAAATCGATTCCTGTAGCGGGTGTTTCCGAGGAAGGGCGGAAACGAATCATGAACCGTGGGACAGGATTCAGACAGTGGAGGCGTTCGGAGTGCCGTCAAGCGACTCAGGGTGGACCACCGTTTCCAGACCCGGCCAGCAACTGATCATTGCGGAAGGAACCGCCATTTCTCCCGCAGGAGTGGCCCAGGCGGAAGCCTGCGGTGCCCGAGCAACAGAAAAGCACTCCATCAACAAAGCAAGGTGACGGAAATGAACACCTCAGACGAGATCCACGCACAGCCTCGTCCAACGCTCGAGCTTCGCGGCTCGGACGATCCCCGCGTGGTCGAGGAGCAACGCCAGGCAGAGTACACGAACCACGTCGTCCCACCGACCGCTCGCCTCAATAAGTGGGCCGTCTTCAGCGGATGGTCATCGATCGCCAGTGCCTTGGCGTTCGTCTACTACGGAGCCCTCTCGGCAAGCCTTGTCGGCGTGCAGCAGGCCATCATCGGAATAGTCTTGACGGTTGTCGTGTACTCAGTACTTGGCGCCAAGAGTGCTAGGGAAGCCATCAAGTGGGGGCTGAACTCCACGTTACTCTCCCGCGATCTCTTCGGTTTCCGCGGGGCCGCTCTGGCCCCGTTCCTGATTGCCACGGCAGCCATCTACTACGCGGTCTTCGAAAGTAGCGTGCTCGCTGTCGCTTTGCAGTCGTTCTTCCAGGTGTGGGACATCCGCGTGTGGTACGCCATCGTCATCGCAGGGATGTGGCCCTTGATGCTCGGAGGCATGCAGACATGGTTGAGCAAGCTCAATGGCATCTCGCTGCCCATCTACTTCTTTGGACTCATCATCGCGGTCATTGCAGCCGGCGTACGGTTCGGCTGGGAAGGTGACTGGTCTGCATTCGAGCCCGCTGAGCCGACCACGGCGGTTCCGGGATGGCTGACCGTGTTCGTCCTCTACATGGGTGTCTGGCTCCTCTTCCCCGACACCCAGGACGCGGCCCGCTTCGGCCGCAAGGAAGACACGAAGTTCCACCGTTTCGTCAGCTTCGGCTGGGTTTTCTACTGCATCGCCTTCCTCTTCAACGGACTCGTAGGCATTTTCATCGTCGCTCTGGCCGCGCCCGACGCCAGCTCCGAATCCGGGGTCGTCCAGGGGATCATCACCTCCATCGGCGCTGTCGGGCTGATTGTCATCATTGTCAGCCAGGTGCGCATCAACTCCGCGAACTTCTACTTCGCCAGCGTGAACCTGGAACGATTCGTCGCACACTTCAGCCGACGGAACCTCTCCCGCCGAGCCTGGGTCATCGTTCTGCTGGCAGTGGTCTTCGGCCTCATGTTCACCAACGTGTTCAGCTATATTGCTCTGGCCCTGGCCTGGCAGGCAGTTCTGCTCGTTTCCTGGGTCGGCATCATGATTACCCACTGGATCATCGACAGGGACGCAGAACCGGAGTTCAGGCCAGCACGTCTGCGGGCCGTGGCCCCAGGCTTTGTGGTCTGGGTAGTGTCGTCAGCCGTGGGAATCGTCCTTCTCCAGCTGCCAACTCAGCTTCCCACCTTGTCAGCGCTCGCCCCGATTGTCTCGCTGGCAATCTCGATGCTGCTCTACTGGATCATCCGTGCTGCAGGACTCAGTGCGCGTAAGGCTCGGCAGCCGGATCTCGTCCGCTCCGAAGTTCAGGATCTTTGGAATGTGCGGGTCAAATGCGATGTCTGCGACCTGAGCTATGTTGCCTTCGAGGCCAACACAGCCCGAGAGGGGAGCCGGGTCCTCTGCCTCGACTGCCAGTCTCGGGACGACTAGACCAGAAGGAGCCGGGGGTCCCGAAAGTGAACTGTGGAGGGCGCCCCGGCTGAGCTCAACAAACCCGAGGGCCGTGGCCGTGGCTCGCGCGACCCGCGGGGCGTCCACCGGCATCACGTGCCTGCCCTACGGGCCTTTTGCGGCCTCGGTTTATCCGGAAGTCCCATCCTGTTCATCGAGGCTCTGCTCGAACAAGGCGCGAGTGACCTATCGAGCGCCGCGAGTAACTCGGGGTGGACCGCTGAGGGGCTGAACATCCTGCTGGCGGCCGCCGGATCGCCAAGATGACATCCTCCTATGTGGAGAGCTGCCCCGCTTCTGCAGGTCGAGACTGCACCGGGCGGGAGCGAGGAGCCGGCATGCCACTCCGCGCGACGGAACCATTGACGCGCCCGAAGTGGAGGCCTCAGGTGGACCCAACACCGCAAGCTGTTTAGCGCGATGCGGCCGGACTAGAGATCCCTCCGACCCCATATTGCGGACCGCCTGGGGAGCCCGCCCGCAGGCTCCGTACCCCGAAGCCAGTGTCGCCAGGCCACTAGGGCGTGGTGCAGTTCACAGCAAGCCCTTGACCTTTCCCCTTCCTTAACGTTAACTAAAGAGAATCAACAAGCTGCACAGAGTGAGGAGATCCCTGATGCCTAACATCACTTACCACCACCCCAACGGCACCGTCGACACCGTCGAGGTCGCCGAGAACGTCTCCGTTATGCGCGCCGCACTCACCAACAGCGTCGATGGCATCATCGGCGAGTGTGGGGGACAAGCCATGTGCGCCACATGTCACGTCTACGTGCGCGGCGAGGTCGAGTTGCCCGAAGTCTCAGATGACGAGGACGAGATGCTCGACTGCACGGCCGAAGACCGCCTCGAAAGCTCCCGTCTAAGCTGCCAGCTCTTGGCCGGCCGTGACTTCGATGCTCTCGAGGTCAACATCCCCGAGAGCCAGAGCTGATTGGGGTGTGACATGACCGTTGTCATTATCGGCGCCGGACACTCCGGCGTGCAGGCTGCCGAATCACTCCGCATGGAGGGATTCACCGACCCCATCGTCCTGCTGGACAAGGCCGAGCACCTGCCCTACCAGCGCCCGCCGCTGTCGAAGGACTACATGAAGCAGGGCGGCGATCCGACGCCCATGCCACTGCGTGGTGCCGCCTTCTACAGCGAGCATGACATCGATCTGCGGACGGGAGTGGAAGTCATGAGCATCGACAGTGCAGCTGGTCTAGTGCACGTAAAAGACGGTGAACCCATTCCCTACGACGATCTCATCATCGCTGTGGGCGCCGAAGCACGTCGCGCATCATGCGCTGGAACCGAGCTGGAAGGCATCAGATACCTGCGCACCGTCGAGGACGCAGAAGCCCTGCGGGCGCAGCTCGACTACGGCCACGGCCGGGTGCTGGTGGTCGGGGCCGGATTCATCGGCCTTGAATTCGCGGCTGTCGCCGCAGAACGCGGGCTCGATGTCACGGTCATCGACTTCGCCCAGCGACCCATGCAGAGGGTGCTGTCACCGTCCATGTCGGATCACTTCACACAGGTGCACGCCAGCCTGGGAGTGAAGCTGCACTTCGACGAGGGACTCGATCACTTCATCGGGGAAAAAAACCACGTCACCGCCGTGGTAGGCACCTCGGGGGCCACCTACACGTGCGACTTCGCGGTGGTCGGCCTTGGCGTAGTGACCGACCACGTCCTCGCTTCGACGGCGAATATAACCTGCAATAGCGGCATTCTCGTGGATGAGTACCTGCGCACGAACGTGCCGCATGTATACGCCATCGGCGACGTGGCCGTCTTCCCCTCACGCCACTTCGGCGGGAACCTGCGGCTCGAGTCAGTGCAGAACGCAACCGATATGGCAAAGGCCGTCGCAAAAACTATCACGGCCGATCCCAGCCGTTACGACATCGCCCCCTGGTTCTGGTCCAGCCAGGGCCCTGCCAAGCTCCAGATCGCCGGACTGGCCAATCCAGGCGATGTGGTGATCGAACGTGGTAACCGTTCGGCGGGTAAGTTCAGTCAGTTCCTCTTTCGCGATGGGCAACTCGTCGCTGTCGAATCGGTCAACGCGCCGGCAGACCACGTCGCAGCCCGCAAGCTCCTCGAGCACGACACCGGCATCACGATGGATCAGGCCCGCGACTCAGGCTTCAACCTGAAGGCCTACGCGCGAAGCCTGCCGGTTGCGTGAGGACCGCTGCCTGACCGTACCAGCCCACCGGCGATCACGGGAACCTGTGGATACCGACGTCCATTCAAGGGCCATCGACGGATCCTGACCCGGCGTGAATCCGGCCTGCAGCGGCTACATCGTCCAGCTGCCGCTGCTCGCGCGCATCAACCTGCCAGAGACACCGGCGGGCTTCATTCGATGAAACCCGGCTGGACGCCTTGGTCTCCGGGGAACTTGGTTCACTGCTGTGCAACTCCAAGGGGCGAATGTGAAGGCGGAAACGACCGGCGGCAGCGATATCATCATCGCTGCCGCCGGCTCGCGCGCATGGGAACCAAGGACGACGTCAAGAAAGCGGCCCATCGTCCCGGACCGGCACCAGTCCTGTCCACAACGACAGACGTCCCTGGCCAGCATGCAACGTGAATCGCGGAAGATCACCGCCTCGGACGCCCGGCTTCCCAAGTCTCCACGACCACTACACCAATCAACCTGCTGGACACCATCGGACCGATCGCCAAAAAGGGCACGGGAAGCAGCACCGGTCTTGCTGATGAAGCGGCGCCGGGATTAGCCCGCCCCAGCGGCCGTCGTGGCTCTAAGCAATGACCCAAGAAGAAGCGCGGATGCCCGGTATAAATCAGGTCCGACCAGACCGTTTACAAGGGCCTTTAATGAATGGAAAATAAACTCACCTCAACAGGTGCGACTTGGGGTTCGTGCAGCATCTGATCAGGTTCTCCAAGCGCAGATTGGTCCCTCTTTATCCATCATTCAATCTGTCTCGCTAACGGAAGGTTCGTCGGACTGACTTCGGCGAGGCAGCGTATGGGTTCTCCACATCCTGATGGGAGTGTGCCTTGATCACACCAACTAACGAACAGCCGGGCCTTGATTCCAACAATGCCTTGTCCTCATCCGCCAGCAGCAAGCTGACCGGGGGGATGGGCGGCCTGTCACTGGCGCTGACCGTGCTGGCCTTCTCGGCCCCACTCGCCGTGGTCACGGGCTTTATTCCATTCACGATACTTTTCGGTGGTGAGGGTGCGCCCTTTGGCTTTGTGCTGGCCACCGCGGTGCTGCTGCTGTTCAGCATCGGTTATGTGACGATGACCAAGTACGTTCCCAAGCCCGGCGCGTTCTATGCGTTCATCAGCTTGGGATTGGGAAAGGTCACCGGACTGGGCTCTGCCTTCCTGGCCGTGCTGTCCTACCTGCTCGTGCTCACCGGCACCTATGCATTCTTCGGAATCAGCGTGGCCGCCCTGATGGCGAGCATCGGTGGCCCGAGCACGCCATGGTGGGCCTGGACGATCCTCATCGTGATTGCTACAGGAGTCCTCGGCTACTTTAATATCGAGCTATCGGCCAAGGTCCTTGGCGTTGCGATGGTGCTCGAGGTGGCACTCATTATGGTGTTCAACATTTTCGTCCTGGCCAAGGGCGGCGCTGACGGGCTCTCCATCACCCCGCTTCTACCCACCGAATTTGCCAAGGGCGACATCGGCGTGACATTGCTCTTCTCGATCCTCGTCTTCTTGGGATTCGAAGCCACAGCGCTGTTCCGCGATGAAGTTCGCAACCCCGCTCGAGTAATCCCGCGGGCCACCTACGGTGCCGTACTCTTCGTGGGGGTGCTATACACGCTCTCGGCCTACGCCCTGGTCACGGCCTACGGTTCAGAGGCAGTCACGTCTGCCGGTGAAGCCCCCACGGAAATGTTCCCCAGGGCCGTGGCTCAGTTCGTTGTTCCGTGGTTCGTGCAGATCGCCTACATCCTCGTTTCCACCTCAATCTTCGCCGCGTGCCTGTCCATTCATAACGTCGTAGCGCGGTACGTCTACAACCTCGGTCATGACCGCGCCCTGCCCTACTTCCTGGCGCGAGTTCACGCTAAGCATCACTCGCCGATCTGGGCATCTGTCACCATGTCCGCGGTCGCCTTGCTGATCATCGTGCTCATGGCCGTGATGCGCGTTGAGGAAGGCACGTTGTACGCCCAGATGGTGGGCCTGGGCTCAGTTGGTGTTCTCACCCTCATGGCCCTGGCCTCTGTCGCGGTGGTGGGTTGGTTCGCCATGCGGCGCGGCGAGGTTCGTGCGCACCCTTTCAAGACCTATGTCGCACCCGCAATCGCTGCACTGTCGTTGCTGGTTGTGACAGTCTTCGCCTGCCTCCACTTCGAGTTGGTCATCGGCGGCGAACCGGGGCAGTACACCTGGTTGCTGCTGCCTCTCCCCATCGTTTTTGCCATCGGCGTCGGCATCGCCATCCGATTCCGTCGGTCAAAGCCCGCTCTCTTTGAGCGGTTGGGTCGTGCCGATGGCCCCCAGCTCGACACCACGACTGCTGCCGACGTAGAAGCCAGCAAGCTCGGATCTTCGTCCGACGGTCCCTGACTGACTGAACCCCCGGAGTCGCCCAGTTACCTATGGGATGTGAGGGAGCCAGATGAGGACTTCCCGTTACCGTGTCCTCGAGCCGTCGAAAAAGATTTTTCCTCTGGCTCCTCACGCCATGGAACGTAGGTTGACTTCCGGGGGCTTGCTGCCGGCCAACGTCTCGACCATGAACGCGAACCCAGAGTTCTCACACACGGTCCAGGCCAGACGAGTGAAGAACAACAGGCTCGCCGCCGCCGGCTACGTCTGGAGGTTCTCCGCCCTAGCAGCGCAACCGGAGCCGCAACCACTACGATCGGCGAAAAGGCTCGGGCGACAGACACACGGCAGCCCAGCGCAACCTTTTCAACCGCCTGCTCTGCTGCCTCTATTACTACCTACAAACCGGCTCCAGTTACGGCCTTCCCCGACATAGTTGCGATGGCCGCCGCTGCTTGACTAAGCCCATCAGATGTCTTCTCGTAAGCCCTGAATAGGCAAGCATCAGGGTTGCTGGTCTGTCGGCCCCGGTATGATGTCTGCCCCAGTCGTTCATGATCCGGGGTTGTTATCCCCGAGGTCCGATAGGCGACAGAGGATCGCTAATGGTGAAAAGACCAGCAGCGGCTTTGACCGTGGCAGGTCGGCTGTAACATGAATTCCGCACTCTGCTGCCACAGGCCACTGCCAGTACTCGTACGGGGGATGGTCTCCGCACGCGACGGTATCCGCCTAGCGACCGACGTCTCGCTTAATTCTTGAGACAGCTGAGGCTGTACCGGCGCCTTTTCGTCCCACTGACCTACCGCAAAGACATCCTCCCGGACGGCAAGTGCGAGCATCCCACGATGCCGAACCTTTTCGACCTGCTGCGGGCTGCGCCGTCATCCATCAGGACTGCCGCGATCGATGCGACCGTCTTCTCAACGACCTCCTCCCTCGGCGCGCATGCGGCTCGAGATCTACAAAGCAACTTTCCCCGCTACGACGCCACGACCATTTCCGGCGAAGAGTCCCCCCATGCACTACCACGACGCAACTGCGGAAAATGACGTGCTCTCTGGGTCAGACCATTCGGGCTGCCTCGTCCTGACGACCATCAAACGGACGCACGCACCGTACGCCTAACGAGTTGGAGGAAGTTAGCACAACCGTCGCGACTGTTTCGCCGGCCCCAGCGGGTACCCAGCTGGCAGCCCGGCGGTTCAAAGTCATAGGATTTCGAATCGTTCCTGCGTCCGGCCCCATCAGCCCAGGATGAACCCCTTCTGGACAATCAGACCACTGACTCACCGGGGGGGGGCGGGGCTGACTCCGACAGGGCAGGAGAAGAACGCAGCGACCGCACCGATGTTTCCGCCCGCAGTGCCGTTACCACGCCGCCATCTACGGTCGGCGCCCATGGTTTCGCCCCTGAAGGAAGCGAAGGCAGGGGAGGCCCCCCGGGCAGGCCTGCTCCCCGAACCGGAAACCATTTAGGTTCAGGGGAGCAGGCTTTGTTGGCAACGCCTCAGGACGATCATTCAGTGGACGCACAAAGAAGGGCAACTTACACCGGCTGGTTCTCCGGGTCGCTCTCCGGGTCGCTGCGCACTGGCAAACTCGCGCCGTCCGTGCGACCAAGCCGCTCATAGTGCTCCGGCTTGGATCGACGGAAGTAAAGGGCGAGGCTGACGCCGACGAGGAACACCAGTGCGAGTGGAATGAGAAGCCAGTTGTATTGCCCGGGATCGCCACCGACCAGGAGGTGCAGCTTTATGCAAGCGAACACGACAACAGAGACCAGCGTGGTTGCCGCGATCGCCGGAGCTACATACGTCTTTAAGGCATTTTCCTGAACGCTCGAGCGGCGGGCGAAGAACCACGCTATGACAGAGACCGACACGACCGCCATCAGGGACAAAACGCCCACTGATCCAATACCGATCAACTGCGCGTACAGCAGCATCTCGTCCAGGGGCAGGACGGCCATCAAGACCAGAATCAGGCCAGTCAACGCTGCCAGCGCATTGGATGACCGATGCGGGGAACGATGCTTCTCATGCACTTTCGCCAGTGGGTGAGGCAATGCGCGGTCGTAGGCCAGGTTGTAGATATAACGCGCGATCACGTTGTGGATCGACAGCGAAGCAGCAACGACGGATGTAGAGATCAACACAAAGGCGATCGGCACCAAGAACGAGGCGACGTACTGAGAAATCGACAGCGGGAACATTTCAGTGGGAGTCTCCGTGGCTACGGCCGCGGCCTTGGAGCCGAACGCGGTCACAAGGGCGTAAGCCGAGATCGTGTAGAGCAGCCCCACAAAAATCACAGCACCAAACGTTGCACGGGGGATCACCTTGCCTGGGTTGCGAACCTCCTCACGGAATAGCGCCGTGGCCTCGAACCCCATGAACACCAGAATCGCGAAAAGCATCGTAACGCCGAAATCACCCTCTAGGAACTTCGTTACCGCGAACGGCTCCGCTGACAGCCCCTCAGCTCCCCCCTTGGCGAGCACAACGACGTTGACGATCATAACCAGCGTGACCTCAAGGGCCATCACGATTGTCAGCACTTTGGCCGAGAGTTCGATATTGAAGTAGCCCAGGATGCTCACCCCTGCCCATCCCACCAACGCCCAAACCCACCACGCCGTTGCTGGGCCGCCCAGGCTCTCCACCAGGGCGGCCACTGTGATTCCGAACCAAGCGTAGTTTCCGGTGTAGACGAGCAGGTAGGAGATCACGGCCAGGAAGGCAGAGCCCAGCCCGGTGATCTTTCCCAATCCCATGCTGATGAATGCGTAGAACGCGCCGGGCTTTGGGACGTGCTTGGTCATCGTCACGTACCCAACGCTGAACAGCAGCAGCACTGCGGTGGCGAGTAGAAAACCGAAAGGTGCGCCCTCACCACCGAAGAGGATCGTGAGTGGAATAAAGCCGCTAACCACCGACAGTGGGGCCGAGAAGGCCAGTACCGTCAGCGCCAATGACAAGCCGCCCATGCGGCCCGTGAGCTTGGTGTTGTACCCGTCGTTTGATTTTGCGGTCTCAAGCGACGACTGCTCCCTGTTATTCGATGTCGTCATCAGGGACTCCGTTCTCTGGAGGGGAATGGGCCGGCGATATCGCTGCGTTGCTCGGACCACGATGACCTCCTGGCTTGTGACTCGGAAATAAACGAGGAACAAGCGGTTGAGGGCCCTCGGGATCGGGTCGCCGCGAAGTAGCGGCACCTGTGATTGGGCTCACAGGTATTGTTTAATGTATATTCAATCAATGTTTGCGTCAACGGCGAGCCGCCATGTTCTGCGGACGTCCGGCGGTATGACAAGCTCCCAGGAAACCGATCCTTGAATGATCATTCAATTAGAGATACTCTCCTTGCATCCGTTGCCACCGCTCGCCTTCGTCTCAAGATCGCCTTACCGGCGCAGAGAAGTCGCCGGCGAGCACACACATGTAAATCCGCGAAAGGTAGTCAGCCATGCCGTTGCCAGTGGGGCTCGAGCCCAATCCGACCACCGAGCGCTTCGCCGACCGTGTCTTGGAGTGGGAGGAATCGTTCGGCAGGCCCTTTGCCACCCACTACGGTGATCCAGCCAAGGAGTACAAGGCACTGCGTGAAGCGGTCGTAGCACTGGAGTACTCGACGATCCGCAAATGGTTTGTGGAAGGACCGGATGCTGTCGCGGCGGTCGACAAGGTCTTCTCCAGAGATGTCCGCGCCTTGCCCCCTGGCCGGGTGGTGTATGGAGTTTTCACGGACGCCGAGGGGTTCATGATTGAAGACGTCACCGTCTTGAAGCTGTCCCCGGAAGCCGTCCTAGTGCTCGGTGGTGAGCAGCTGACGCAGCGGCAGCTCGAGCAGGCGGCACCCGAAGGAACGACGGTCACCGATCGTCGCCCCGAGTATGCTGCCGTCTCGCTGCAGGGCCCCTCCAGCCGCACCCTCCTGGCGCGGCTTACATCAGCCGATATTTCGAATGAGGCACTGCCCTACTACGGAGCGCTTATAGACGTACAAGTGACCGACGCGCCCGCCATGATCCTCCGACTCGGATTTACGGCCGAGCTCGGCTATGAAGTCATGGTTCCCGTCGAGCATTCTGACACTTTGTGGGATGCAATCCTGGCCCAGCAGGACCTAGGAATTGAACTCATGGGGCTGGAAGCGATCCTGGTGGCCCGGACGGAAGCCGGGATGGTCATGAATGAGTATGAATACGACCGGTCTACCACACCGTTCGAATGCGGCCTGGGCTGGACGGTCGACTTTGAGAAGGGACCTTTCCAAGGAAGGGACGCCTTGCTGGCGAAGAAAAACAACGTGCCCGCGAGGCTCGTCAGCCTCGAGACGACGGCGCCGGCCGCTGGACTCGATGGCCGGTCGCTGTTCATTGACGGACAACCCGCCGGGAAAGTCTCGATGGCCGTTGCATCCCCGGTCCTTGGGGGGAAAACCTTGGCTTTGGCCCGTGTCGACACCGCACATGCACGGTTGGGAACCACCGTCCAGATCGACTCGGAACAAGGACCGGCATCGGCGACCATCCGCAAGACCCCCGCCTATGACCCCGAGCGCACGCGCGTTAAGAGCTGAGCGTGCAGCGATACATTCTGCGACTGCGGGCCTCGGATCAACCCGGCATCATCCACACGATGGCCGGCGGCATCACCGCCTGCGGAGGAAACATCCTCGACAGCGCTCAATACTCCGACGAGTACAGCGGCCAGCTCAATGTCCGGGTTGACTTCGATTCCCATGTAGACCGCGAGGCGATCCGCGACGAGCTCATCGACCGTCTCGCACGCTTCGATCCCATTGTGGAGCTTAGGAGGCGCAGCGACCGCCGCCGAGCACTGATCATGGTCTCCAAGCTCGATCACTGCCTGGACGATCTCCTCTACCGATATCGGAGAGGAGAGCTCGCCATCGAGATCCCAATGGTCGTGTCGAACCACGAGGACCTACGCAGCCTCGTTGAGGCAGCCGGTGTGCCGTTCCACTACCTTCCGGTCACCCCAGACACTAAGCCAGTGGCAGAACAAGAACTGTCCAGGTTGGTTAGCAAAAGCGACGCGGACTTCATCGTCTTAGCCCGATACATGCAAATCCTCTCTGACGACTTCTGCACTCGTTTCGCAGGGCGCATCATCAATATCCACCACTCGTTCCTGCCCAGCTTCAAGGGTGCCAAGCCTTACCACCAAGCCCGCCAACGAGGTGTCAAACTCATCGGAGCGACGGCACACTACGTAACCGCAGACCTCGACGAGGGACCAATCATCGAGCAGGATGTGGTGCGCGTCGACCACCGGAGCAATGCCGATGATCTCGTGGTAATCGGCCGTGACGTCGAGCGGAGAGTCCTTTCACGAGCCGTGCAACTCCACGCCGACGACCGCGTCTTCCTCTCAAACCGGCACACAACCGTACTCTCTTGAATTGGATGTCTCGACCGCCCCTGGCGCCGCGCGAACTCTGCCGAATGCACCGGGCGGTCGGGGTGACCCCGCGGAGTCGGGCTCTTCTCTGCGCGCCGAGGTTCTCTTTGGCAGCGGTGACGGACCGGATTGCTTAGGCGGCCGCATACCATGACCCCTCAGGAACATGCCTACCCGAATGCTTCCTGCGGCACCAGTCGTAAGAGGCGCGGGAAACCGGATCTTTTAGGGGCCGCGAATGCCGAGAGAACCAACACACGCGTGAGTCCCTCGGTGCCCTTCTTCGAGGGATGGTTTCCCGGATTTAGGTCCCGGCCCGCCCGGTCACCGGCGCAAACCGGAGGAGACCCATCACCCTGCTGAGGCCAAGTCCTTGCCAATGATCCGTGCTTCCGCCCGGACGCCGACCGGCGACTCGGACGTCAAGACGTGGTGAAGAGGGGTACCTCTCCAAGTTCTTCGAACCAGGCAAGGATCTCGGCACGCGAGCTGCGCCAGCACGATCCTCGCTGCACCGGTGCTGGCAACGACCTCAAGATCTGCTGCCATGCTCTCCCACCCACGAAGCCGAAGTTATCCCCCGTTTACCGAGCCCGGCCAACGTTTGACCGCCCGGCATGTTGGGGACCTTCCAGGAAACGGGCTGCGGGGCTCAAGCGGGAACACGGGCCGGACAGGGCGTCGGAAGGTATGAACCCTGCCTAGTCCTGACCTGCGTAGGTCAGTTCCCCACCTGGGCCACTGAGTCCGCAGCCAAGGGGATCATGGGTTCAGGGAGGGTTTCCATGACGTAGAGATTGGCTGTCAGTCCGCCGTCCACGACGAGATTGGAGCCGGTAATTGCGGAGGCGTCGTCGGAAGCCAAGAAAGCGACGGCTGCGGCGATCTCCTCGGGTTCCACCAGCCGGCGGATCGGCACCCGGGTGAAGTCGTGCAACATGTGATCCAGGACGTTGGGCGTGGAGGTCTTGTGCACCATGTCCGTGTTGACGAAACCGGGGGCTACGCAATTGACGCGGACCCCCAGCGGAGACAGCTCCGCGGCCATGGAGCGTGCCATGCTGACGACAGCGGCCTTTGTGGACGTATAAGCCGTGAATGGTCCGTCGGCGCCTAGGGCATCGATCGAAGAGATATGGATGATGGACCCGGCCCCGGAGTCGACCATGCGGCGAGCGGCATTCTGGGACATGAGGAAGGTGCCAAACACATTCGTCCTGTACGTTCGCTCAACGGTCTCGAGATCAAGCTCCAGGAACGGAGGTTCCTCGAATACGGCTGCGTTGTTTACCAAGATGTCGAAGCGACCCCACTTCTCGATCACCGAGTCATAAATCCTCGTTACGTCGACCTGGTCGGTGATGTCAGCGCTGATCGCCATAGCACTGCCACCAGCGCGCTCGATGCTTGCAGCGGCCTCCTCGATGGACTGGCGGGTGCGCCCGACGACGGCGACGTGGGCGCCTTCGGCAGCAAGCCGGTGAGCGATGGATTCACCGATGCCTCGCCCAGATCCGGTGACGATGGCTACCCGGTTTTTCAGGCGGGGAAAAATGGTGCTGTTCATGGTTGAGCGTCCGTTCGTGGTCGGGGCGGGGGAGTGTCGACTGCGCGCCGAGAAGGTGACTGTCTTGGATTTTTTGCGGGAAGTGACCCAACTCGCTGGCGGCACAACGCTCAGCAGGGCCCCCGCGCGAGCCGGCTAGATGGGATTCCGTGCCGCCGTGAGCCAGCCGCCGTCGATCACGACCTCGGTGCCGTGTATAAACGACGAGTCATCACTTGCCAGGTAGACGGCCAGTTTGGCTATGTCGGTTGGTTCGCCCCAACGCTGTGCAGGGGTGCGGGCGATCTCGGTCTCCGTGTCCGGAAGCGTTTCCGACCCGCCTTCCGGCATGGTCAACCCGGTCCTTGTTGCACCGGGACAAATGGCGTTGACGCGGATGCCGTGCCGACCGTAATCGAAGGAAAGTTGACGGGTCAGACCAAGCACCCCATGCTTGGCTGCAGTATAAGGCGTACCCCCACCGGCTGCGCTGAGCGAAGCAATGCTTGCGGTATTGAGGATGACGCCGCCTCCATGCTCGAGCATGCCCGGGATCACTTCACGCGAGACCAAGAATGGACCCGTGAGGTTCACCGCGATCGTCCGATGCCACTCGTCAAGAGGGATCTCGTGCGCCGGGCGGAAACTGTCAATGATGCCGGCGTTATTGCACAGAACATCGATTTTCCCAGCCCAGTCGGTAACCTCAGCGATCGCACGCGCCACCGAAGCAGGATCACTGATGTCGATCTGGATGGCGATCGCGTCGGCGCCGGACGGCAGGTTACCGACCGTCTCCTGGGCTCGTTCAAGGTTGATGTCTAGGGCGCCGACCCGAGCGCCCTTGGCCACGAATTCCTCGACCATCGCGCGCCCCATCCCGGATCCTGCACCGGTAATCACGACGACTTTGTTATCAAGGGACATGTTTTCTCGGCTTCCTGTCCAACGTGTGCGCCAGCGGGATTGACGACGCATTTATACGGAACGGCGGGCAATCTCCGTCGGAGCGCCGGCACCATGTGACTTATGTCATTTTCAAACTCGATCCTAGTTCATTCATTGAATGAGTGTAAAGGGGTCGCGCACGACGAAGGGGCGCGGTCATGCGCCTGCCTTGCAAGAGATGTGACTCTTGACACGCACCACTATTTCATGTTCATTAAGGAAGTATGTATCTCCCTAAACGGCTGCTGGACGAGCGGATGCGCCATGAGCTGACACCGCTTCACCTGCAAAGGTATTCGACGCCAATAGCCACGGCCTCGGCAGAGGCGACGTGGCGATAGCGGGGGCGACGGGGGCCCGATCTCTGGGACCACTCACTGATGCCGCAGATGTCTGCATCGCCGAGACCTTGCGTTCTTGGCATGACCAGAAACAGAGGAAGCCATGGAAAGCACTTCATCTCTAATCAAGACCCCACGTAAGGACCGTGCTGCCTTTCGATTCGGGGGCATCGCACTGAACACCTGTGTGACTCTCCCCCCCGGGGACGGGAAGCTGTCGGCAAATGAGTATTACCCCTGGGACGACCCCGAGTTCGAACGCGACCCGAATCCTTGGTATGCGCGCGCCCAGGCCGAGCGGCCGGTACTGCTTGACGAGACGGGTGCATACGTGGTCGCGCGTTACGCCGATGTCATGGAATTCGGACAGTTGCCGTGTATGTCGGTCGAACCCGGCTGGGATGCGGCTGGACCGTGGTCGGTTGCGAGTTCCACGATCATCGGCAGGGATGCCCCGGATCACACCAGATTGCGGCGCCAGACGACAAAGTGGTTTGCCCCGAAAGCCGTGCGTGAGTGGGTCACAACGACTGCGGTAGTCACAAACGAGATCCTCGACGAGATGCAAGGAAACACCCTCGATGGTTGGCTCGAT
The DNA here is from genome assembly GCF_059090935.1 of Arthrobacter sp. Y3223166. Classification (NCBI taxonomy): domain Bacteria; kingdom Bacillati; phylum Actinomycetota; class Actinomycetes; order Micrococcales; family Micrococcaceae; genus Arthrobacter; species Arthrobacter sp. Y3223166. Next base: position 250,829 of record NZ_JBNHGE010000001.1, on the reverse strand, counting down.
CTATCGCTCCTGCCAACGCACCGAACTATGTGCCGGGTGCTGCAGGTAGATGATGGCGACGCGAGCGATGTGATGGCCGAAATGGCCCAAACGATGCCTATGCTGGCGGCCCGGCCGCGGCCGGGAACACTCGAAATGGCTGCCGATGGTTTCGACAAGCTCGCCCAGCGCATGGACACGTTCATCAAAGCCCACAGGATCTCACCGTCCGACGGCCTCACCGACGCCTTGCTGGAAGCGCAGCAGGAGGGCAAAATGTCAGCCCAGGAGATGCGCGCCACCGCTCTCATGCTCTACAGCCTCGGGCATATGGACGTCGGCTACCTTGTCGCCGCCGGCCTGCGCATTTTCGCCGAGTTGCCCGAGGTCTATGAGGCCTTCCGAAATCAAGACGGCGCCCGCGATGCCATCATCAACGAGATGGTCCGGTACGACCCGCCTGAGTTGTCTTTCTACCGCACCACGCTGGAGGATGTCACCATCCAGGGTGTGCAGATCCCGGCCGGATCGCGGCTTCGGTACATGATGGGGGCCGCAAACCGTGACCCCGACTTCTTCGAGGATCCGCACCGTTTCGACTTCCGCCGCCCCCAGGACCACAGCAAGAACCTGTCGTTCGGCCTCGGTCCGCACACCTGCGCCGGCCAAGGGTATGCCCGCAGCCAGGCACGTACCATCTTCGAAACGGTGGCCGCACGCTTCAAAACCATCGAGTTGGCTGCGCCATTCGAGATGGACAATACTGACTTTTCACGGCACTTCACCAAGCTTCCGCTGCGCTTGGGGAACTGAAGGCCAAGGCATGCGGGCGATGCAGCCGAGCGAGGGCCTGAAGTGCGGGAAGAGGCGCAAGCAATGCTTGCGCCTGAGTGTTCGGGTCCACCACGATGGGACGGCGGACCGCTACTGACCTCTTGCCGCTGAGATGGGCACTTGCCCCACTTTGCCGGGGAGGGTGAAGAGTGAGGTTATCTGCCGTGATCACGATTGGTGACGGCGGGAGGTTTTAGCGCACTGCCGGCCGCTGGTTCCGCGACGCGGTAGCCGCCTCGCACATCGCCCGGCGGCTGCCAAGGACACCACAGCAAGGCCGCTCCATGGTGACGTCACGCCATCCCAAGACTTCTAGGGAAGGCGTGGCATCTGCGGTCGAGGACTCGATGAATCGGGCGGCAGCACGCCCGATTGTCCCAGCGCCATGGGCCTCCGCTCACGAGGCGCAGCAATTTGCTGGGTTGTTTACGCACGGTCTGTCAGACGCCGGTGTTCATCCAAGAACTTCACCAAAGGCGCCACGGGATCAGCGGCGCCTTGCAGCTCCCGCTGCACGAATTCAAGAAAGGCTTCCTCATGGGCGACGACGCGGCTCGTTACCGCCTGATCGGCCTCATCGCTCATTGCGTGAAGCCGCTTCATGCCTTTCAGAGCGACCTCAGCGAGTGGCTCTATCTTCCGAAAATACCCGGACCATCCCTCACTGATGGATTCGTTTGTGAAGTCCTCTCCGATCTGCCAGGCAGCGTCTCTATCGAACGAGACTCCGTGTCGCTCCAGGACCGGCAGCAGCATGTCACCGGTCTCCCTTTCCACATCGGCGAGAAGACGCGCAGCGTACCGCTGGTAATCGTTTTCTGCCAACGACACGAGCGAGGCGTACATCGCTTCACCGACGACCTCGCCCTCATAGGCTTTACGCAATAAGATCTCCCACGGCGCGTCAGGCTCAGCGCGGACGGTTTCATTCACCTTGTTCACTGATGCATCTCCTTTGTCGCACTGTTTAGACGCCGAACTTATGGGACGGGAAGCGTCCGACGAGAATAGTCGTCGCCGGACAACGGTTGTGAAGCATGCTCATGTTTTTCATTCGATAGGGGAGCGGACTCTAGGGCTCGAGCACCACCTGGCGATACGTACTACCTCGCTGTGTATCCCCCGTCGATGACGTGGTCAGCACCGGTCGTGTAACTAGACTCGTCTGAGGCCAAGTACAGGGCAAGATATGCGACCTCGTCCGGCGACCCGAAGCGTCCGATAGGGGTGTCCGCTACGGGTATGTCGAGGTCCGCGATCATGCGAGTGTTCACCTCGCCGGGGGCAATGGCGTTGACGCGAATGCCAAATGGAGCCAATTCCAGAGCCGCAGCCTTGGTCATGCCCCGGACCGCCCACTTCGAGGCCGTATAGGCAAAGTTGTCTACCATGCCTACCATGGCCGCGCTCGAGGCTATGTTCACGATGGAACCCCGGCCGGCGCGCTTCATGCCGGGGATGACTGCCTGCATACCAAGCAAGACGCCAATTTGGTTCACTTCGATGGTTTTCCTGTAGTCCTCCAGCGAGATGTCGTCGATCCTGTTGAGAAGGAGGATCCCGGCGTTGTTGACGAGTACGGTCACCTCCCCGAAGCGCGAATTGGCGATCGACATCGCGTTTTCCCAGTCTGCGGGGGCCGACACATCGACGCGCACAAAAACTGCCGCTTCGCCAAGCTCATCGGCGAGATGTTTTCCTCGCTTTTCATCCAGATCGGCAATGACAATCTGAGCGCCATGGCGTGCCAGCATTCTCACATGCGCCTCGCCCATGCCCTGGGCTCCCCCGGTGACGATAGCCACCTTGCCCGCCACTCGTCTCTTGTCCATATCGCCCATCGAACCCCTCCACCCTTAGACAGTCTTTATTGAATCTACGTTAACTTTAGACGTGGCGGCCATAAAAGGCGATCCTCCAAGGTGCGCAACGATTGGCCTCAGGGTTCATGAGCAACTGAAGGCGAGAAGAAGCGGGGTTGGCATCATCTCCGCCACCAACGAATCAGCTCTCAAACCCGGTAAACCAGCTCAAAATCCCGAACATGCTCCTCCTCCGAAGTGTATTGGCCATTGTGGTGGGTCAAACTCTTGGTCCCGGCGTGATTGGATCCCGTGCGTCTCTCCCTGAATACGAGCGGCTTATCGACGACTGTTGACGGCTGCCTGTGATCCAATTAACATCAATTAAAGAAGTGCCCGTGGATTGCTGATTTGCCAAACTGGCGCTCAGGGATTGCCGGCCGAGTCGAAGCGTGAAGCAGCGCCACTGCCCCGGCCGCCCTGCCACGCAACTCGTATGACCCTGATGAAAGAGACACCGTGACAACGACACAGCATGTGCCCACCGCACCCCCTGGCGAGAACCTCCTGCCTTGGCGGGACCCGGCATTCGTCAAGGCTCCTTGGCCGTGGTTTGCGCGTGTGCGCGAAGAGTTCCCCCTCCTCCAGCTCGAGGACGGCACGATTGTCGTCACTCGTTACGATGACGTCACCGAGCACCTCAAGAGCGCCTCACTCGTCGCTGTGCCTCCGGAAGGGATCGGAGACAGCCCTTGGGCCAACAACCTCAACTCCGTGTTGCTCGCCGAGGGCGAGCGGCACAGCAGGATACACAAGTCGTTCCGCAAATGGCTGACGCCCAAAGCGGCCAAGGGAATGGGCGACGTAGCCGCCGAGTCAGCACGCACGGCTCTTGACAGGATGGGAGCGGACGGGATCATAAATGCCCACCGGGACCTCGGTGTGCAGCCAGCCCAAGACGCAATGGCCTCGGTGCTCGGAATCCCGCGCGAGGACGGTATGCCCTACATCCTGGCCACCAACCAGACTATGGACGCCCTTGGCTGGGAACCCACGGAAGAGGAAAAGACCCGAGCCTGGGAGGGGTTTGGGTTCATGATGTTCAACGCGGATCGCTTGATCAAGGAGAAGAGAAAGAACCCCGGTGAAGGGCTCATCGACGAGATGATCAGGATCACGGACGAGGGTGGCCTGACCGATCGGGAGCTCAAAGAATCGCTGCAGATTTTGTGGGGGTCCGCCGCGCACAACCCGGGCTACACCATGGCCTCGGCACTGGCCGACATGGCCGCTTATCCAGAGGCATGGAAGGCCTATCGGGAAGACCCTGACACGCGTACCGCAATCATCAACGAGGCGTTCCGGCGTGCCCTGCCAGAGGTGCTTGTCGATCGATACACCACTGAACCCTACGAAATCCGGGGAGTCAGGATTCCTCCCAACACCATGGTTCGGTTCATTCTTGGGGCAGCCGTCCGCGATCCGGAGGTCTTTCGCGATCCCGATGGATTCGACTGGACTCGCCCAGCCTCAGCCAGCATGGCCATCGCTTTCGGAGCGGGCACTCACAGCTGTTGCGGGCAGGCCGTCGCACGGATTGAGATGCGCGCTGTGCTCGATGTCCTCGCCGAGCGGGCCGAGAAAATCGAGATCGTCGGAGAGCCGGACTGGGTCTTTTCCGACCGGCATCGCAACTGCGAGGGACTGACAGTACGGCTTTCCTGAACAGTCGGGGGGCGGCCGTCTTGACATCATGGCGGCCGCCTCTCACTCCTCGGCGCCGTCATCTGCGCCGAGTGCCGCGGCTGTGGCAGGTCCTGCGGCCAAGAACTCGCGATCGGCGGCCTATGGCCCACCCGGAACGCTCGCCTCCCGCCAGAACCACTAAGGCCCGGGCCCGACGGGGCTGGCTCAAACCGGTCCAACCCAACTGCTGACGTGACTGGAAGCAGTACGGCCTTCCAAGCTCAGGATAGTGACCACGCAGTGGGCCTCGAGGGCTCTTCTCCTCGTCCTGACCTCACGCCGGCGGGCAGCCTCAGTACGGAAGCTCGGATCGTCACCGCGATCGTCGGCAAGGACTTCGTCTCCGCAGGAGATGGCCTTCTACTCCGGATCCGCACCGGTGACCGGTAGCTCGGCTACTTCAATCCGCGGCGGCCATCCCTTCGAATAAGAAGAGTGCTACGGCCGGAAACGCGCCGAGGGGAAACGCCGCAAATAAGCGTCGATTGCCTTGGCCGGACGCCGCGGCCCTGCCCACTTCGCCATGCTCCGCGACCGTCAAAACACCCCCGCTTGCAGCAGCTTAATCCTCTGCGGAAGAACATGGGGACACCCTGGGTGGATCCGGGCGACCCCGGAAGCGAAGATGTAGCCCGGAGCGAGGTCCGGGCTACATCTCCACCGAGCGTTCTCGACCAGAAGCCTTAGTTCAGCTGAGGTCACCGAAGAAGGCGTCTACCTCGGGCTGGTTCATGTCGCTGAAGTAGCACTCGACGATCTTATTTTCTTTGAAGCGATAAAAGCCCAGGCGATCCGTCTTGACCGACCGATCGCCCTTGCCCCAGACTTCATGAACCATCATGAGCACACCGTCATCACCGACGAGCAGGATTTCGTCCTCGTCGCCGACTTCCCAGCGATCTACGTAGTCATTCACACGACCGATCCAGTCGTTCACGAAGGCGTCGCGGCCATGGTAGTCACCTGCGAGCGGCCCGTTCCCCCCCATGTGCACAACGACGTCATCGGCAAAAAAAGCGATGCCGGCCTCTTGGTCCCCGCGGCCCCAGGCCTCGTGGTACTGACGCAGTAGCTCCCGTGTAGATTCGGCGCTCATAATATCCTCCAGCGAAGTCGTAGCTTGGGTAGGCCAGGCCACCCAAGGCAGTTGATTGATCGTTTATCCTCGTGGTGCTAATTGGTTGACTGGGGCTTGGCCGGCTGGCTCGCGGCCTCCTGCTCGATGGCTTTGACCCCGACCATCCGGCGGGCTAGGTCGACCATCTTGTCAGCCACTTGGGTGCTGGTCAGCGGCCCTTGGGGGTTGAACCAAGTGTGGGAGTACTCGCAGATCGTGATGATTGCCGAGGCCGTCACCTTGAGATCGTCGATGTCGAAGACACCGAGGGTCTGGCCCCGCTGCAACAGAAGTCGCACGTCGCCGCGATACTCAATTTGGAGTTGGCGCGTCGGCTCGAACCGCTCGGTCGGGATATTTGGGCTCTGAACGCGGCTTAGGTCGAACGCACGAGCGGACTCCGTCTGATCAAGCTGCCAAATCACGTGAGCTCGCACCAATTGCTCGAGCTGCTCGACGGGATCCGTCGATGTCGTGGCCGCCCGGACGAAATCAACGAAATCGCGCATCGAAGCCTCTATGACTTCGATGTATAGATCCTCCTTCGACGGGAAGTACCAGTAAAGGGCGGGAGCGGAAACACCTAGTTCGGCGGCGATCCGTTTCAAGCTCGTGCCTGCGTACCCGACACTGAGGAACATCTTGGTCGCTTCGGCCATGACGCGGTCCCGTCCGACCTGACCCCGTGCATCACCATTAGTTCGCCCGGGTGTTTTTTTCGGTACCCGACGTTGCGTAGTCGTCGTCATGTTGTTCCCCTCCAAGGGCGGCCTTTGGGCTTGCCTTACTTTACGTTTATCACGAGCGCGGAAAAATGCTCCGCCGTTGCACGGCGGTCAATCTTGCCGCTTGCCGTCCGCGGCAATGCATCGGAGACGAAAATCCGTTCAGGCACCGCGTAGTCCGGAAGGGCGGACTGGACATGTCGCATAATTCGATCCTCATCGAAGTGCTGGCCGGGCTTCTTCTCCACGGCAGCGTAGACGCGCTGCTGCAGGATGGGGTCGGGTAGCGGGAAGACGATGCTCTGAGCCACCGCGGCGTCCTCCGCAATTAGCCCTTCGACGTGGGTGGGGAGAATCTTCTCGCCGCCCCGATTGATCACATCGTCGACCCGGCCTTCGATGTAGTAGAAGCCCTCCTCATCGACGCGGGCCAGGTCGCCCGTGCGCAGCCAGCCATCCGTGATTTTCGCGGCGGTCAGTTCTTGCTGCTGCCAGTAACCCTTCATTATGGTCGGGCCCTGAACAAGCAGTTCGCCGACTTCGCCGGGCGCGACATCCTGGTTGTTCTCGCCCACGATGCGGATGCTCGTGCCGGGGACCGCATGGCCGACGGACTCTCCGCGCGAAGCGGCGTGCTCAGGCCCGAGGAACGAAATGGCCGACCCGTATTCTGTCAAGCCGTAGCCGTGATACAGGCGCAGTTTCGGCCACCGTTCCAAGTACTCATGGATCCAGCTTGCCGGCATGGGCGAGCCGCCATATAGCAGGATTCGCATGGGCTCGAGCGCTTCGTCGGCGCCCTCGGCCAGCATGATGAGCCGGTGGATGCTCGGCACCGCCGCCAGATAAGTCACCGGGCGGGCACGGAGTGCTTCTATCGCCAAGGCGGTCTTGTACTTCCGCAACAGATCCGTTCGACCGCCCACCAACAACATGTGACCTAACTGGTCGACAAAGCCAGTGTTGTGAAAGAGCGGAACCACGACGAGGGTAGATTCCTCCGGCCCGGTGTGCATGACCCGCACGAACGCCCACGAGGCTTGAGTAAGCGCGTCATGCGTTAGAGTCGCACCCTTCGGACGGCCCGTGGTTCCCGAAGTGAAGCTGATCAACGCGGCAGCTTTCGGCGACGGGCTCGTCAGCGGCATCGGCTCGACAGGCAGCTCATGGTGCAGATCATGCACGGGAACCCCGCTCACGCCAGAGGAGAGCTCAGCATGGTCCTCGTCCCGCAGAACAAGTGCGGCTCCGAGCGTTGCGACCTGATCCGCGAACTGGCTGGGACTCAGGCGGTTGTTCGCAGGCACGATGACCGCCTCCAGGCCCAGCACGGCGAGATAATGCACGACCCACGAGGTGGTATTAAATCCCGCGATGACGACGCGGTCGCCGGCGGAGACACCCTGCGCGCGAAGCCAGGACCGGCACCGGCCGACATGCTCGGAAAGCTGGGCGTAGGTCAGTTCCTCGGGGCCGGCAGTCAAAGCCATCCGCCCCGGACTTTCAACCGCCCAATGTTCCAGTGCCTCGGGCAGTGTGGGGAAAGGCATCGGCATCGCTGATTTGTCCAACAGGCTCACGGCCCCTCCTTGGCATCGCTATACACATAGTTCATCACGTTTAACTCTTATTCAATATTGTACGGGACGGGGGCACAGTCAAGCATCAGTATCGCGGAAGAGCGATCTCGGTGTGTTCCTTGACACTTCCTTACTTAACGTTAAAGAATAGGCTCAAACACGTCGGAGAAGACGTGGCAAATCCTCAGGACGAAGGAGTGCCGGATGGGGTACCAGATATCGGCAGACACGGGCGGAACCTTCATCGATGTCGTGGTGCGAGGGGGCCCTCAACCGCTGATCGGGAAGTCTCTGACGACGCATGATCGGGTCTTTACGGGCATGTCGCAGGCATTGGGCTTCGCTGCGGAGCAGCTCGGATTGACGGCGAAGGAACTCATCGCCGACACGGACCTGTTCATTTATGGGACGACTCGGGCGACAAACGCCATCGTGACACGTAATACCGCCCGGACGGGATTGCTGACGACGGCGGGGTTCGAGGACGTGCTCGTGCTCAAGGAAGGTGGCAAGCACGATGGCCACGACTTCTCGAAGCCCTACCCGGAGCCATACATCCCTCGCCGCCGCACCGCGGGGGTCCGCGAACGCATCGATTCTGATGGGAACGTCGTGGATGAGCTTGACGAGGTGCACCTGCGCGCCACCATTGAGCGGCTCCTGGCTGACGGTATGGAGGCGATCGCTGTCGCGTTCTTGTGGTCCGTGGTCAATCCCGCCCATGAGTTGCGTGCTGCCGAGATCATTGAGGAGCTGGCTCCCGATGTTCCCGTGACCCTGTCCCACCAAATCGCCCCGATCATTCGCGAGTACCGACGCACCTCGGCTGCGGCGATCGACGCTTCGTTGAAGCCGCTAATGCAGCGGCACTTCCGGGAACTGGAACAGGACCTGCGTGCGTTCGGGTACACCGATCGCATCCTCGTTTCAACCAGCCTCGGTGGTGTCATGAGCATTGAGGAAGTCATTAAGTCCCCGATCCACGCGGCGCGCAGCGGCCCCTCCATGGCACCGTTGGCAGCCTTGCACTATTCCGGGGCTGAGGATCTCGGCGAGGACATCATCGTCGCAGATACAGGCGGAACGACCTTCGATGTGGGGATCTCCCGAGACGGGGCCGTGGTCAAGACACGCGACACCTGGATCGGCCCGCAGTGGGAAGGCGATCTGCTCGGTATCTCCTCCGTCGACATCCGTTCGCTCGGAGCCGGGGGTGGGTCCATCGCCTGGGTCGACAGCGGCGGGTTGCTGCGTGTCGGCCCGCAGTCTGCGGGTTCCGAGCCAGGCCCCGCCTGCTACGGAAACGGTGGACTCGAGCCCACGGTTTCGGATGCGGCCTGCGTTCTCGGTTTCTTCGACCCGGATTACTTCTTGGGCGGCCGGATGACCCTCGATGCAGCTGCGGCCCGCGAAGCTGTGGGCCAGGTGGCGGGCAAACTCGACCTGACGATCGAAGAAACCGCGTGGGGCATCATCACCATCGCAAGCCAGTCGATGGTCAAGGCCGTGCACGAGATCACGATCGGGCAGGGACTCAACCCGCAGGAGAGCACCCTCGTCGCAGGCGGCGGCGCTGCCGGGCTCAACATCATGCAGATCGCGCAGGAGCTCGGCTGCAAGCGGGTTGTGCTGCCGAAGCTAGCCTCGGCGCTGTCTGCATCCGGCATGCACTTCGCCGACATCGTGAAGGAGCAATCCGCAGCACTTATCACGACTGCGCACGGCTTTGACGCCCAGGGCGTCAACGGAGTGCTCAACGGCCTCACCGAGTCGTTGACTGACTTCGCTGCCGGATTCGGGGACCATTACCCGCACTACCGTGTTGAGTACAGCGTCGAAGCCCGTTACCAAAGCCAGATCTGGTCTATCGATGTTCCGCTGCCGGGCGACCAGTTCAACAACAATGAGGACCAACAAGCGCTCTTCGCCGCCTTCCATGATCTACATGAACGCGTCTACGCCGTGCGCGACATCGGCAGTGATATTGAGTTCCTCAACTGGACGGCACGAATCACGATTGAACTGCCCAGCGTGAAGGATTCGCGCCAGTCCAGTGAAGACCACGAGGCAGTGTCGACCCGCTCGCGCACGTGCTACTTCGGTGAGCACGGCTCCGTGGACACACCCGTGTACAAGCCGGACGACCTCCGTCCCGGGGCCCGAGTACTAGGCCCCGCGATCGTCGAAGAACCCACCACCACCCTTGTCATTTTCCCCGGCATGGCTGCCCGGGTATCCGACGCGGGCAACTACCTACTGCAGATTGAGGAGGGAGCAGCATGAGCGCACCCGCATTCGAAGCCACCGAAACCCAGGGTTCCGGAGGGAAGGGACTAAACGCCCCGCCGGCCTTCGACGCCGTGCAGACGGCGATCATGGCAAACAAGATCGACGGCATTGTCCGCGAGATGACCAACACCCTGCTGCGCTCCGCCAGGTCTGCGGTGATCAACAGTGCGCGCGACTTTTCGTGCGCCATCTTGACCAGCGACGACGAACTGCTGGCCGCCGCCGAGGGCCTGCCGGTGCACATCTACGGCACCCAACTCCAGGCCGCAGCGATGCGCCGGGCGCATCCCGAACTGCGCGCGGGAGACGCCTTCTTGGACAATGACCCGTACACCGGTAACTCGCATGCGGCCGACCACACCGTCCTGGTCCCGGTTGTCATCGACGGTGAGCATCTCTTCACGGCAGTCGCCAAAGCCCACCAGGCCGATGTCGGAAACTCCATTCCGACGACGTACCACGCCGCCGCCCGAGACGTCTATGAAGAGGGCGCCGTAATTTTCCCCGTCGTCAAGGTCCAGTCGGGCTACGAGAACATCGACGATGTCATCCGAATGTGCCGTTCGCGCATCCGGGTGCCGTCCCAGTGGTATGGAGACTTCTTGGCGGAGCTGGGCGCGGCCCGCGTCGCCGAGCGGCGCCTGAAGGAACTCGTTGCCAAGTACGGCATGGATCGGGTCAAGCAGTTCATCAAGGACTGGCTGGACTACTCGGAAACGGTCATGGCCTCAGCCATCGCCGAACTGCCTGGGGCGACGATTCGCAACACCGGCCGGCACGACGCCTTCGAGCCATACCTTCCCGACGGCCTCGACTTCTCCGTGATCATCGACATCAACCCCCGCGACAGGATGATCGACGTCGATCTCACCGAGAACGGACCGAACGTCGACTGCGGCCTGAACCTGACCGAGTCGACGACGGCAGCGGCAGTATTCGGTGGAATCTTCAATGCACTAACGGCGGACATCCCGAAAAACTCCGGTGCGTTTCGCCGGGTACGGATCGCGATGAACGAGGGTTCGGCGGTCGGCAAGCCGAAGTTCCCGCACAGTTGCTCGGTCGCGACCACAAACGTCACCGATCGCCTCATCAACGCCGTCGGCGCAGCGTTCGTACAGCTCGGCGAGAACCATGGTGTAGCGGAAGGGGCCGTCGGTGTCGGTGTTGGCTATGCAACTCTCTCGGGCATGGACCATCGTACGAACAGCGCCTTCGTGAATCAGGTGTGCGTGACCGCAAACGGCGGACCAGCAAGTCCGTTCGCCGACGGGTGGCTGACCTACGGCGTTCCGTGCGTGAGCGGGCTCATGTACCGAGACTCGGTGGAGATCGATGAGATCAAGATGCCGATCCGACACCGCTACATGCGCATCCTTCCCGACTCGGCCGGTGCGGGCAGGTTCCGCGGCGGTCCCGCCTTCGAACTGGCCTACACGCCGACGAACGGACCGGTGACCGTGATCTACCTTTGCGACGGCCAAGTCGAGCCCGCAAAGGGGGTCGCCAACGGGCAGAATGGCCGCCGTGCCGAGTCGTGGATTGAGCGGGCCGACGGTACCCGGGAACGCCTGCCGAACGCCGCGACGGTCCACCTTCAGCCGGGCGAGACTATCATCGGGATCGATGCCTCCGGAGGAGGCTACGGCTCTCCCCTCGACCGGGACCCTGCCCTGGTCCTGCACGATGTCAACGAGCGATGGGAGACCCGCGAGCACGCCACCGCAACCTATGGAGTCGTCTTCACCGACGGGCCAGACGGGCTAGCTGTCGACGAGGCCGCTACCTCTGCACGGCGCGCCGCGGCAAATTCCTGACCGCGCTCAATGACCCGGATGAGGCAGTTCCGGGCATTGAACCGGAGCTATCCGGAATCAGCCAACAAATGTATGACCGTTGCCCCTCTGCGGGCCGACACCAAACCAAAGGTAGGGCTATGTCAGAAAAACGAGTTGTCCTTCTCGGCGCCGCTGGCGCACAGGCATCCGGAGTGCTGCGGGGACTAGGACGAGCAAAGGAAGCGATTCGCATCATTGCCTGCGATCGCGCCTTCCGTGATCCGGAGGCGATCGTCGCCGGAAACCACCCGGTAGAGCTGCGGCAGTTCGATCTGATCGCGGAAGCAGACGTGCTGCACCGTGTTCTTGCAGACGCTGATCTGGTGCTGAATTGCACGGGTCCATACTTCAAGCTCGGCCCGATTATCCTCGACGCAGCCATCGCGGCCGGCACGGACTACGTTGATATCTGCGACGACGCGGATGCAACGGCCCTGCTGCTCCAGCGGAACGATGCAGCAGTGACGGCCGGAGTGACTGCCCTCATCGGCATGGGATCCGCGCCGGGAACGACGAACGTGCTGGTCCGGCTCGCGCTCGACGCACTCCCACCGGGCGAAGCGAGTGTAGACATCACCTGGTGTGTCGATGCCAACGACATGTCGGGCGCGGTCGTGCCGCACTTCGCGCATTCATTCGCGACAGCAATCCCCGAGTTCGGGGGAACACCGGCATGGGAGGCGCTAAATCCGCAACGCGTCGAGTTCCCCGAGCCGATTGGCGAGCAGTTGGTCTTGACATTGAGCCATCCCGAGGTTCTCACCCTTCCCTTGTTTACCCGCGCGACACGCGTGGTGAATCGAGGCGGTCTTATCCCCGAGGACTTCACCCACCTTGGGTGGCTCCTGTCGAGGCTGCCCGAGACTGCAGACAGTGGCAAAGTCATGTCGGACACGTTCGACACGTTTCTGGCCCAGTACCGCGACCGGCCATCGGTCGGGTCAGGCCTAATCGTCGACGTTCGCGTCGGCGCGGAGGGGATCGTGTTCAAGTCAGGCGGCCAAATGCCGCAGGACGATGCCACGGGCACACCAGCCGCCGCCGGCGCGCTGATCGCCCTGGCCGGCCAGGTGCCGGGCCCCGGCGCGGTCTCGCCTGAGGTGCTACGACCCAGTGACTTCTTCACTGCACTGCGGAAGGTATCTGCGGGTGGGGGAGGCATGACCGCCTACCGCACGCTGAACGGTGAAATCGTCGAACCGGCCAGAATCCGCGACCTGCTTGCCGCCACCGCCGTAAGCGCTCATTAGGCGCCCGAGCGTATCCAGAAAGATCCATTCGTCGCCGTAAAACGGAGGCGATCTGCTCGACGAAGAAGATGCTGGTCTCCCGCGAATCGGCATCTGCACGCATTGTCTGAGGCACCTGGGGTGCGGGGGTTGCGCCGTCGTGTAGTCGGCGCGGCGAAGTTGTTGCAGGATCTACGGGCAGCCTAGGGAATTAAGCAGTTGGCAGAGAACTACCAAGACCCCTTGACCAACACTCATTAATTAATGTTCAATAAAGAGCAGTCGAGGGCGTATTCGGGAACCTGTGTGGAGGTTCTCCGATGCATCCACTTCAGAGAAGAAACCAAAGGAGCATCATGACGAACATCGATTGGAACCGGGTTTCCAAGGGCGTAGCCAGGGAGAACCAGAAGATGATCTGGCGCCCGTACGGCATCCCGACCGTGATGGACTTGGAGAGTACGTGCTACCACGACGCTCCGATCTCGGAGCCGTGGGAGGAGATCCCGGAGCAGATGATCGTGTCAGTGGCGATCACGGGTGCCTTCTTCCGTCGCGACCAGAACCCGAACCAGCCCATCACCCCCGATGAGATTTTGGCGTCGGCACGGGAAGTCGCAGCTGCCGGGGCGAGTGCGATCCACATCCACGTCAGGGATGAGGATGGGTACAACGTGCTATCCCCGGAGCGGTTCGAGGCCGTCATTGCGCCGCTGCACGAGGAATTCCCCGAAGTTCCCGTGGACGCCTGTTTGGTTCCGGCTCTGGACGGCGAGTGGGAGAAGATGCAGCAGGTCCTCGAGTCCGGGCTGCTGGACGCCGCTCCGATCAACAGTACCGCCACCTACGTGGGTGATTCGCTGTTCGTGAAACCGACCCCGATCCTGCTGGAGAAGACCCGCAAGATCCTGGAGGCCGGTTCGGTTCCGGAGATCGCGGTCTACACGGATGCGGATGTCTCCAACGCCGACCGGTACCTGTTTAAGTCTGGGCTCATCAAGAGCGGCGCGGTATGGCTGGTCCTGCCGGCGCTGCCAGGCTGCAGCCCGATGGAGAACCCGCGACAGATGGTGGCAGGCTTGACCCGAACAGTCGAAGCCATCCGCGATGTCGACCCCGAGGCGGTCATCATGGTGTGTGCCGCCGGTCGGGCCTCGACTCACCTAGCGACTCTGGCCGCTCTGATGGGTCTGCACATCCGGGTCGGCATGGAGGACACGTACTTCAAGTGGCCCCACCGCGATGATCGGATCAGCAGCAACCTCGAGGCATTCCGGCTCGCGCAGCAGCTGGCCGAGGTCGTCGGTCGCCGGGTCGCCACTCCCGCGGAGACCCGCGCCATCATGGGTCTGAAGTCACGCGAGGCAGCCTCCGTGACCAGCTGAGTCCCCTCAGAAATCGTGCAGGTCGGCTCAAAAGCCGACCTGCACGACGTTTAACTGATCGAACCAGAGAATGATCGCGCAGGAGCCGTTCAGCTGCACATCTGCGAGAACGTGCCCGAGAGCTATCCCCAGCGCTTCAGGATCTGTAGCAGCATCACGAGGCTCGTGGCTGGGGGACAGCTTGGTTATCTAGAGGTCGGCGGCCGCATCTCACCTTACAGATGCCGGTACCCGTCCTGGCCGGATCTTGGCCGCGCTGGCCGAGGAAATCACCGCAATGCAGGACGAGGGTGTAGGGGCCGGGCCAGAGCAGATCGAACTGTGAATGATCCTCAACGCCAACTACCCCCTCCATACGGGAGGCTTGACCCTGTTGCTGGGGAAACCGGCACCGCGTTCCAACGGGAGCTGCGTGCCCTTTGCTGTTTCGAGCTAAGCCACAGCCAGGGCCCACTGCCGCTCCCGGGCTTTCGGCTACCACCCGTTCAAGGAGAAAAATGAAAAACAGTACCGACGTAGTCGTTGTCGGTGCCGCCCGGACACCGCAGGGCAAGCTGGTGGGCCAGCTGGCACCGTTGTCCGCCGTTGAGCTCGGTGGCGCAGCGATCGCAGGAGCGCTGGGCCAGGCGGGGATCCGAACGGATGCCGTCGAAGCGGTCATCATGGGACAAGTGCTCCAGGCAGGATCCGGACAGAATCCTGCCCGGCAGGCCGCCCTCGCCGGAGGCGTCCCCCTCGGCGCCCACGCGGCCACCGTCAACAAGGTCTGCCTATCCGGGCTGAGCGCCATCATCGAGGCAAGCCGCCTGTTGCGGCTTGGAGAAGCCGAGGTGGTGGTCGCCGGCGGGCAGGAATCCATGAGCAACGCCCCGCATCTGCTGCGGGATTCCCGCCGCGGGCACCTTTATGGGGACGCGGCGCTAATAGACTCCGCCGCTCATGACGGCCTCACGGACGCCTTTGACCAGATAAGCATGGGTCTGGCCACTGACCGTGCCAATGATGCGATGGGCATCCTTCGCGCCGATCAGGACAAAGCCGCCGCCGATTCCCATCGCCGCGCGGCGGCCGCCCAGTCCGCCGGGCTCTTCAACGCTGAAATCATCCCCGTCAAGGTGCCCCAGCACCGGGGGGAGGCCGAACTCGCCGAAACCGACGAGGGCGTGCGCGCCAATAGCACCGAGGAGTCACTCGGCAGGCTCAGGCCAGCATTCTCCCCAACCGGCACGGTCACCGCCGGCAACGCCTCCCCACTCAGTGACGGTGCCGCCGCTGTCGTCCTCACCACCCGCGGCTACGCGGAGACTCACGGCTTCAGGATTTTTGCGACGCTCGGTGCCCCGGGACAGAGCGCAGGCCCCGACACCTCCCTGCCGGACAAACCGGCCCGCGCGATCAGCAAAGCACTCAAAACGGCGGGATGGACAGTAGCGGATCTGGACTTCGTCGAGATCAACGAGGCGTTCGCTTCCGTTGCCCTGCACTCGGCGGAACAACTCGGCCTCAGCATGGACATAGTTAACGTCAACGGGGGAGCGATCGCACTCGGACATCCGATCGGCGCCTCCGGGGCGCGGGTCGTTGTCTCCGCCGTGCACGAGCTCATGCGCCGCGGCACTGGCAAAGCAGCCGTGGCACTGTGCGGCGGCGGCGGCCAAGGCGAAGCGCTGCTGCTGTCTCGGTGAGAACCGGTTTCAAAATCCCGACGACGGCACTCAGCAGTAAGGAGTTTGCGTGCTTGGACCCTCAGATGGCCTGCGCGTCGTGGACTCAGCGGCATCGGACCGGTGCCGCACTGTCACGAAGGGCTGCAGGCCCGCTGTCCAGGGATTTGATCAACATGCAATACGTCGGGCTCGATTGGTTGGGACCCCATCATCATGGAAAATCATCTCACAGGTAATCCCTTAACGATCGTTAATCTACGCCATACGAGCCACGGGTGCCGCGAACCTGATTCCGTCGCATCATGCAGGCTCTGACTCCCATCCGCCTCTCAACGTCCAGTCCGTTTCTCCGCTATCCGCCAGGAAGGGCCTCTCATCATGTCGGTTCCCCTTGAGCCCACAATGCAAGACAAGAGTTCTGGTCCCAGCGACCGTCTCTCAGGGACCATGGGTACTTGGAAGCTTGTGCTCAGCGTTCTAGCCTTCTCATCCCCTCTAGTCACCATGGCCGGTTACTTCTCGTTGACCATCATGGTCGTTGGCAACACGGCCCCCACTGCTTTCCTCGTGGTTACCGCTGGACTCCTAGTCTTCGCTGTCGGCTACATGGCAATGACACGACGCATGCCTCGCACGGGTGCGTTCTATGCATACATCACGGCAGGGCTCGGCCGGCGAATGGGGCTGGGTGCCGCATTCTTGGCAGCGATCTCCTACCCCATCATTGGCATCGGAGTGTACGTCTTCGCCGGGATGACGTTGACAGACATCGTGACACGCTTCGGGGGGCCTGAAGTCCCCTGGTCGATTGGCGCGTTAGCGACCTTGGCTCTTGTTGCCTTCCTGGGTTACTTCAACGTGGACGTTTCCGCGCGCGTTTTGATGGTGGTCATGTTCGTCGAAGTGGGGCTCCTCCTACTCTTCAACTTCGCCGTTGCTTCGCAGGGCGGCGCAGAAGGGTTGAGCCTCCAGCCGTTTAACCTTGCCGAGTTCTCAGGCAGCAATCCCCTGGTCGGCTTCTTGTTCGCGATTCTGGTGTTCATTGGCTTCGAGGCCACCGCCCTCTATCGAGATGAAGTCAAAGACCCTGACCGCACGGTGCCCCGGGCGACCTACATTTCTCTCCTCTTCATCGGATTGATGTACGCCGCATCGGTGTGGATGCTGGTTAGCGCCTTTGGGGCGGCTGAAACCACAGCGAGCGAGCAGCCGGAGGCAATGTTTTCCATCGCCGCAGAGCAGTTCATCGGCAGATGGTTCACAGACGCTATAGGCGTGCTGGTGATCACAGCAATTCTGGCTGCCACCCTGTCCATTCATAACGCCTCGACGAGGTATGTCTTCACCATCGGCGTCGATGGTGGACTCCCGCGGACTCTTGGCACGGTGCATCCGAAGTTTAAGTCCCCTGCTCGGGCGTCGACAACCGTCTCGGTGTTTTCGGCTTTCACCCTCTTGATTCTTGTGGCTACCGGCAGTGATCCATCCACTCTGTACGGACAACTTGCTGGACTTGGCAGCATGGGGATCATCGTCTCCATGGCTCTTGTGAGCATCTCCGTCATCGTATGGTTCAAGTTCAAAGACAGAAGCTCCGGGGAAAACATCTGGAAGACGCTCATTGCACCGCTTACTTCCGCGCTGTTCCTGATTGCGATTGCCGTCTACGGATTCATGAACTTCGAGTTGGTCGTCGGCGGGCAACCCGGCGAGAACATTGCCTTGGTCCTGATCCCCCTCTTGGCAGTCGCCGTGGGCGTGGTCATCGCATCGATTATCAAGATCCGTAGGGCAGACGACTATCAGAAGATTGGAGGGAGCGATCGATCATCACTGTCTGATCCTCCAGAGATGGACAAAGAGTCAGTCTGACAGCTAGGCTCGCCCATCCATGGCACCAACAGAGTGAGAGCGCCCAGCATCGCGCCCCGTCCAACCCCGATACAGGGGAGGACTGATGAACCCCAAAGGAGTAGGACGGGGCGGACTGACGGACGTGCCTTGGTGGCTTCTTCCTCGCGTAGCGAAGGGTCTGGGCGAAGCGGGTGGCAGCCCCTGACCGGCGCAGGGAGTATCGTTCGAGCAACTGTGGGAGCGCTTATGAAGGGCGCGACGGTGACTTGCTGGTCTCCGGCAATCGGGATGAACGGCATTGGGAAGATCCAAAAAAGTTTGATGTCTCCCGGGAAATCAAGGGTTCCCTCTCCCACGTCTCGTTCGCCGACGGCATCCATCGCTACATTGGCGCTCCAGTAGTTCGGCTTGAAGCCAGGTTGGTGATCGAGGAACTGCTTAAAAGGATGTGTCGGATGAAGCAAGTTGGGCAAAACGTCATCGAGGAGATATCCGCTGAGCATGGTCGGCTCGACGGCCTTGTCAACAACGCCGGCGTCCTCAGCGTCCATTCCCGGGCCGACACAGCTCCGAATGAGTTCGATCGGGTGGTGGCAGTGAATCAGCTGTGGCCGCTACCCAACCGCACGACCAAAATCCACGGCATTAACGCGGCCGGCCTGCCACGTCACGGAAAGAGAAGCTGACCGTTGGTCATCGAGATCTCGTGGAGGAATTAGCGGTCGGGGTCAAGATCACGTGATCCGACTCGTTCCCACAGGAGACCGGTCAGCAGGCTCAAGTCGCGGGCGCCCTGCCCATAGTCGATCACGGTGGTTCGCAACCGCGGCCGGCAAGATGCGTAAACTCTGGTGCCTGCGCTTGTCTCATAATTTTTGATTTCGATGACCTCGCCCCAGCTCCAAAAGTTGATCCGTGTGTTGATGATCATCCCGCCGGGGACCGCCTTGATCCGTGAAAATCTGTTCTGGCTGCACACTATTGAACGAAGTTCTTCGTGCAACGTCTCCAGCCCGATGGTCACCGTGAACTCTCTAGAGGCCCTCACACCTTCTACGTGGACTTCCCGGGACGCAGCAGTCGCCCTGGATCTCCGGCCGCGTACTGCAGCTGCCGCAATCAGTACGACAGAAACCAGCAGCCACGCCGGAAGCAACCAGTCCGGAATGCCCGAGTCTCCATCCAAGAAGGCCTCCTTTACCGTGCAGTCCTGCTGCTCCCGGCCTGGATTCTCTTAGCCGCGAACCGAGATGGGTTAGGTAGGGCAAAGCGTAGTGTTTTCAGGGCTGCGCGGGTAGCTTGAAGCCCAGCCGGAAGGCGAGTCTTTCTCCAACCTACGGCCAATATCATGACCCCATGCAGACGGCTTTGATACTCATAAGCACTGGTATTTTGCTTGGCATGCCCACGGCCATATTTGCCTACAGAAATCCGCGACGGAAAGGTGGCCCCTTGACGTACAGCGGACAGGGCTTCTCGGCCTAAGTGCCCTTGGCATGGCCTGCCTCATCGTCGGAGCCGCTGTTCTCTTATCAGTCCTGCAGTAGTTAGGAATAGTCCAACTTTTGGGGGACCAGTTCAGCAACGTGGCACTTTTCGGCGCTCCGTCGGTCTGCACAAAGCTGTCCAGCTCCCATCCCCGGGGCCGGGTCGTCTTCCGGGCGGGAAACTTCCCTGCTTTAGGCTGGTTTTTACGCCGATAAGCTACCTTTCGTCAACCTAGGGGAGGGGCCCGTGAATCGTCCCCACGTCCTACCTGTCGTGTGCTGATGCCTCAAGCCCGCCGCAGCCTCAGGCAGACTGGGCGGAACTCCACAGCCGAACGGCACGATCGGTTGCCCTTAGTTAGTCAGGAGCTGGCCAATGACAGATTCAGAGAGCATTCCGTTTTCCAAATCCTGGAGCGGTGTCCGGCCTCCAAGTAAATCATTCGCACTTATCCACCATTCGGCGGCCGCGCAAGGGTCAGCCTTCGCATCCAGACGGATATTTGCAGGGCCAACGAGGGGCCTAGGATGGCAGCTTGCGAACTACGGACAACCTGCGTCCAGGGTTTCCCCTGTTTGGACATCTGTAGGTATTACAGAGCCAAGCCGTCAGGGACGGAGCTGATCGGCAGGGATAATCTCCTCATTGTTCTCCGGCCAGTACCCGCATTATCAAACGGAGACTCCCGTGTCGCGTGAACCACTGGCAAAAGGGGGATACTAGTGAGGCCACCCCACCCCGTGCGGGAACCGGGTACTACAGTGGGTGCATGGCTCCCAGCCGCAATCCGCTCGACGACCTGCGCGAAACCATCGGCCATCTGGCCGATCAGCTCAAGCTGCACGGTTCGGAGCGCGTCGACGACCTGGTCGGCGATCGCATCGGTGCGAGGCCCGGGCCGGCCCGGCCGCTGTCCGAGGTGCAGGCCGAGCTCGACACGCTGGTCGGACTGGGGACCGTGAAGGAACAGGTGCGGGCCCTCGTCGCACTGCTCCAGGTCCAGGCCCGCCGTAAGGCGCACGGCCTGCCGGAGGTGGCCACATCACAGCATCTGGTGTTCCTCGGAAACCCGGGCACGGGCAAGACCACCGTGGCGCGGCTCCTGGCAGAGATGTACCGCGCGGTCGGTCTACTGCAGAAAGGCCATCTGGTCGAGGTCGATCGTTCGGGCCTGGTGGGGCAGTACGTCGGCGCGACCGCCATCAAGACGGACCGGGTGATCCGGCGTGCGCTGGACGGCGTCCTGTTCATCGATGAGGCCTACGCGCTGGCCCCGGAGGACGGCCGGGCGGACTTCGGCCCCGAGGCGATCGAGGTCCTGCTCAAGCGGATGGAGGACTACCGCCACCGCCTGGTCGTGATCGTGGCCGGCTACCCGCAACTGATGGAGTCCTTCCTGCTCTCGAACCCCGGACTGCGCTCCCGATTCGCCCGCGAGATCACGTTCCCCGACTACTCCATCGACGAACTCCAGACGATCTTCCACCAGATGCTGGCCCAACACGAGTACACGCTGGAGCCGGGTGCGGACCAGATGCTGCGCCGCATTTTCACCGGGCTCCACGCGGGCGAGGACTCCGGCAACGCACGGTTCGCCCGCACGCTGTTCGAGCAGTCGCTCAACCGCCAGGCGCTGCGGCTGTCGCTGGACGAGGAACGAAGTCTCGATGCGCTCGATCGTGAGGCCGTCATGACGCTGACCGAGGACGACATCGTCGAGGCTGCGCTGGCCTTGGGCGAGGAGCCGGAGCCGGAACCGACGCCGGAACCGGAGCAGTCACGCTGGCGGCGCTGGCTGGCCTGACCGGATCTGCGGCGGCTGCAGGCGAATGCCGCGTTCGCTGCGGCTGGTCTGCAACGTCCGGCGGAAGAAACGCTGCAACTCTTAGCAGGGCGAGCACGGCATCGTTGCCCCGAACCTGCTGAACCGGCAGTTTAATGCCGGCGCCCCCACGAAAAGCGGGAGCCGTACCAAGGGAAGACGGAAGGCCCGCGACGTTGCGGGCCTTCCGGGCGTAACTACTTCCCATGAATACCGAGGCGTCTTTGCCTCGGGTCTGCTGTGGCGGCCATGGCCGGCTACCCCGCCGTGCGTGCCGGCGGGGTGTGCAGCCGCTGAGCCACCTCACCCTGGGTGTCAGCCGCCGAAGAGCGGGGCGATCGACTTGACCAACTGCTGGATACCGAGGACGCCGAACAGCAGGGCACAGATGCCCAGCGCGATGTTGGTGTGCAGTCGGTTGGCCCACGCCTTCGGGATCCGCTTGCCGTTGAGGAGGCCGAGCAGGGTCAGGGCAAGGAACGGCATGAACAGCGAGCCGAGGACGCCGTAGGCCAGGATCAGCGCGATCGGCTTGCCCATGATGAACAGCAGCATGGGCGGGAAGGTCAGCCAGAGCACATAGAACTTGAAGTACTTGCCCCCCACGCGGGTGTCCGGATGGCCGGAGGGCTTCTTGCGCATGTGGCCCCAGAAGTCGGCGAACATCAGGGACACGCCGTTCCAGACGCCGATGATGGAGGAGAACGACGCCGCCCAGAAGCCGACCAGGAAGGCGGTGCCGACGACCTCGCCGTAGCGATCGTTGAGGACGTTGCCCAGATCCAGCAGGCCCTCATCGCTTCCGCTGATGGAGACTCCGGCCGAGCGGACGACCTCCGCGCCGACGATCAGCATGGCAATGACGAAGATGCCGGTCATGACGTAGGCCATGGAGTTATCGATGCGCATGACACGCATCCACTTGGGGGTGTACCAGCCCTTTTCACGCAGCCAGTAGCCGTAGGCTGCCAGCGTGATGGTGCCGCCGACGCCGCCGGCGAGGGCCAGGGTGGACAGGAGGCCGCCTTCTGCCGGGATCGAGGGGATCAGCCCCTTGAGCATTTCGGGGATGTTGGGAACGGCAATGATGGCCAGGCCCACGACGGTGACGAACATGATGCCGACCAGCGCTGCGGTGATTTTCTCGAAGGTGGCATATTTGCCGAACCAGATCATGACGAAGCCGGCCAGGCTGTTCAGGATGGCCCACGCCCACAGCGGGAGCACCGGGAACATGGCGGCCAGCGGCAGCGCTGCCGCGGAGGTGGCGGTGGCGCCGTAGACGAAGCCCCAGATGATGATGTACGGGCCGAAGTACCACGTGGTCCAGCGGCCGAGTGTCAGCCAGCCTTCGAAGATGGTCTTGCCGGTGGCCAGGGTGTAGCGTCCGGCGCCTTCGACCAGGACGATCTTCATGACGACACCGACGATGACGGCCCAGAAGAGCTGGTAACCGAATTGGGTGCCGGCCACCAGGGTGGCGACCATGTCCCCAGCCCCCACGCCGGTGGCCGCTACGACGAGCCCGGGGCCGACAATTTTCCATTTGGCGGGCTTGCCGCCGTCGTCGTCAATCCGGTCGGCGTGGTTCACCGCTCCGGTTGGCGCGTTGTACTCAGACATTTGGATTTCCTGTTCTTGGAAGAATTGGTGCAATCGACGTGAGGCTTGTTCCGTCAGGGCAGCCTCTGGTTCTTTCCCCTTTCTCGATCGGGCTCGCAGCGGGCAGGTGTCAGGACGCCTGGGGTTCCAGCCGCCGGCAGAAAAGAGCCATCAGGAGAACCAGGGCGGTGGGAACGGCGAGGGCCGTGAGGCCGGCAAAGGGTACGACGGCCGCACCGACGATGGCGCCGCCCAGCATGCTTCCAACGGCTGCCAGCTGGCGCGCCGAAACACGCCGTTTGCGCCAGGTTCGGCCCGCTCCGGCCTCGGCGAAGAATTGCGAGAGCGTGGAGGTGACGACCACGGTGTTGATCTCGGGGACCGCCAGAAGTCTCGCGGCGAGGCTCTGGCAACCCATGGCCACCCCGATGAGGGCGGTGATGACCAGTCCCAAAGATCCGCCCCCGTTCATGAAAGCGAGGGCGGTGCTCGCGGCCAGGAGCACCCCGGTGGTGAGGAACAGCATCCGTGGGGCCGGGGATCCCCGCTTTGTTGCCTCCAGCAGCCTGTTGCACAGGCCCGCCACCATGCATCCGACGCAGAACGCGAGGAGGGCGACCAGCGGGTGGATCAATTCGGCCCAGTCCCCGCTCAGTCCGATTCCCACCAGGATCAGGTTTCCGGTCATGTTGGCGCCGAAAATGCGGTCCAGTCCGAGGTAGGTCAGGGCATCAAGGAAGCCCGTGCCGAACGAGAGCACCGTCAAGAGGAGCGGATCGGGAAGCAGCCAGCCGCGCCGGGCACTCTTTGCCGGACGCCTTTCCGTCAGCGTCATCCGAGCGGTCCATAGCGTCCGGATCCGTCCGATCGGGGATCGCTGGCCGCCACCGGAGCGCCGGCGGAATCCACCGTGACCAGCTGCATGTGCCCCAGCCCGTCGGTGAAGTCCGGCTCCATGCGGGTCCTGCCGAGGCTCGCGGCCAACTGCTCCCGCGTCCCGGCATCCACGGACTGTTCAATGACGGCCACATCGGCACCCTGGTCGTCCTGCACGATCATCCAGCGCGGGCCCAGCAGCGCAGACGCCGGCGATTCGCCCGCCCACTGCCTCAGCAATACCTGGGCGTGGATCTGCGGCTGGGCCTTGCCGCCCATGGTCGACTGGATGTAGCGGATGCGCTCGTGCTCGTCGGTCACCATGACCGGCATCAGCGTGTGCGGCGGCATGGCTCCGCCCCGGAAGGCGTTCGGCTGCGAGTCGTTCAGCGAGAACATTGAGCCCCGGCACTGCAGGATGACGCCGGTAGCCGGATCCATCAGGTACGAGCCGAAGGCCGAATACAGGCTCTGGATCCAGGACACGCTCAATCCCGTGCTGTCCACGCACGAAATTCCGACCGTGTCTCCGTCGGCCCGGGCCGAGGCCAGTGCGGGGGTTCCCGACGACGGCAGGTCCTCCAGGCCGTAATTGCGGTAGAAGTACGGTTCGGAGTCTTCGCTGAGGATGTTGTCCCGCAGGTGGTTGCAGATCCGGGCATTGACCTGCATGGCCTCGACGACATCCGGCGAGGTCACCGCATGGCCCGTCGCCGCGGACAGGTTCTCCAGTAGCCGGATCAGTGCGAAGCCCTGGGTGGGCGGCGGGCTGGTGTACACGGTGTGGCTTTCGCCGCGATGGGACAGCGGCGCGGCCGTGACCGGGACGACCGATGCGAAGTCGTCGGCGCTGAATTCGGCGCGATGGCCCTGCATAAACGAGAGCAGTGACTCGCCCGTCGTGCCCCGGTAGAACTCCTGGAACCCCGCCGAACCCATGCGGCGCAGCGTTTCCGCCAGCGCCGGGTTCGACACGCGCTTGCCCGGCTCAAACGAGGAACCAAACAAGGCGGAGACGAGTTCGGCACTTATTCCTCCGGCAGCTGCTGCTTTGACCGCTGCCATCGTCACCGACCGGGACAGCTGATAGCCGCCGGCGAGTTCGGCCGCCCTTTCGAGCAGGGTCGAGGGATCCAGACGCCCGTACCGCTCGTGCAGGTGCTGCCAGCCGGCGGGGGCTCCGGGAACCGTGAGGGTCGCCGGTCCCCGGGCCGGCATCTTCTCGCCAAACCGATCCCTCATGTCCGCCAGGCGGCCGGCACCGGGGGCCCGGCCTACGGCAAGCACGCACTCAGGCTCTGCATCGGGTTCCTTCACCAGCGCCACCAGATCGCCGCCGATGGAACAGTTGTGCGGATAGACGACGGACAGGACGGCGGCCGCGGCGATGGCCGCGTCGACGGCGCTCCCGCCTTCCTGGAGAACGGCCCACCCGGCCTCCGTGGCCAAGTGGTGCGGTGTTGAGATTGCTGCTTGATTCATTGCGGGGGCTTCCTCTGCTAGTTCACAGAACCGGTAGGGTGGTTGGACCACTTTGGGTAGCATAGTGAGGTGAGTCACTAAACCACAAGGTGTGGTGCCGGGAAATACACTTTTAATTGCCGGGAACTTGTGCGGTCAGGGGGGAGACCCGCTAGCCGGTACCCATAGAGAGGACGAATATGCGGAGCCTGAGGCAGGAGCCTTTATTGGTATTCAGCGATCGCGTAGACGTCCTCGCCGAGGCAATTCGGACCCGGATTGAGGACGGTACCCTGAGCCCCGGAGCTAAACTTCCGAGCGAACGGGAAATTGCCGAGAATTACCGCTTGTCCAGAAATACGGTGCGGGAAGCCCTGCGTGAGCTCGAGGCCGTCGGCCTGCTGTACCGCCGCCCCGGCAGCGGCACCTACGTAGCCGACGAACCGCTTTTGGCCTTCGGCTCCTCGTCGCTGACCGGCAGTACCGGTGCCGGAGACCCGATGAATCACGTCATGGATCTCCGCCTTGTCATCGAACCGGGGATCGCCAAGCGGGCGGCCATCAGGGCACGGGGCCAGGTCTCCAAATTGCGGTCGATCCTCGATGCCGCCACCAAAGAGGCGGCCCGCCCCCAGCCTTCGAACGCGGAATTAAGAAAACTGGATTTGGATTTCCATGCGGAACTGGCCCGGCTCTCCCTGAACCCGCTGCTGACCGAATTGTTGGCGATGTCCAATGACCTGATGGCCCCCTCACGTGCCGACGAATTCCTGACGCTGGAGCGTGTCCGAAGCTCTGTGATGTGGCACGGCCGCATTTTTGAGGCTGTTTTGGCGCGCGACGGAGACGGGGCCTTCGATGCCATGGAGGAGCACCTGATCGACATCAAGGGCCACACCGAAAAGGGACAGTGAATACGGGGCAATACCGCCGCCCGCGAGGCTTAGCCGGACCGGCGCGCGGTTAGCACTCGACGACGTTGACGGCCAGGCCTCCCATCGCGGTTTCCTTGTACTTGGAGCTCATGTCCTTGCCGGTTTCACGCATGGTGATGATGACTTCGTCCAGCGAGACGCGGTGCGTCCCGTCGCCCCAGAGCGCCATCTTGGCCGCGTTCACGGCCTTGGCGGCGCCGATGGCGTTGCGTTCGATGCAGGGGATCTGCACCAGGCCGCCGATCGGGTCGCAGGTCAGTCCCAGATTGTGCTCCATGGCGATCTCGGCGGCATTTTCCACCTGCGCGGGACTGCCGCCCATCACCTCGGCCAGTCCCGCTGCGGCCATCGAGGACGCGGAACCCACCTCGCCCTGGCAGCCGACCTCGGCGCCGGAGATGGAGGCCTGCTCCTTGTAGAGGACCCCGACGGCGGCGGCAGCCAGCAGGAACTTGACGATGACGTCTTCCTTGTCCGCCTGCGTCGCCTTGTCCATGCCGGGCGCGTAGTGCGTGGCGTAGAACATGACCGCGGGGATGATGCCGGCCGCTCCGTTGGTCGGTGCGGTGACGACGCGGCCGCCCGAGGCGTTCTCCTCGTTTACGGCCAGGGCCACCAGGTTGACCCATTCCTGCCAGTATTTGTGGTCCCGGTCCTTGTCTTCCTTGCGCAGCCGCTCATGCCAGGCGGGGGCCCGGCGCCGGACGTTCAGCCCGCCGGGCAGGACACCTTCGCGCCTGATGGCGGAGTCCTTGCATTCCTCCATCACCTGCCAGATGTGGATCAGGCCTGCGCGGATGTCCGCCTCGGAGCGCGAGGCCTTCTCGTTGAGCATCATGATGTCGCTGATGCCCAGGCCGGTGTTGCGGCAGTGTTCGAGCAGTTCCGCCGCCGTCCGGAAGGGGTAGGGGAGCGTCGCCTGGGCGGCATCCGGCTCCCGGGCGGCGGCACCTTCCTCGCCGTCGCGGACCACGAAGCCGCCGCCCACGGAAAAGAACGTCGCCTCGTGAAGGACCGAGCCGGCGTCGTCGGTCACCTGGAATTTCATCCCGTTGGTGTGCCGGGGCAGCACGGTGAGCGGGTGCTGCACCATGTCCTCGACCCGGTAGGCCAGGACCCGCCCGGCCGAGCCTTCGACCCGCGCGCACATCTGCAGCTCGCCGGTCGAGGCCATCTCCGCCAGGCGGGATTCGACGTCGTCGGGCAGGATCTGCTCGGGCTGGAAACCTTCCAGCCCGAGCATCACCGCCGTGAACGTGCCGTGGCCGCGGCCGGTGGCCGCGAGGGACCCGTACAGGTCCACCCGCAGCCCGGCCACCCGGTCCAGCACGCCGCTTGACACCAGTTCCCCGGCAAAGACCGCGGCCGCCCGCATCGGACCGACGGTGTGCGAACTGGACGGACCGATGCCCACGGTAAAGAGGTCGAAGACGCCGACGGCCATGATGGCTCCTCAGCGCCCTTCGGTTGCGGAAACCGGTGCCAGGTCCGGGTAGAGCGGGTGCGCCTGGGCCAGTGCCTCCACCCGGGCCTTCAAACCGGACAGGTCCGCGGCCGGCCCGGCGATGAGGGCCTCGGCGATGATGTCCGCGACCTGGCGGAACGCCTCGTCGCCGAAGCCGCGGGTGGCCAGCGCCGGCGTGCCGATGCGCAGGCCGGAGGTGACCATGGGCGGCCGCGGGTCGAACGGCACCGCGTTGCGGTTCACCGTGATGTCGATGGCCGCCAGCAGGTCCTCGCCCTGCTGTCCGTCCAGCTCGGAATTGCGCAGGTCGACCAGGACCAGGTGCACGTCCGTGCCGCCGGTCAGCACCGTGATGCCCTTCTCCGCGACGTCGTGCTGCGACAGCCGCTCGGCCAGGATCCGTGCGCCCGCCAGCGTACGCTGCTGGCGGTCGGCGAATTCCTTGGAGGCGGCAACCTTGAACGCCACGGCCTTGCCCGCGATGACATGTTCGAGCGGCCCGCCCTGCTGGCCTGGGAACACCGCGGAATTGATCTTCTTGGCGATGTCCGCCTCGTTGGTCAGGATGATGCCGCCGCGCGGCCCCGCCAGCGTCTTGTGCGTGGTGGACGTGACCACGTGGGCGTGCGGCACCGGGCTGGCGTGTAGGCCGGCGGCCACCAGGCCGGCGATGTGCGCCATGTCCACCATCAGGTACGCCCCGACCTCGTCGGCGATCCGGCGGAATTCCGCGAAGTCGAGCTCGCGCGGATAGGCGGACCAGCCGGCGATGATCAGCTGCGGCTGGTGCTCGTGCGCCAGCCGCTCCACCTCGGCCATGTCGACCCGGTGGTCCTCCTCGGAGACGCCATAGGCGGCCACGTTGTAGAGCCGGCCGGAGAAGTTGATCTTCATGCCGTGGGTCAGGTGCCCGCCGTGGGCCAGGTTCAGGCCCAGGATCGTGTCGCCGGGCTTGATCAGGGCGTGCATCACGGAGGCGTTCGCCTGGGCGCCGGAGTGCGGCTGGACGTTGGCGAAGCCGGCGCCGAACAGCTCCTTGACCCGGTCGATGGCCAGCTGCTCGATCACGTCCACGTGCTCGCAGCCGCCGTAGTACCGGCGCCCCGGGTAACCCTCGGCGTATTTATTGGTCAAGACCGAGCCCTGCGCCTGCATGACGGCGACGGGGGTGTGGTTCTCCGAGGCGATCATTTCCAGCCCGGACTGCTGGCGGCGCAGCTCGTTGTCGATCTGGGCGGCAATTTCCGGATCGAGGACGCCCAGGTCCACGTTCAGGCTGGTGCTGGCGACCGCCGCCATTGCCGCGCTCACGCTACTTCACCACCGTTGGCGGAGGCGTACTCCTCGGCGGAGAGCAGCGGTCCTTCCTCCGACACCTGGACGGTGAACAGCCAGCCGGCGCCGTAGGGGTCATCGTTGATCAAGGCCGGGTCGGCCACGGCGTCACCGTTGACTTCGATGACCTCACCGGTCACCGGGGAGTAGAGGTCCGAAACGGACTTGGTGGACTCGATTTCACCGCAGGTCTCACCGGCCGTCACGACGGTACCGACCTCCGGGAGATCCACGTACACGATGTCGCCCAGCGCCTCGGTTGCCACGGCAGAAACGCCAATTTTGGACGGGCCGGAACCGTCGGCGGCCACCCACTCGTGCTCCGCGGAGTATCGTAGTGCGGCGTTGACTTTGCTCACTGTGATGCCTTTCTTAAACACGCTTTTTGTTGAGGAGATGAGAGAAGGTCGAGGTCGACTCGGTCCCTGCAGTGCACCCGTTCCGTCTGCCTTGGAGCTTCGTGGGCGGAAGCACGTGCGGACGGTGATCGTGGCTTCGGTGAAGCGGTGGATGGCGGCCGGATCCCCGGGCTCCTTGGCTCGAGGCTTAGGGCGCCGGGCACCGGGAACGACGGGCGGGGATCACGGTGGGGCCAGGGCCGGCGACCAAGTCTTTGAGCGATGGCTGCGGAGGACGCGCCGCTGCAGGTCAGAAGTCATGAGGAACTCCAAGATTGGGCCGGCCCGAGGGCTCGGCTGGGATTGGGTTCCTCCCCGCTCTGTATTTGACCTGAGAGATTCCGCGGAGTGTGTTCCGCTTGCACCGTCGGTGAGCCAGGCTGCTGCCGGGCTGCTTTCCAGAGTTGCCTCGCCGCGGCGGTACATGGGCCTGAGAGATTCCTGGGGAGGATTTGCTCCTACGGCGCCTGCCCGGATGGTGTGCGGAGAGGTCTCTCCCGCCACGGTTCGAAAGGCATTCAGTTGTGGGTGATTCGCCTCACACCCTACACACAGTGCCGGTAGGATCCCAAATTCCCGCCGCCAAACATCCGGAGGCGTCGCCAACTGGGGTCACTTTCGGCCGCCACTTCAAGGTCCCGCCCCGCCGGCCGTACTCTCCGGTCCCGCCGGCGCCGGTCCAAGTCCGCGTCCGCCGCTGCGCGTGCGGGCGGACGCCGGCGCCTACACAATAAATGGATTCATCAGTATGCTTTGCGTTGATGTCGTCGAGAGGAAGGCTGATGACCGAGGCACCGGTACCGCCGGGCCGTTGACAAGAATCGACAGGTTTCGACAACGGGTTGGAACGAATGGCGCTTTGCGCCGGAAACGGAGATTTTGATGAGCAACGACATAGGACGCACGCCGCTATCGCCGGAGGAACTCGAATCCCAGTCCGGGACCGCGCTGCCGGACAAGGAAGTCGCGTCCATCCTGGATCTGAATGCCGATCTCGACCTGGCCATCGATGCGGCCGCGCCGATCGACCTGGCCGTCGCGGCTAACGCCAACGTGGCGGCCCCCATCGATGCCGCCGCCTCGGCGAACCTCCTCTCGTCCGGCTCCACGGCGCAGGCCCTGTCCGACCAGGGCGTCATCATCAATCAGGGCATCACGGCCGACGCGACCGCCGAGTCGACCCAGGACAGCACCATCGACCAGGGCAATGACACCGTAGAGGACGCCGGGGCAACGGCCGGTTCCGCTGCCGGGACGGGCGCCGCCGTCGGCGCTTCCGGCCTTGCCCAGGAGGGCGCCGCCGGGCAGGAGGAAACTGCTCCGGCGCTGCTGCCCGACGGTACCCTTCCCGATGGCACCCTGCCCGACGGCACGTTGCCGGACGGGACCCTGCCCGACACCGGATCCGTCACGGACGGCCTCGGGTCGACCCTCGACGGGAACCTGCTCAACGTCAACGTCGATCTGGCCGCGGACGCCGATATTGCCGCCCCGATCAACGGCGCCGTGGCAGCCAACGCCAACGTTGCCGCGCCGATCGACGCCGCGGTGGCGGCGAATATCGGCTCGATCGACAGCAACGCCGTCGCGGTGGCGCAGCAGGACGCCATCATCAACCAGCAGATTGACGGCAGCGCCGAGGCCAGCGCCGGCCAGCAGTCCGATCTCGAACAATAGCCCCTGAATGAGCATCAGTCCGAGCCGGCCGCCGGCCACGAGTGACCCGTTGCCCGGCGGCCGGTCGGCTGCCCCTTTGATTGACGTCCCGGCGCTGGCCGACGGCGTGCAGCTCCTCGGACCGGCACAGGGATCCGGCTACCGGGAGCCGCCCGCGCTGGTCCGGCGCGCGGACGGCCAGACGCTCCAGCTGACCCCGCTCCTGTACGCGGTCCTGGAAGGCATCGACGGCGTCCGGGGCCTCGACCAGATAGCCGAACACGCCGGCGAGACGTCCGGCCGGCTGATCACTGCCGGAAACGTGCAGACCCTGATGGAAAAGCAGCTGCTGCCGCTGGGCCTGCTGCGGCTCGCGAACGGCTCTCAGCCCGACGTCAAAAAGGCCAGCCCGCTGCTGGGCATGCGGTTCCGCTACACGGTCACGGATCCCGCGCTGACCCGGAAGCTGACCGCTCCGTTCGCCGTCCTGTTCCATCCGCTGATCGCCCTGCCCGTGACCTTGGCCTTCCTGGCGGCGTGCTGGTGGGTGCTCATGGTCAAGGGCCTCGGCTCGGCAACGCATCAAGCCTTCGCCAACCCCGGGCTGCTGCTCCTGGTGTTCGCCATCACCATTCTCTCGGCCGGCTTCCACGAGTTCGGCCATGCCGCCGGGGCCCGCCGCGGGGGCGCAACCCCGGGCGCCATGGGCGTGGGCCTGTACCTGATCTGGCCCGCCTTCTACACCGATGTCACCGATTCCTACCGGCTGGGACGCGGCGGCCGGCTCCGCACGGATCTGGGCGGCCTGTACTTCAACGCCATCGTCGTGGTGGGCACCATAGGCGCCTGGTGGCTCACCGGCTTCGACGCGCTGCTGCTGGTGGTGGTGACCCAGATACTGCAGATGGTGCGCCAACTGCTGCCCCTGGTCCGCTTCGACGGTTACCACATCCTCGCCGACGCCACCGGGGTCCCCGACCTGTTCCAACGGATCAAGCCCACCCTGCTGGGGCTGCTGCCCTGGCGGTGGTCCGATCCCGAACCCAAGCTGCTCAAGCCCTGGGCCAGGGCCGTCGTGACCGCCTGGGTCCTGGTCACGGTTCCGCTGCTCCTGTTCTGCCTCTTCATGATGGTGGTCTCGCTTCCCCGGGTCCTGGGGACGGCCTGGGCCAGCATTTTGGACCAACAAAGGCTGCTGGTGGCTGCCGGTTCGGACGGCGACGTCGCCGGCATGGCCGTGCGTGTCCTGGCGATCACCGCCGTCGCGCTTCCCATTCTCGGGATTGCCTACATCCTGCTGCGGATGGCCCGCCAGCTTGGCACGGCGGTCTGGGCGAAAACCCGTGGCCGGCCGCTCCGGCGGGTGACCGCCATGGCCGCCGCCGCGGCCGTTCTCGCCGGCTTGGCCTGGGCCTGGTGGCCCGACGACGGCGCCTATCGCCCGGTGCAGCCCTACGAACGCGGAACCCTGTTCGATGCGGCGGCTTCCGTCGCCCCGATATCACCGGCGGGGCTGGCCGAAGGCCGCTCAGGGCAAACGGTGGCGGCGTGGCCCTCCGGTACTGATCTGCCGACGGCGGAGGATCCGCAACTGGCGATGGTCCTCGTTCCCCGCGACCTGCAGGCCGGGCAGCAGGAGACCGCTACGGCGGCCACCGGCGAGGATTTACTGCACGACGGCGGTTCCGGCGCCACCGGTACTGACGCGGGCGCCGGCACACCCCCGGCCTGGGTCTTCCCGTTCGACCGGCCGCTGGCCCCCGAGGAGGACGGAAACCAGGCCCTTGCCGTCAACGTTGAGGACGGCTCCGTGGTCTACGACGTCGCCTTCGCCCTGGTGTGGGCCGAAGACGGGCCGGTAGACGCCACGAACGAGGCCTACGCCTTCGCGTCCTGCCGGGGCTGCACGGCAGTAGCCGTCGGCTTCCAGGTTGTCCTGATCCTCGGCCAGGCCGACGTCGTGGTCCCCCAAAACCTTTCCGCGGCGGCCAACTACAACTGCGTCGAGTGCCTTACCTACGCGCTCGCCAGCCAGTTGGTCCTCACCCTCGACGGCCCGCTCAGCGACGCCGGCATGGAGAAACTGGCAACCCTGTGGGAAGAGATCGCCGCCTACGGCCGGTCGCTCGAAGACGTCCCCCTGGACGAAATCCAGGTCCGGCTGAACGACTACAAGATGCGCATCCTCGGCATCATCGAACAGGACGCCGCCGTCGGTGACGGCAGCGC
This sequence comes from Arthrobacter sp. Y3223166, assembly GCF_059090935.1. Lineage (NCBI taxonomy): Bacteria > Bacillati > Actinomycetota > Actinomycetes > Micrococcales > Micrococcaceae > Arthrobacter > Arthrobacter sp. Y3223166. Next base: position 217,517 of record NZ_JBNHGE010000001.1, on the reverse strand, counting down.
CGGCGCAGGCAACGACGCGGCGTCCGAAACAGACGAGACCGCCGACACGGGCTCGTCTCCGGAGGCAACACCTCCGGCGGACACCGGCGGCGACCAGCCGCCGGCCCCGGCAGAGGCGCCCGCCGGAGAACCCGACCCCGGAACGGCAACGACGTCCCCGACACCGATACCCACCGGCACGCCCCAGCCCGAACCCGCGCCCGCCCAGGAGCCTGCCCCCGCACCCACTCCCGCCGACGAACCCGCCCCGGCGCCGAGCGGGTGATGCCCGGCCGCTGCCGGGCATCACGTGGCGAGCGGCTACGGCCGGGGCCCCACAGCGCCTGGGTACCGCCGGCGCCCCGCTGCGCCTGGGTAGCCCTGGGGCAGCAGGGTCACCGGGTGGCGCCGGCGGGTTCGTCCTCGAGGTCCTCGGGCGCCCGGAGGTCCATCTCGAGCAGCGGCACCATCGTGGACTTGGTGATGAGGCGGTGGGCCAGCCACAGGGCGATGAAGACCGGCAGCCCGATGTAGGAGGAAAGCACTTCCATGCCCCGCCCGGCTAGCACGGCCTCGTAGTTCTGTCCGGCGATGACCAGGACCAGCATGGCGAAGGCCAGCAGCGGGCCGATGGGGAACAGGGAGGCCTTGTACGGCAGGTCGCTGACCTTGTTGCCCTGGGCCAGGAAGCCGCGCCTGAAGCGGTAGTGGGAGATGGCGATTCCCGCCCAGACGATGAAGCCGCACAGGCCGGACATGTTCAGCAGCCAGGAGTAGGCCGCGCCCTGACCGACGATCGCGGAGAGGAACCCGAAAAGTCCCACGGCCGCGGTGGCCAGGAGCGCCGGAATCGGCACGCCGCGCGCATTAGTACGTCGGAAGATTTTCGGGGCCTTGCCGTCATGAGCCATGGCGTAAAGCATGCGTGTGGAGGCATACAGTCCGGAGTTGCCCGCTGAGAGGATGGCGGTCAGGATCACCGCGTTCATCAGAGCCGCCGCGAAGGCAATCCCGGCGCGCGAGAAGACGAGCGTGAACGGGGATACTGCGACATCGGCCTCGCCGGAGGCCAGCAGACTCGGATCGGTGAACGGGATCAGGCAGCCGATGATGAAGATGGCGCCAATGTAGAAGAGCATGATGCGCCAGAAGACGGTGCGGATGGCCTTCGGCACTTCGCGGCGCGGGTTCTTGGCTTCGCCCGCGGCCACGCCCACCAGTTCGGTGCCCTGGAAGGAGAACCCGGCAATCATGAAGACCGAGATGATCGAGACCCAACCGCCGTGGAACACATCATCGCGGTTCTCCCAGTTGCTCAGGCCCGGGGAGTTGTCCCCAAGGATGCCGACGATCATCAGCACACCGGCGATCAGGAAGAGCACCACCGCGGCGACCTTGATCAGCGAGAGCCAGAACTCCGACTCCCCGAAGGACTTGGCGGAGAGGGCGTTGAGCCCGGTCAAGACGAGCAGGAAGATCCCGGCCCACACCCAGCCCGGGACTCCCGGGAACCAGAAGTCCATGATGATTCCGGCGGCGACCAGCTCGGCGGCCACCGTGATGGCCCAGTTGAACCAGTAGTTCCAGCCGATCGCGAACCCGAAGGACGGCGAGACAAAGCGGGTCGCAAAGGTCTGGAAGGAACCGGCCACCGGAATCTTGGCCGACATTTCCCCCAGCGACTGCATCAGCAGGAACACCATCAGTCCGACCAACGCATAGGCGGCCAAGGCTCCGCCGGGACCCGCCTGGGAAATCGTGCCGCCCGAGGCCACGAACAGCCCCGTGCCGATCGCACCGCCGATGGCGATCATCTGCAGGTGCCGGCTGCTCAGCCCGCGCTTGAGTTCGTTGCCGGCCTCGCCGGAGGTGCGGCCCGCCCCTGTCCCTGGCAAGGATCCGCGTCGTGTTTCTGCAGCTGGTGTGGGCGCCACAGCACTGTCGTCTGTATGCGTGGGGGAGCTGAGTCCCATTGTGCCTCCGGAAGGTAGCAGCGGTGGTTCAGCTTTCCGGGCGGGCCGCCGGAAAGGACGGTGATCAAGCTAACACGCGCAGAAAATGAGTCGTTAAGCAGGGCGGATGTTGCTGACAAGAACTTCAAAATCTTACGAGTACCGGCGTCCCCGCACGAAAAGCAGCAGAGTTGCTAATCCGGTCGCGCTTTTGGGTAGATGTCTCTTGTTCATCTGGTAGGGGCCGTGCTGGATGCCCGGTGGCTGACATGCAGGTTCAGCGGCGTCCTTGGAAGGCTTGCCATGTCAGCTCGGCCAGTGCGGCCTGGCCGGCGGGGCCGGGGTGGAAATAGTCCAGTGTGCTGATCTCGTGGGCGGAGAACTTGTAGGCGTACACGGCGCCCCGGTCCCAGTGGCAGTTCCCGTACCGTGCACACGTCTCCGCGAGGATCTCATTGAAGGCCCGCTCGCGGGCAACCACTTCCTGCCGCTGGTTCTCGGTGAGCTCGGCGCCAAGCACGGAGGGGCAGGTTCCATTGGCCGCCCAGACCCGTCTGGCCTCCTGATCGGTGCGCAAAACGGACCAGAGGCGATGAAGGTCGGGAATGCTGCTGACGTAGATGCGGGCCCGCGGCAGCCCGCGGTGCAGCGAATCGAGGGCAGCCGCGACGTGCCTGGCGAAATCGGCGGTGGACGTCATCGCTGATGCCGACGAGGCGCACAGGTCGTTGGCTCCGATGAGCAGGGTGATGTAGTCCGCCTTCTGGGCCACGGCCATGGACGCCTGTCCAGGAAGATCTGCCGCCTTGGCGCCGCTTGCCGAGTCGTTGAAGTTGTTGTTGTTGATCTGGGGGTGCAGCGCCGCCAGCCGCTCGTAGTGGCTGCGGATGTCGTCGGACCGCCCGTCGCCGGTTGACCAGGACTTGGCCGGGTAGTTGCCGGGCCGGCAACAGGTGTTTGCGGCTTGGGTAATGGAATCTCCGAGTCCCGCAATGGCACTTGGATACGATCGCGGGGCGACGGATCCAGGCAGAGCAAGCAGCGCCAACAGCATCAGCGGCAGGATCAGGAACCGGACGGTGCTGCCCACGGAACCCCTTCCATGTCGAAGACTCTAACCACCGGCAGCGACTGTCGCCATAGAACCGGGACGGTAGATGAACATCCCGAGCGTGACCGAAGCTGAGCAGGCCGGCACCAAGCGGCAGATGGCGCGTGTCTTGGCACCGGGAGCGGCCTGTCCACGTAGGGTCGAGTCATGGATGGGCACCAAGCGACCGAACTGGAAGGGCAGACGACGATCAACGAGTTGCTTGACGAGCCGGTCGGCGTTGCACCGATCCAAATGACACTGCCGATCTATGTCCAGCTTGCGGCGGGAGATTTCCGCCGCCTTTCCTGAATTCCTCACGCCGTCTGAGTGCTATCGACATCGGTCAGGCCCAGCGCGAAGCCGCCGGCCGGCGCCGCCAAGCACTGATCAAAAGCCAGATACTCCAGACGAGGCTCGCCGCGATGCCAACCAGGGTCGGCAGGGCGTTGTTCGGCGAAAATCCTTCGGCACCAATGACCCAGCCCTGCACCAGGTAAGCCAAACCGGTCAGCCCCAGCAAGGAGCCCACGAACCTTGATACCCGGCCGCTCCAGATAATAGCGACGGCAAACAGCACAAACGAGAGCCCCAGCAACAGACATTGGTAACTGCGGGCGCCCCATTCCAGCCAACGAATCCCTTCCGCGACATCGAAGCGGGCGGCCTTCTCCGCCTCCGGCGCGGCTGCCCAGGCATCCACCGCCTGCTTCAGGGCAACGCCGTCAACGGCTTGAAGGACCGCATAAAGCGGCAGCGCCGCTGCCGCGGCGACGCCGGCAAACCGTGACACCCAGGAAGCCGCGCCGCGGTGGATGTCCAGGGCTGCGAACAGGACCAGCAGCCCGGCAATCAGGATTGTCATTCCCACGAACTGGCCCACATGAATCCCGGTCCAGGCAGCACTGTTCGCGTACTCGGAGAAGGCTGCTGCATGATCATTGGCGTTGGCGGCGCCAGGGTGGAATATTCCGACCAGCAAGGAGACCAGCACCCCGGCAAAGAGCAGAGTTGCGGCCAGCCGCAACCGCGAGCGGGTGGGCACTGGTGAATCCTGCTCATCTGCGCGAGTGGGCCGGACGACGCCGTCTTGATCCATGATCCGCCTCCCGACGGCGGCCCGGCTGCGTCTGCTGTCTTGAGGGGTCAGCCTTGGGCCGCCACTATGCAACGGGGTAAAGCCCTCGTATTGCCAACAGTGTGCTCCGGACTTCGGCACTTGTCGAGACGGCGGGAGCGGCCGCGGTAGGGTGCCCGCAAGGGACGTTCAGAGGGCCACAGGGCAAGCCGGGTCGGCATCCGCTGCTCTCCACTCGGGGCCGCTACACTGGCGCCATCGACGGTTGCCGGCGGGTCTTTGGTGCCGACGGCGGCGCCCGGACGTCGCCGGACGAGCAGGGCACCGCCGTCGCGATGGCATTGACGAAGTGAGGCGGACGGCGCGATGGCGATGGACAAAACGGCACTGGTAACCGGAGCGTCTTCCGGCATTGGGGAACACACCTGCCGGGAACTGGCACGCGGCGGCTTCACCGTCTACGCCGCCGCGCGCCGCGTGGAGCGGATGCGCCCGCTGGAAGCGCACGGGATCCGCGTCCTCGAGATGGACCTGACCGACGACGCGTCGATGGTGCGCGGGGTGGAGCAGATCCTGTCGGAGCAGGGACGGCTGGACGTGCTGGTCAACAATGCCGGGTACGCCTCCTACGGCGCCATCGAGAACGTGCCGCTGGAGGACGCCCGGCAGCAGTTCGAGGTGAACCTGTTCGGGCTGGGGCGGCTTATCCAACTGGCGGCCCCGGCCATGCGGGCCCAGGGCAGCGGGCGGATCATCAACGTCTCCTCGATCGGCGGCGTGTTCTACGAACCCCTCGGCGGCTGGTACCACGCGGCGAAGTTCGCGGTCGAAGGTTTGTCGGACTGCCTTCGCGTGGAGCTCAAGCCCTTCGGCATCGACGTGGTGATCGTCGAGCCCGGGCCGATCCTAACCGAGTGGGACGCCATCGCGGTGGAGAGTCTGCAGCGGAGTTCCGAAGGCACGGCGTATGCGCAGCAGGCGGAGAGCGTGGCGCGGGCGATTGGCGGGGCCTACACGGAACGCACGGGAACGCGGCCGGAGGTCGTTGGCCGCCGCATTGCCCGGGTGGCGGGCGCGCGGCGCACGCGCAGCCGGTACCCGGTCGGGAGGGGCGCGCGGGCGATCGTGGGCGCCCGCCGGCTGCTGCCCGACCGGGTCTTCGACGCCGTGCTCGCCAGAATCTACCAGCGCTGAGCCTGCGCCTCGCAGCCTTGGGTGGGGGATGCGGACCGTTACTGCTCTGCGGGGAGCATGCTGCCCGTCTCCACGAAGCGCTGGTGCCACGACAAGGCCTCCCCGAGCAGGTGCGGGGTGTGCTTGCCGAAGCTGTCCCGGCAGGCGCGGTCGAAGTAGTCCTGCAGCATCGGGCGGTAGTCCGGGTGCGCGCAGGTCTCGATGATCTTGCGCGCCCGCTGCTTCGGCGCGAGGCCGCGCAGGTCGGCCAGCCCTTGCTCGGTGATCACGATCATCGTGTCGTGCTCGGTGTGGTCGACGTGGCTGGCCATCGGCACGATGCTGGAGACCTTCCCGCCCTTGGCCATGCTGGGGGACATGAAGACGGACAGGTAGCTGTTCCGGGCGAAGTCGCCGGAGCCGCCGATGCCGTTCATAACCTTGGTGCCGGCCACGTGCGTGGAGTTGATGTTGCCGTAGATGTCCGCCTCGATCATCCCGTTGAGCGAGATGCAGCCCAGTCGGCGGACCAGCTCGGGGTGGTTGGAAATCTCCTGGGTGCGCAGGATGATGCGCTCGCGGTAGTAGTCGACGTTGGCGTTGAACTCCTCCAGGCCCGTGCGGCTGAGCGAGAAGGACGTGGCGGAGGCCATGCGCAGCACACCCTCCTTGAGCAGCTGCAGCATGCCGTCCTGGATGACCTCAGTGTAGGCGGTCAGGCCGCGGTAGCCGCCGGCCGCCAGGCCCTCCAGCACGGCGTTGGGGATATTGCCGACGCCGGACTGCAGCGGGAGCAGCTGCTCGGTCAGGCGCCCGCGCCGGACCTCGTGGTCCAGGAAGTCCAGCAGGTGGCCCGCGATCTGCTGCGACGCGTCGTCGGGCGGGTTGAAGGGGGAGTTCCGGTCGGGCGCGTCGGTGTGCACGACGGCCACGATCTTGTCCGGATCCACCTGCAGGTAGGGTTCACCGATCCGGTCATCGGGATGCTCGAGCGGGATCGGCCTGCGCTCCGGCGGCAGGGCGGTGCCGTAGTAGACGTCGTGCATGCCCTCGAGACCCACCGGCTGGGCGTTGTTGATCTCCACGATGACCTGGCTGGCCTGCCGGAGCCAGGTCATGTTGTTGCCCACCGAGGTGGACGGGATGAGCCGTCCGTCCTCGAGGATGCCCACCGCCTCGACCACGGCCAGGTCGACGTCGCCGAAAAACCCGAACCAGGTGTGCTGGGCGACGTGGCTGAGGTGCATGTCGATGTAGTCCAGCTCGCCGGCATTGATCCGTTCGCGCAGCGCCGGGTCCGACTGGTAGGGCAGGCGCAGCTGCATCCCGTCGACCCTGGCGAGGGCGCCGTCCAGCTCGGGGGCCGTCGAAGCGCCGGTGAGCACGCGGATTTTGAACTGCTCCCCGGCCGCGTGCGCGGTTTCCATCCGTGCCGCGAGCGCCTGCGGCACCGCCTTCGGGTAACCGGCGCCGGTGAAGCCGCTCATGGCCACGGTCATTCCGGGTTTAATCAGTTCAGCCGCCTGCTCCGCGCTCATCACGCGCTCGAGCAGGCGGGCGTTGCGAATGCGGTCTTGCATCGTGCCCCTTCGTCTGGATCTCCCCCTCCACTGTAGGTGCCGGGCACCGGTGCCGGGGCTCGGGGCCGAGAGAACGGCACCCTTGGCGGCGGGCGAAGGCGCCGCGCGCCGCGGGATTTCCGGGCGGGGCTAGTGCTGCCGCAGCTGTTCCCGGGCGGTCTGCCGAACGCAGGCAGTCAGTTCGTCCAGGACCGGCGAGCTGATTTTCCAGCGCTGCCAGTACAACGGCACGTCCACCGGCAGGTCGGGTGCCAGTTCGTGCAGCGTCCCGTCGTGGACGTCCGCCAGGCACTGTTGCTCCGGCAGCAGGGCCCAGCCAAGGCCCAGCCGGACCGCAGCGGCAAACTCCGCCGACGCGGGCAGATAATGCCGCGGCGCCCCCAGCGTAACGCCGGTCAGTTCCCGGTAGAAGCGCTCCTGCAGGTCGTCCTTGCGGTCAAAATCCAGCACCGGTGCGGCCGCAAGCCACGCCAGGTCGGCGTGCGCGGTCCCGGCGGGCCGCCAGTGCTCCAGGTAGGCCGGGCTGGCCACCGCCCGGTAGCGCAGCGCGCCGAGGGCCTCCACCGAGCAGCCCTGGACCGGTTCCGGCGTCGCCGTCACCGCGGCCGTCACCCGTCCGGCCCGCAGCAACGAGGTCGAATGCTGCTCGTCTTCGCGGTGCACTTCGAAAAACACCCCGCCGTCGCGCGGCATGCGGGCCAGCGCGCCCAGGAACCAGGTGGCCAGCGAATCGGCGTTCACCACCAGCGGCAGGGCCACACCGTCACCGTCACCGCCGAGTTCGCGCTGCGCGTCGGCCTGCAGGACCCGCACCTGCCGCGCCAGCCGCAGGACCACGTCTCCGGCCGCAGTGGTTCGCACCGGGGCGGTGCGCTGCAGCAGGACCTGCCCGGCCGCCTGCTCCATCGCCTTGATCCGTTGGGACACGGCCGAGGGCGTCACGTGGAGGGCGCGGGAGGCGGCATCGAAGCTGCCCTCCTGAACGACGACGGCGAAGGTCGCCAGGTGGTCGAACTGGAACGGCTGCATAAGGCAAGCTTACGTAACGCAAGTTTCTTTAGCTGTACTGATGCACGCGTTGTCAGTAGCGTCGACTGTTGTGACCACCGCTATTGCTCCCACCGTTTTGTTGGGCCTGGGAACCGGGCTGGCCCTGATCGTCGCCATCGGGGCGCAAAACGCCTTCGTGCTGCGCCAGGGCATCCGCGGCGAGCACATCGGCGTCGTCGTTCTCATCTGCGCGGTGTCCGATGCAGTGCTGATCACCGCCGGCATTGCCGGCATCGGTGCCGTGATCCAGGCCGCTCCGGCGGTTGTGGACGTCATCCGCCTGGGCGGCGCGGCGTTCCTGCTGGCCTACGCGGTGTTCGCCGCCAAACGGGCAATCAGGCCGGGAGTGCTGACCGCCTCGGCCAATCGCTCCGGCGGGGGACTGGCCGCAACGGCTGCCACGGCGCTGGCCCTGACCTGGCTGAACCCGCACGTGTATCTGGACACGGTGCTCTTGCTTGGTTCCATCGCCAACACCCAGGGGCCGGAACTGCGCTGGTATTTCGGCGCCGGCGCCGTGGCGGGCAGCCTCATCTGGTTCGGCGCCCTCGGCTTCGGCGCCCGGCTGCTGCGGCCCTTCTTCGCCCGGCCCGGCTCCTGGCGACTGCTCGACGGGCTGATCGCCGTCGTCATGCTGGCGCTCGGGCTGCGGATGGCCTTCGGCCTCTGACCCGATATGCGAGGATGCCGGTATGGCCACCTCATTGCTGCTGCTGGCGGACACCCACGTGCCGAAGCGGGCGCGGCACCTCCCGGACCAGGTGTGGGACGCGGTGGAGGCGGCCGACGTCGTCTTCCACGCCGGCGACTGGGTCACCGCGGGGCTGCTCAACGACCTGGAAGAGCGGAGCCGGCGGCTGGTCGGGGTGTACGGCAACAACGACGGCGATGACCTGCGCGCGCGGCTGCCCGAGATTGCCCGGGCGACGATCGCCGGGGTCCGGTTCGCCATGGTGCACCAAACCGGGGCGGCAAAGGGGCGCGAACAGCGCTGCCAAGCTCGCTTCCCCGATGCCGACGTGCTGGTGTTTGGCCACAGCCACATCCCCTGGGACACCACGACGCCCGGCGGCCTGCGGCTGCTGAACCCGGGTTCGCCCACGGACCGCCGCCGCCAGCCGGTCTGCACGTACATGACCGCGACGGCCGACGGCGGCCGCCTCTTCGACGTCGAGGTGGTGCCGGTGGACAGGGCTGCCGGCCGAGGGCGCTAGTTGCCGGCTACCGCTTTGCTGACCTCGGCCGGGCTTTCGTACTGCTTGTCGGGGAGATTCTTGAGCGCCGAGAGGACGTCGTCCCCGGCTCCGGATTGTTCCGCCTTCTTCACCAGGTCGGCGGCGGATGCCGGGTAGTCCACGCCGCCCAGCGCCTTCTGGATGTCAATGGGACTGGGATTCTCTGCCATGGGAAAACCTTCCGATCGAATAGGAATCCCCACGCTACGTGCTGGGCCGGGCAGTGGGAAGGGCCCATAGGGGCGCGGGCCCGCCTAGCCGTAATTCGAGCCGCCGCGCGCACCGACACGCTGGTGGCAGATCACGGTTTTGCAACGTTGGTTACTTTACGGTAACGTGCAGTTCGTGCGCGGGCGAGATGACCGTGCCAGGGGATGCCGGAACTTCCGGCATGAACTACCCATGGAATGCCCGGACGCTGCCCACGCCTTTCGCCGTCAGAATGGCAGACGTCCACATGACCTCGATTATGCGAGTGGCTGACGGCGGTGCGGAGACGTTCGGGGACGGACTGAGCACGAGGCGGCCTCAACGGAGCATTGTGAATCCAAACAAAAACCTGAACCTCAGCCGTGCCCTGCGTGGCGGCCTCGCCGCCGTCGCCCTGACAGGAGCCAGCGTTGCGCTGGTCGGACCGGCCGCGAACGCCGCCGATGGGGCAACCTGGGACGCACTGGCCCAGTGCGAATCCGGCGGCGACTGGAACATCAACACCGGCAACGGCTACTCCGGCGGCCTGCAGTTCGCCCCGGGGACGTGGGCGGCTAACGGCGGCAGCGGTTCTGCCGCTGATGCAAGCCGCGCCGAGCAAATTGCCGTGGCCGAGAACGTCCTGGACAGCCAGGGCTGGGGCGCCTGGCCCGCCTGCTCGTCCAAGCTGGGCCTGGCCGGCGGCGGCGGAGGGTCGCAGGTGAGCAGCCAGTCGGCCCAGATCCAGCAGGCACCCGTCCAGCAGGCACCGGTCGCCCAGGCGCCGGTCCAGCAGGCACCGGTCGCCCAGGCTCCGGCCCCGGCACCGGCCGCACCCGCGGTCCAGGCACCGGCGGTCAGCGGCGAAACCTACACCGTGCAGCCCGGCGACACCCTGGGCAAGATCGCCCAGTCCCTCGGCCTCCAGGGCGGATGGCAGGAGTTGTTCGCCGCCAACGCGGACACCGTTTCCGATCCGAACCTGATCTTCGTGGACCAGGTTCTGCAGCTGCCCGCGCAGTAATCCGGCATGCATCGCAGCGCCCCGTTCTCCGTGAGGAGGGCGGGGCGCTGCTGGTTGGGCCCAAAAGACGCGCCCTAGACTGGTAGCAACCGAGTGAGAGGACGTGTCGCTGCTGTGTCCACCGTTGAGAATCGCCCGTGGCTGCAGAACTACCAGCCAGGCGTGCCGGCCGAGATCGATGTACCGACCGAATCCCTGTCGCACATGCTGGAAGACTCGGTCCGCCGGTTCCGGAGGAAGACGGCCCTCGACTTTTTCGGCGCCACGACCAGCTATCGCGAGCTGGGCCGCCAGATCGACCGGGCGGCGGAAGGCCTTCGCCGGCTTGGCGTAGGCCCGGGCAGCCGCGTGGCCTTGATCCTGCCGAACTGCCCCCAGCACGTGGTGGCCTTCTACGCCGTGCTGCGCCTGGGCGCCGTCGTCGTCGAACATAATCCGCTGTACACCGAGCGCGAACTCCGCCACCAGTTCGAGGATCACGGGGCGACGGTTGCCATTGTCTGGAACAACGTGGTGGCCAAGGTGCAGGCGTTTCCGCCGGACATCGAGGTCAGTGCGATCGTGTCAGTGGACCTCGCCCGTGCGATGCCCCGGGCCAAGCGCCTGGCCCTGCGGCTGCCCGTCCCGGCGGCCAGGACCGCGCGGAAGGCGCTGACCACCCGGGTTAAGGGAACTGTGACGTGGGAGAGGCTGCTGCAGGCCAGGCCGCTGAAGAAGTCGCACCCCCGGCCGGCGGTGACCGACCTGGCGGCCATCCAGTACACCTCCGGCACCACCGGCAAACCCAAGGGCGCCATGCTCACGCACCGGAACCTGCGGGCCAACGCGGAGCAGGGCCGCGCGTGGATGCACGGCGTGTCCGAGGGCAAGGAGGTCATGTACGCGATCCTGCCGATGTTCCACGCCTTCGGGATGACCCTGCACCTGACGTTCGGGGTGCTCATCGGCTCCCGGGTGGTCCTGTTTCCCAAGTTTGACGTGGACCTGGTGCTGGCAGCGGCGAAGAAGACCCCGCCCACCATCTTCTGCGCGGTGCCGCCCATCTACGAGCGCACCGCCCGGGAGGCCAGGAAGCGCCGGGTGGATTTGGGGTCCGTGCGGTTCGCCATCTCGGGTGCCATGAACCTGCCGCAGGCCACCGTGGACCTGTGGGAGGAGACCGCCGGCGGCCTGCTGGTGGAGGGTTACGGGATGACGGAGACCTCGCCGGTGGCCCTGGGCAACCCGTTCGCGCCGACGCGGCAGAACGGCACGATCGGTGTCCCGTTCCCCAGCACGGAGATGCGGGTGGTTGACCCGGAGGACCCGGCGCGCGACGTCGCGCGGGGACAGCCGGGCGAACTCCTGATCCGCGGCCCGCAGGTCTTCCAGGGGTATTGGGGCAAGCCGGAGGAAACGGCGGAGGTCCTGCTCGACGGCGGCTGGGTGCGCACCGGCGACATCGTCACCGTGGACGCGCAGCACAACGTCCGCATCGTCGACCGGGTGAAGGAACTGATCATCACCGGCGGCTTCAACGTCTCGCCGTCCGAAGTCGAAGACGCCCTCCGCTCACACCCCGACGTCGTGGAGGCCGCGGCGGTCGGCCTTCCGCGCCCGGAGGGCGGCGAGGAGGTGGCGGCCGTCGTCGTGCTTCGCCCCGGAGGCGCCGTCCGGCTGGACGAACAGGGGTTGCGGGACTACTGCCGCGGCCGGTTGGCCGCGTACAAGGTCCCGCGCCAAATCGTCGCGGTTCAGGAACTGCCCAAGTCAATCCTGGGCAAGGTGCTGCGCAAGCAGGTCAAGGAGCAACTCGCCGCCCGGTGAGGGCGAGTGCTGGCGGGCCCGCCCACAAGGGGGCGACGACGAGCAGAGTGGGTGGCGCGAACCAGCGGGGGCGGGGGTGACGCGAACAAGGGGTGACGCCAACAAGTGGGTGACGCGTCACATTTCGTGCGCGCGGCAGGCGTGCGGTGTGAGCCGTGACATAGTGGTCCCCGGTGGCAGCGCAATGACCGCGCTCTCCGGTTGGGGGAGATCCGCGGGCACTGTCACTTGATTTTTTCGAACTGAGGAAGTGACATGAAGCGAACATTCCTGACGCTGCTGGCCGGTGTCTCCGCGCTTGGCCTGGCGGCTTGTGGATCCGGATCGCCCAGCGGCGGCGGAGGCAACGAGGCCGGGGGGAACGAATCCGCCGGCGCCGGCGACCTGACCAAGGTGACCGTTGGCGTGATCCCGATTGTGGACACCGCCCCGCTGTGGCTCGGTGACTCGAAGGGTTTCTTCGAAGAAGAGGGCCTGGACCTGGACATCCAGAACGTCGCCGGCGGCGCGGCGGCCATCCCCGCCGTGGTCAGCGGCGGGTTCGACTTCGCCTTCGGCAACGTCGTCTCGGTCATGGTTGCCAACGACAAGGGCCTGGATATCCAGCTGGTGGCCAACGGCAACTCCACCTCGGGAGACACCTCGCATGACTTCGGCGGGGTGGTGGTGAAGGGCGATTCGGACATCAAGTCGCCCAAGGACCTGGCCGGCAAGACCGTGTCCGTGAATACCCTCTCCAACATCGGCGACACCACGATCCGCAGCGTGATCGAGGCCGACGGCGGCGACCCCGAGAGCGTGAAGTTCGTCGAGATCGGTTTCCCCGACGCCCCGGCCGCGCTGGCCAACGGTCAGGTTGACGCCGCGTGGATCCTGGATCCGTTCCTGTCCCAGTCCGTCGAGGACGGCGGCCGCGTGGTCTCCTACAACTTCGCCGACTTCGACAAGAACCTGGACATTTCCGGCTACTTCGCCACCGGCGAGACGGTCTCCGGCGATCCGGAGCTGGTCAAGAAGTTCCAGGCCGCGATGAACCGCTCGCTGGAGTACGCGCAGGAGAACCCGGACGAGGTCCGCGAGATCGTGGGCACCTACACCAAGATCGACGAAGACGCCCGCGCGGAGATGGCCCTGCCCACGTTCCGCAAGGACTTCAACATGGAGGCGGCGCAGAAACTCGCCGACGCCGCCCTGAAGTACGGCACGCTGCAGAAGCCGGCGGAACTGGACAAGTTCTTCCCGTAAGCTTCAACGCCTCACCCCGGTACGACGGCGGGACCTCCCGGCCGTCTGCTGCCCACGACAGCGCCTCTCCCGGACGGGAGGGGCGCTGTCTGCATTCCGCTGAGGCCGCTAGATGCGGCTGCGCTCGCCGGGGTCCCGCCACTTGCGCACCGGCGGCGTCCAGTCCTCGATGGCGTCCAGCAGTTCGGCGGCGGAGCCTGCCACTATGACCGCATCCCGGTAGTCCTGCTTGAGGAAGCCGCCTGCGACCAGGCCGTCGATGGTCGCCAGCAGCTGGTCCCAGAAACCGTTGATGTTCAGGAAGGCCACCGGCTTCTCGTGGATCCCGAGCTGAAGCCACGTCCAGGCCTCGAAGATTTCCTCCAGCGTTCCGATGCCGCCCGGAAGCGCCACGAAGGCGTCGGCCAGGTCCGCCATCATTTGTTTGCGCTCGTGCATGGAGTCCACCACGTGCAGGGTGCTCAGCCCGACGTGCCCCACTTCGGTCTTGTCCAACGATTCGGGGATCACGCCCACCACGTCGCCGCCGGCTGCCACGGCACTGTCCGCGACGACGCCCATCAGGCCTACCTGCCCGCCGCCGTACACGATACCGATGCCGCGCGAGGCCAGTTCCGTGGCGAACCGCTCCGCCTCCCGCGCGTAGACGTCGTCCCTGCCGCTGGCCGATCCCGTGAAAACTGCAAGTCGCATGCGGCCATTATTCCAGTGCCGCTAGACTCGCTGACCATGAGCGACGTGGACGAGCAAGGCCGCACCGACCCTCCGCTGGCGGCGGGGGAGGCGGAGACCCTGCTGGGTTTCCTGGAGTTCCACCGCGCCACCTTCGAATGGAAGTGCGCCGGCCTGGGTGCCGAGGAGTTGGCGGCGCGGCTGGCTCCGTCGACCATGACGTTGGGCGGGATGCTCAAGCATCTGGCGTTCGTCGAAGACTACTGGTTCTCCGTGCGGTTGTACGGGCAGGAACCGCAGCCACCCTGGGACACTGTGGACTGGGAGGCCAGCCCGGACTGGGACTGGCAGTCCGCGGCCGAAGACACACCGGAACAGCTCCGCCGCATGTGGAAAGCCGCCGTGGCACGCTCCCGCTCCCTGACCGCTGAAGCCCTGGCCGACGGGGGCCTCGACGGGGCCGGCTCGGCGGCCGGGTCCACTGCCGGGGTTCCCGGCCTGCGGTGGATCCTGGTCCACATGATCGAGGAGTACTCGCGGCACAACGGGCATGCCGACCTGCTGCGCGAGGCAGTGGACGGACTGGTCGGGGAGTAGCGGGCGGCGCGCCTTGGCCGCTCAGGGCCGATTCGGGTAACCGCTGCTACTCGGCTTCCCCGCGCGGATACTCGTCGTCCTCGTCGGACTTGACCAGTTCCAGCTGCTCCTGCAGGTCCGCCTCGTTCGCCTCCCAGGTGGAGGTTATCTCCGGGGATGCTTCGTGTTCCAGGTCGTCACTGCGGACTGGAAGGGCCTGTTCCTGCACGTCCGCCTCGTTGGCTTCCGTGATGTCTGCTTCGTGCTGGCTGTTACTGGTCATCGGGTCCCTCCTCCAAGTTGCGGCGGCTATTGGTACACCATTGTCGGCTTAATCGTCGATCCTATCCACCGGCGACGGACTGGATAATCAGCAGTTCCTGGCCAGGTTCCACGAGCGTCGCCGGTCCCTGCAGCGTGCGGATGTCCTCGCCGTCGAGATACAGATTGACGTAGCGGCGGATGGCACCGGTTTCGTTGCGGACCCGGCGGTTGAAGACCGGGTAATCGCCGGCCAAGGCGTCCAGGATCTCCGCCACTGACCGCGGGCCGGATGCCGGCACGGTCAGCTCCCGCTGCTCGCCGGTCACCTTGGCCAGCAGGCTGGGCACGACGACGGTGACCGCTTTTTCTGCCACACCCACCACGGCATTCCTCCTTACAGGGTGGCCGCGCGGACGCACAGGACGTCCGGCAGCCCCGAGGCCACTTCCACGAAGACTTCGCCCTCGTCGGCACTGGCGTACACCGAGCCGCCGCGGGTGCCGAAGTAGACGCCGGCCGGATCGCCGGTGTCCACGGCGGCCGCGTCGCGCAGCACCACGTTGTAATCCTGGTCCGGCAGCCCGGTGGCGAAACGCGCCCAGGTGGCGCCGCCGTCGTCGGTCCGGTGCACGGCGAGATGCCCGTCCGGCGGAATCCGCTCGCCGTCGGCCTTGATCGGGACCACCCATGCGGTCCGGGACCTGCGCGGATGGGTGAGCATGACGAAACCGAAATCGGTGGGCAGCCCGTCGGCAATGGACTGCCAGTTGTCGCCGGAATCGTCCGAGCGGTAGACGCCGTGGTGGTTCTGCGCGAAGAGCGTGGACGGATCAGCGGCATCCCGGGCGATCTTGTGGACGCACTGGCCCACCTCGGGATTCGGATCGGGCATGAAGTAGGCGCTGATGCCGTGGTTGCGTGCCTGCCAGCTGGCGCCGCCGTCGGTGGTCCGGTACACGCCCCCGGTGCTCATCGCCACGTGCACGGTGTCCGGATCCTTGGGGCTCGGCAGGACCGAATGGACCGCCGCTCCGCCGTAACCGGCCCCCCACTGGTCCTTGTCCGGATGGTCCCACAGGCTGCGGTTGAGCTCGAAGTGCTCGCCGCCGTCGGTGGACTTCCAGACCGAAATCGGTTCGCAGCCGGCCCAGACAACGCCCGGCCGGTCCGCGGCGTCCGGCTGGATCTGCCAGATCCGCTCCACCGCGGCGCCGTCGTTGTCGCCGAAGCGGATGGCGCCGTTCTCCGGTTCGGTCCAGGTCTCGCCGAGGTCCTCCGAGCGGAAGATTGTGGGCCCCCAGTGTTCGGAGCGGGCTCCCACCAGCAGGCGGGTCGGGCCGCCGCGCTGGTCGATCCCGATGCTGGGGATCTCGCTCATCAAAAAGTGCGGGCCGGACAGGGACCAATTGGTCCGGTCGCGGCTGGTAGCCAGCCACAGCCCTTTCTTGGTCCCGATCGCCAGGACCGTCTCCCCAGTAGCCATGCCACCCATTCGACCACCGGGGCACCGGCTGCGCAACGGTTTTGCGACGAACGGCCGGGCGCGGGGCAGAATGGGGAGGCCGGCCGTACTTCAGGAACGAGGACATGAGCACGCATCCGCCGAACCAGCCCGGCTCCCGCCTCTGGCTTTGGGTCCTGATGGCGGCCGCCGTGCTGACCCAGACGTCCCTGAACGTGTCGCGGCCGGTGGTTTCGTACAAGCTGCTGGCCCTGGGCGGAGACGCGGCAGTCATCGGCGTGGTGACCGCCGTCTACGCCGTGCTGCCGGTGGTGGCGGCGCTGTGGCTGGGGCGGGTGAGCGACCGGATTCCGTCGCTCAAGGGCATGGTCGCGTTGGGTGCGGCCCTGCTGGCGGTGGCTACGCTGGGGCTGGCCTTGGCACAGGGGTTCGCGGTCATCGCGATCTCGATTGCCCTGCTCGGGGTGGGACACCTCGTGTTCACCATTGCCGGCCAGTCCGCCATCGGGCGCTATGCGCCGCTGAACCAGATGGACAGCGGTTTCGGCTGGTTCACCGCAGCGTTTTCGCTGGGCCAGTTGGTCGGCCCGCTGTTGGCCGGGCTGCTGCTGGGCAGCGAGACAGCGGGAGTGGGGCCGAGCTGGCTTGGCGCCATCGACCTGACCCTGCTGCTGGCGGCCGGCATTGCCGCAGCCGGGGCGCCCGTGATGCTGATCGGCGCGCATCCCGGCGCCGCGGCCCGGCGGCTCCGCCGCGGCAAGAACGACGGCGGCGCCGCGCGGGAGCCGGTGGTGAAGGAGCCGGTGAGCCAGATCCTGCGGCGGCCCGGCGTGGCCT
Source organism: Arthrobacter sp. Y3223166 (assembly GCF_059090935.1). NCBI lineage: Bacteria > Bacillati > Actinomycetota > Actinomycetes > Micrococcales > Micrococcaceae > Arthrobacter > Arthrobacter sp. Y3223166. The sequence goes on along the minus strand of NZ_JBNHGE010000001.1, from coordinate 200,305 downwards.
GGAACATGCTCGCGTCCATGGCGCTGCTCTCGGTGATCGACATCCTGGTGGCGTTCCTGCCGCTGGTCGGCGAGGAACTCGGGGTGCCGCCGCTCTGGGTGGGCGTCCTGCTGGCCGTGCGGGCGGGCGCGTCGATCATCTCGCGGATCCTGCTGCCCTGGCTGGTGCACCGGTGGACCCGGATCCAGTTGCTGGTGGTTAGCCTGCTGGGCTCCGGCGCGGCGATCGCGGTGACGCCGTTCGTCCTGGAACCCTTCTGGGTGGCCGCGGCGGCGCTGTTCGTGGGCGGCTTCCTCCTGGGCCTGGGCCAGCCGCTGACCATGACGCTGATCAGCCACGCGGTGCGGCCGGAGTCCCGGGGGTCGGCGCTGGCGCTGCGGCTGCTGGGCAACCGGGTGGGGCAGGTCGTGCTGCCGCTGGCGGCGGGTCTGGTGGCCGCCCCACTAGGCCCGGGCGGCGCCATCTGGTTCTCCTGCGCGGTGCTGGGGGCCGCGGCCGCGGCACGGTTGACGGTGCGCACCGGCGGTGGCGGCGGCCGGAAGCCGGTCGACTGAAGCCGGCCTGACGGCTCCGGTTCGGGCGCACGCTCCGGTTCGGGCGCCTGCTCCGGTTGTTTAGCGGAGCAGGCGCCCGAAACGGAGCGACGACGGCGCCAGCCAAGCACCGCCGTCGTGCTTGGAGTGTTGGGAAGTCCCCGGGACTAGACCCCGAGCGTTTCCCGCAGGCGGGCGACGTGGCCCTTGGCGTCCACGTCGTACTCGGCGTGCTTGATGGTTCCGTCGGGACCGATCACGAAGGTGCTGCGCAGCGTCCCGGTGAAGACCTTGTCGCCGAAGGCCTTGTCGCCGTAGGACCCGTACGCCTTGGCCACGGCGAAGTCGGGGTCGGACAGCAGCGGGAACGTCAGGCCCTCGGCGTCGCTGAACGCTTGGATGGCCTCGGGGCCGTCCGGCGAGATGCCGATGACGTCGTAGTTGGCGGCCTGCAGGGAGTTGAGGCTGTCGCGGAAGTCGCAGGCCTCGGTGGTGCAGCCAGGGGTGGCGGCCTTGGGGTAGAAGTAGACCACCACGTTCCCGCCGGCGTAGTCGGACAGCGAGACCTTCTTGCCGTCGGCGTCGGAGAGGGTGAACTCGGGGGCGGACATGCCGGGCTGGAGCTGGGACAAGAAGATCCTCTTTCGTGGGAGGTAACAGTGGAAACCGTGCTTTCGTCACCGAGTCTAATGGCGAGGCCGGCCGGAGCATGCCGCTGCCCCATCAATGCGTGAGGCATCGAGCGCTCCGGATATGGTCAAGTGTTGGACGCCGGCCAGGGCGGGGCGGAAGCTCGGGGCCGGCTCAGATATCCAATACCAAGCGCCCGCCCTTGCAGCGCGAGACGCAGATCATCATGGTGTCCCCGGCCGCGCGCTCCTCGTCCGAGAGCAGGCTGTCCCGGTGGTCGGGTTCGCCGGATATGACCGGGGTCTCGCAGGTGCCGCAGATGCCCTCGCGGCAGGAGTTCAGCACGGGAATGCCAATGTCCATCAAAGCCTGCAGGATGGTGGTGCCGGCGGGGACGGTGACCTCGGTGCCGTCAGCGGTCTCGACCACAAATTCGCTGTCTGCTTCCGCCGCGGCCGGGACGGGGGCGGGACCGGCAGCAAAGCGCTCAAAGTGGTACCTGGCCGGATCCGCCCAGTCCGCGGTCAGTTGTTCGAGCGCGCCCAGCAGCGGAGCGGGTCCGCACGCATAGACGTGGGCGTCGGCGTCGAGTTCGGCCAGCAGCGGTTCGAGCGGGAAGAGGCCGGACTCGTCGTCGGCGTGGAAGCGGACGCGCTCGCCGTAAGCGGCCAGTTCGTCCTGGAAGGCCATCGAGGTGCGGCTGCGGCCTAGGTAAACCAACGTCCAGTCCGCGCCGGCGGCCTCGGCCTGCCGAACCATCGCCAGGATCGGGGTGATGCCGATGCCGCCGGCGATGAACAGGTAGCTGCCGGCCGGTTCCAGGGCGAAGTTGTTCCGCGGGCCGCGCACCTGCAGCTTGGTGCCGGGCCGCAGCTCATCATGAATCCAGGCCGAGCCTCCGCGTCCGGCCGGTTCCCGCAGCACGCCCAAGCGCCAGAAGTCGTCCTCCGGCCGGGAGCAGAGCGAGTACTGCCGCAGCAGCCCGTTGGGCAGCAGCACATCCACGTGCGCACCGGCCTGCCAGGGAGGCAATGCCTCGCCGCGGGGATGCTGTAGCCGCAGTGCCACCACCGAGTCGGAGGCGGGCTCGATCCGGGTGACCTCGACGTCGAAGAAGCCGTCGTGCGGTGCGGTTTCCATGCAGGTGTCTCCTTGTATTGTGCCCGGCGAACGCCCGTGGCAGGGGGCTAGCGGGCGCTTCCTGTGTTCCGAAAAGGCCGGCTCCGGCGGCCTATTCCCACCGCCGGGCCGAACGGCTTCCCAACTTAGGCCGAGCCGGATAGCACCTCATTGACCGCAGTGACGACGGCGCCGCCGTGGACGAGTTCCCGGGCGGTGCGGACGCGCGGGTACATCACCACGTCCCTGTTGATGTGGTCCACCGCCCGGCCGTCGGCCGACCTGGACGAACGGACCATCTCCAGCACTGCCCGGCTGGCCGGTGCCAGCGTGGCGGACGCGGTCTCCGGCTTGGCCAACCGCAGTTCCAGGGCCTGGCAGGCCATGAGAAGTTCGATCCCCACCACGGTCTCGATGTTCGCCACGACCTGCCGGGCGTGCCTGCCGGCGTTGTTGGCCATGGAGACATGGTCCTCCTGGTTGGCGCAGGTGGGGATCGAATCCACACTGTCCGGATGCGAGAGGGTCTTCGAGTCTGAGACGAGAGCAGCGGCCAGGTACTGCGGAAGCATGTAGCCGCAGTCCATGCCGGTCTGCTCGCTGTCGATCAGCATGTCCGGCAGCCCGCGGTTGAGGGTGCCGTCGTCAAGCCGGAAGAGCCGGCGCTCGGTGATGTTCCCGATCTCGGTGACCACAATGGAGATAAAGTCCGCGGCGAAGGCCACGTATTCGGCGTGGAAGTTGCCGCCGGAGACTGCCTTGAGGGAGCGACTGGCCGGCAGCGCCGGGAAGATCAGCGGATTGTCGGTGGCGGCGTTGATTTCGTTGCCGATGATCCCGGCAGCGAACTCCAAAGTGTCCTTGACCGGGCCGAAGACCTGCGGCACGCAGCGCAGCGAGTACGCGTCCTGGGGCGGCTGGCGCACAGGGTCGGCCTCGGCGCTGCCATCGACCAGGGAACTGCCGGCCAGCAGTTCCCGGATTCGGGCGGCCACCTCGATCTGGCCCTTTTGGCCGCGGGCTTCATGCAGTTCGGCGATGAAGGCGTCGCCGAAGCCCATCAGCGCCTCGATGGTCATGGCGGCCGTAATCTGCGCGGTTTCCAGCAGGTTCTGCGCGTCGAACAGGGCAAGAGCCGCCTGGGCGCAGGAGAAGGAGGTGCCGTTGAGCAGTGCCAGGCCGTCCTTGGCGCCCAGCGGCAGCCGGTCCAGACCGGCGGCGGCCATCGCGTACTTGCCGCTGGTTATGGCGCCGTCCAGGAAAGCCTCGCCGGAGTCCAGTTCCTCGTCTTCGCCGGCGTGCGGGCGGGTCATCACAATGGCCACGTGCGCCAGCGGAATAAGGTCCCCCGACGCGCCCAGCGAGCCGTACTCGGGGATGGCAGGGCAGACACCGCGGTTGAGCATTTCCGCCAAGGTGGTGACGATCTCCGCTCGGATGCCGGAGTGGCCCTGGACCAGGCTCACGATCCGGATGAACATGGTCGCCCGCACCACTTCCTCGTCCACGTAGCGGCCGACGCCGGCGGCGTTTGACAGGACCAGCCGGCGGGACAGCTCCGCAGTGTCGGAAGCCTCGTCGAAGGCCCTGCGTCCGGCGAGGGAACCGAAACCGGTATTGATGCTGTAGATCGGCGCGGTAGGGTGGCCAGCTTCCATCTGCTCCACCACCGATCCGAGCCAAGCCCGGCTCGGTTCCATCCGGGCCAGCGCCTCGTCGGAGATCTCCACCGGCCGGCGGAACCGCGCCACCTGGATCATATCCTCGAGCGTAGTGCGGCTAATCCCCACTACGACGGGGGTTTCAGTGACGGTCTGGGTATTCATCGGCGATCTCCCTGGTTGATTGGAAACTGGTCGTGGACTCGAGCGATTCGGTGAGGTTCCGGGCGGCGCAGCCCAAGGCGTTGAGCGCGGAATTGATCCAGGCTGTGGTGCCGCAACGGCTTTCGGGGCCGGCGACGTTGAGCGAACAAACCACCTCGCCGCGGCAGAAGACCGGCACTGCGACGGATACCGAGCCCGAATCGAGCTCGCCGCGTGAGACGGCGCGGCCCGCGGCGCGGATCTGCGGCAAGGCCGCCTGAACCTGCTCGGCCGTCGGAGTGTGGTCCGTGAACCGCGGCAGCTGGCGGTCCAGCACTTGGCGGACGACGTCCTGCGGTGCCCAGGCCAACAGGATCCGCTGCCCGGCCCCGGCATGCAGCGGCAGCATTTCGTTAATGGCGAAGGTGTATTTGAGCGACTTATCCGGCTCCACCCGTCGCAGGCACATGGCCTGGGTGCCTACCCGGATGATCAAGACGGCCGTCTCGCCAACCGCATCAACCACATCTTTGAGCACTGCCGTGCCCACCTCTGCGAGGTGGGACTGAACGTGGTGCCGGCCGGTGAGTTCCAGCAGGGCCCGACCGGGCCGGTAGCGCCCCCCGTCTTCCTGGACGAAGCCGCGGTCCTTGAGCGTTTTGAAGTACCGGTAGGCGGTGCTTTGCGGGATGCCCAGCTTGCTGGCCACCGCGTCGATGGTGGCATCGCCGTCGGCAGCGACCTCGGCCAAAATGGCCAGTCCGCGCTCGAATGATGTCAACCCAACCTCCTCACAGACCTTCCGGCATCCAGGGCACTCCAGCGATGCTCCACCGAGGCTGGCCCCACCGGCAATTGCCATTCTCACATTATGAGAATGGAATTCCGCTTCAGTCTCAAAACACCGCTACCTTGAGGCCATTCCCTGCCGCAACCTGAGTGAGGCCTCCAATGACAACCGACTTGCCGGTGGCAGCAGCCCCCGCCATTTCCGACGATCCGTATTCCGACGCGAACCTGACCGACCCGTATCCGCTGTTCGAGCGGATGCGCCAAGCCGGACCTGGGGTGTGGCTGGACAAGTACGGTGTGCCGGCGTTCACCCGTTTCGGTGCGTGTAAGGACATCCTGGACGACCACGCCACCTTTATTTCCGGTGCCGGCGCGGGGCCGAAAAACCTGCACCACGAACCGTCATGGCGTCCGCAGGGCATCATGGAGTCCGACCCGCCCCTCCACACCGCCATGCGCCAGGCGATGGCCGGCGTGATCTCCCCCAAGGGGACCCGGGCGCTGCGCGGGCAGTTCCAGGAATTCGCCGACGAGCTGGTGGAGCAGGTGCTGCAGCTACGCGAGTTCGACGCCGTGACCGACTTCGCTCAGGTCTTCCCGCTGCGCGTATTTGGCGACGCGGTGGGAATTCCCCGCGCGGGGCGGGCCGAGAACCTGCTCGCGCTCGGTGCGATGAACTTCAGCACTTTCGGCCCGGACGACGAGCGGTCCAAGGAGTTCTTCCGCCTGGGCGCCGGCACTAATGACTGGGCCATGGCCAATACAGCCCGGGAGCGACTGGCGGAGGGAAGCTTGGGGGCACAGATCTGGGACTACGCCGACCGCGGCGAGATCACCGAAGCCCAGGCCGCGCTGCTCGTGCGGGCCATGCTCTCGGCGGGGCTGGACACCACCATCTTCTCGATCGGCAACACGCTGGCTGCGCTGGCACAGCATCCGGGGGAGTGGGCCAAGGTCCACGAGAATCCCCGGCTGACCAAATTCGCCATCGACGAGGCCTTCCGGTACGAGTCACCCTTCCAGTCCTTCTTCCGCACCACCAGCCGCGATACTGTCTTGCACGGTCTCGAGCTGGCGGCCGATACCAAGGTGGCGGTCTTCGTCGGCGCGGCCAACCGCGATCCGGAGCACTGGGGACCCGACGCCCACGAGTACCGGATTGACCGGCAGGCCGGCGGTCATTTGGGATTCGGCATGGGAATCCACCAATGCGTCGGCCAGCCTATCTCGCGGCTGGAAATGGACGTGCTGCTGACCACCCTGGCCAAACGTGTGAAGACCATCGAGTTCACCGCCGAACCCGTGCCCTTCCTGCACAACACGCTGCGAGGCTGGCAATCCATTCCCGTGCGCATCATTCCGGCCTAAGGGGGCGGACTGCAACCTCGGGAGGGGACCGTACAACTCCTGCCGGCGGTGGCCTCCGGCATAGCATCGAAGGCGTGAGTAGCGCGGAACAGCCCTGGGCAGGCCACCCGAAAGGCAGCCCGGGCTACCGCAACATGCTCCTGGCGCTGCTCTTCGGCGGCTTCGCCACGTTCGCCCAACTGTATTCGGTGCAGGCGGTGCTGCCCGGCATCGCCCGAACCTTCCAGGTCAGCGCGGCCGACGCCGCGCTCAGTCTTTCCGCCGCCACCATCGGCCTGGCCCTGGCCGTCATGCCCTGGTCCGCGGTGGCGGACCGGGCCGGCCGCAAGCGCACCATGACGTGGGCGATCGGCGCCGCCGTGATCCTGGGCCTGGCGCTGCCGATGGCGCCGAATTTTCCCGCCCTGCTGGCGCTGCGCTTCCTGGAGGGCGGCGCGCTGGGCGGCATCCCCGCCGTCGCACTGGTCTACCTGAACGAGGAGGTGCAGCGGCTGCACGCGGCGGTCGCGGCCGGCACCTACGTGGCGGGCACCACCGTGGGCGGCCTGGCCGGCCGCCTCATCGCCGGGCCGATGGGGGAGTGGGCCGATTGGCGCGCCGGCGTGCTGGCGGTCAGCGCCGCCGCCGCGCTCGCCGCCGTGTTGTTCGTGCGGCTGGCACCGGCCCCGCGCGGTTTCCGGCCGATCGTGCGCGGGCAGGGGCCCGGGCTGGGGCAGCGGATCCTGGCGAACCTGCGCTCGGCGCCGCTGCTGGCGCTCTATGCCCAGGGATTCCTGCTGATGGGCGGATTCGTCGCCGTCTACAACTATCTGGGCTTCCGGTTGGAGGCGCCGCCGTTTTCCCTGCCCGCGTCGCTGGCCTCCCTGCTGTTCCTGGCCTATCTGGCCGGCACCGTGAGTTCCCGGGTGGCCGGCGGCCTGACGGCGCGGACCGGCCGGTTGCCCGTGCTGCTGGGCGGGATCGTGGTCAGCATTGCCGGGCTGGCGGTCACCCTCGCCGATTCGCTCGCGCTGATCCTGCTGGGGCTGGTGGTATTCACGGCCGGATTCTTCGCCGCGCATTCGGTCGCGTCGGGCTGGACGCCGCGGCTGGCGACGGTCGGCGCGGCCCAGGCGTCCAGCCTCTACAACCTCTTCTACTACGCCGGGTCCAGCCTGCTCGGCTGGGCCGGCGGCCTCTTCTTCGGTCGGTTCGGCTGGACCGGCGTCGTCGCGTTTACCGCCGCGCTCGCCGTCATCGCCGGTACGACGGCGGTGCTCGCCCTGCGTGCGCGAGGCGCCGGATAACGGGAGCGCCAGGAAGCCTTGTACAAGTGCATGCATAATGCATGCACGGTGGCTAAAAGCTCCAGGGCCGCGCTGCCGGTTCGTCACGCCGGAATTCGGGCTGCAAGGCGCCTAAGCTGGTGGGCGTGAACCCGGAGAAGACCGCCGAGCAGCGGCAGGGACGGAGCCTGAACCGTCAAATCCTTGCACTCGCCATCCCCGCCTTCGGCGCCTTGATCGCCGAGCCGCTGTTCCTGGCGGCCGATTCGGCCATCGTGGGACACCTCGGGGTGGCGGAACTGGCCGGAATGGGGCTGGCCGCCACCGTGGTGCAGACCGTCGTCGGACTGATGATCTTCCTCGCCTACTCCACCACGCCGGCGGTGGCGCGGCTGCTGGGCGCCGGCCGGATGGCGGATGCATACGGCGTCGGGCGGGACGGCATCTGGCTGGCGCTGGTCGTCGGCGTGGTGCTGGCCGCCGCGGGCTGGGCTTTCGCCCCGGACCTGACCGCGGCCATGGGGGCCAGCGGGCAGGTGCAGGGGTTCGCGGTGGACTACCTGCGCTGGTCGATGCCCGGCCTGCCGGGCATGCTGATCGTGCTGGCGGCCACCGGGGTGTTGCGCGGCTTGCAGGACACCAAGACCCCGCTGCTGGTCGCCGGCATCGGCTTCCTGGCCAACATCGGCCTAAACTTCCTGTTGGTCTATGGGATGGGGCTCTCGGTGGCCGGGTCCGCCATGGGCACCAGCCTGGTCCAGTGGGCCATGGCGGCGGTCTACCTCGTCATCGTCTACCGCGGAGCCGTCAGGCACAGCGTGCGGCTGCGGCCCACCTGGGTCGGCCTGAAGGCCACCACGCACGTGGGCTCCTGGCTGATGCTCCGGACCCTGAGCATGCGGATTGCCTTGCTCGCGACGGTCTTTGTGGCCACCTCGCAGGGACCGGTGAGCCTGGCCGGCCACCAGTTGGTGATGACGATGTACAGTTTCCTGGCCTTCGCGCTGGACGCCATCGCCATCGCCGCGCAGGCCCTGATCGGGAAGGAACTCGGGGCCTCGAACAAGGCGCTGGCACACTCGCTGACCCGCCGGATGATCGTTTGGGGAGTGGGATTCGGCGTGGTGACCGGCCTGCTGCTGGCGGCGGTGGCGCCGGTGCTCGGCTGGGTCTTCACCTCCGACCCGGCCGTCCACCAGGCGTTTACGGCCGCGATCTGGCTGCTGGCCCTGAGCCAGCCGATCTGCGGCCTCGTCTTCGTCCTCGACGGCGTGCTGATCGGCGCCGGCGACGCGCGCTACCTGGCCATTGCCGGCGTGGTGAATCTGCTGGCGTACGCGCCGCTGCTGGTGTGGGTGGCCACGGCCGGGCTGACCGGCACGGCGGGACTCGTCTGGCTGTGGGCGGCCTTCGGGCTCGGCTACACCGCGGCCCGCGCGGTCACGCTCGGCTGGCGGGTCCGCAACGATGCGTGGATGGTCACCGGGGCACACTAGGCTTGAACCGTGACGATCCCGAGTACTACCCAAGCGGCCGTATTCTGGCAGCCGGTCCTGATCCGCGCCCTGGTGGCCGCCGCCTTTGGCGCCACCACTATCTTCTGGCAGGAACCCGACCGCACCGTGATGGCACTGGCCGGCGGGCTGTTCCTGCTGCTCAGCGGCGGGGCGGTCTGGCTGCTGGCGCGCAAGCCGGCCGCTGCGGCCCACCGCCAGCTGCTGCTCCTGCAGGCCGCCGTACTCGCGGTGGCCGGCATCCTGGCCTGCGCCCTGCAGACGGTGCCGATGTTCACCGTGCTGGCCACCGCGGCGCTGCTGGTCTCCGGCGGGGCCGAGCTGATGCTCTGGTGGAGCAACCGCCCGACCGGCGGCCGCGAGGTTCCCGGGAACCCGGCGGCTGCCCCGCCCGCGACGGGTGAGGCCGGGTCCGTGCTGGCCCGCGACTGGCTGATCACCGGTGCCGTGTCCGTGGGCTTCGGCGTCGCGCTGCCCTTCTTCGCACACTTGGGCCCGCATGCGCTGCTGGGGGTGCTGGGCGGGGCGGCGATCATCATCGCCGTCGTCCTGCTGATCGCCGCCCTCAGCCTGCGCCACGACGCCAGGCAGCCTACGGCCGGCTGAATACAGCCCGCGGGTGTGGCCGGCGCCACCGGCGCCTGCGCGGCAACTTCTACGGCCGGTAGACTGGATGCAGGCTTTATCCGTCAGCAGGAGGAAATCATCGTGGGCAAGAACGCGTCTGGCCGTCCGGACGAAGGACGGATGTCCGTCAAGGGCCCGCTGATCTTCTCGGCGGTACTGGCCGTGATAGCGGGCGCGCTGACCATGGTCTTCGCCACCGGCGGGTCCGGAAACCTGCTGCGCTGGGACCTCGGCGTGACGGCGGCCGGCATCGCCTTCATCGCCTCGTTGCTGATTGTTGCGGTGCTGACCATGTCCACCAAGGAGAACCCGAGCCACCTCAGCGAGGGCTCCGGGATCCATCGGGTCTCCTCGAAGATCCCCGGCGGCGCCGGCACTGTTCCCGCCCCCGGCACGCCGCAGAGCCGGGCCCAGGTGGAAGAACAGCAGGCGGCGGAGGCCGCCGCGAACCCCGAGGCCACCAACCGCCTCTCGGGGAACGACGACGACGGCGACGCGCGCCGCTGATGCCTGGCGCCGGCCCGGCCGGACCTGACGAGCATGGCAGCATGACTTCCGGCCAGCCTTCCCCGCACCTGCCCGTCCCGGCAGATCCCGGCGACACCGCGGCGACCGGCGGCGGACAACCGCCCGAGGCCAAGACCACGGTGGCCGCGGAGCTGTGGTACCGGTCGGAACCCCTGCTCTTCAGCGAGGAACTCCAGGCGCGGTTGGCGGAGGAATTCCCCGGCGCCTCCTTTTCCGACGGCGTAGCCCTGCTGCCGCACGCCGCGCACTCCTTCGACATCAACGGCGTCTCCGGCGTGAAAACGATCCGGCTGAGCACCGGAGTGGCCGTTCCCCGCGGGCCGCTGTCCGCGGTCGAGGCGCTGGCGGCAACCCCCGCGGACCAAAGCTGGTCCTGGCCCGACGCCGAGCAGCAGGTTCCCGGCTGCACGCACCGCATCCTGGTCACGGAGGTGGTGGCCAGCGGCTTCGAACCCAAGCCGCGGGTCGAGTCTTTCCAGCGGGTGCTGCGCCTGCTGGCCGCCGAGACGCGGCCGGCGGCGGTCCGGTGGCTGCACAACTCGCACTGGCGGGACCCCCTGGAGCTTGAGGCGGCCCACCCGCTGGCGGGCCCGGTGAACATGCGGTTCTTCCTGGTCAGCAACGACGAGGGCGCCATGGTGGTGGACAGCCTGGGCATGTACCAGCTGGGCCTGCCGGACGTGCAGGTGCACTTCCGCGACAAGGATCCGAACCAGATGGTGGAACTGGCCTTCAACGTGGCAGCGTACCTTTACGAACACGGGCCGGTCATCGAATCCAACAGCCGGCTGAACGGCCCGGACGACCTGGTGTTCACCGCCAGCTGGGAAGATTCGCTGCTGCCGCCGCTGCGGACGGTCATCGACCTCGATCCCGGCCCGCCCTACTCCGCCGGCAGCCGCTAGTACCGTCCTCCGGTCAACCGTTGGCGGCCGACTTGCGGGCCCGATAGGCGGCCACGTGTGTGCGGTTGGCGCAGTTGCCGGTATCGCAAAAACGCTTCGACCGGTTCTTCGACAGGTCCACCAGCACCGCGGTGCAGTCGTCCGCGGCGCAGGTCCGCAGGCGGTCCAGCTGCTTCTCGCGGATCACGTCCACCAGCGCCATCGCCGCCTCCACGGCCATACGGACCTCCAGCGGCGCGTCCGGGCTGGTGGCATGCAGGTGGTAGTCCCACTGGTCGTGTTTGACCAGCTGCGGGATGGCGCCGGCGTCGGCCAGGATCGTATTGACAACGACGACGGCGCGGTCCTCCGTCGCGGACCAGACCTCCTTGAGCACGGGGCGCAGGGCGCGGACCGCCTCCAGCTCCGCCGTCGTATGCGTGCGCGAGCCGGTGAAGCCGAAGTCCGCCACGAGGGCATCGAGATCCGCTACGCTGGCGAGGGTGTCCGGGAAGACCTCGGCCGTATTGATCAGCCGGGCCGCATCCACCAGCGAGTGCTCGGTGTCATGAGCAAAGACCATATTGACCCCTGACAGTGGCGGCGATATTGTCAGTAGTATACCGCTCATGACTCCTGACAGACCTGTTCTGCGCCGGGAGCGAACCCGCACTTCCCCAAGGATCCGTCATGGCCTCCACCGCCGCCGAACAGCGTACCCAGACAGCCCCGCCGCGCCCCGGCTCCGCAGTGGCCGGCGTCGGCATCGCCCTGGCCTCTTCGGCGATCTTCGGACTCTCGGGACCCTTCGCCAAGTCGCTTCTTGAGGCCGGCTGGACGCCGGGCTCGGCGGTGGCGGTGCGCATGGTGGCCGCGGCGCTGGTGCTGTCCCTGCCCGCCGCGTTCATGCTGCGCGGCCGGTGGGACCAACTGCGGCAAAACTGGAAGACCATCGGGCTGTTCGGGCTGATCGGCGTGGCCGGCTGCCAGCTTTTCTACTTCAATGCCGTTGCCAGCCTCTCAGTGGGGGTGGCGCTGCTGCTGGAGTTCCTGGCGCCCGTGCTGATTGTGCTGTGGCTCTGGCTGACCAGCCGCCGACTGCCGCGGCCCGCGACCATCGCCGGTACCGTGCTTGCGGTGGCCGGCCTCATGCTCGTCCTCGACGTCTTTGGGCCGGTCAAGCTGGACGTTGCCGGCGTACTGTGGGGGCTGGGCGCCGCCGTCTGCCTGGTGGTCTACTTCTTCATCACCGCCAAGCAAAACGACTCGCTGCCGCCGCTGGTGCTGGCCGCCGGCGGCCTGCTGGTGGGCGGTGTGGCCATCGTCGTCCTGGGCGCGGTGCAGATCCTGCCGATGTCCTTCAGCACGGCCGGCGTCGAGCTGGCCGGTTGGCAGACCCAGTGGTGGGTGCCGCTGGTCGGGCTGGTGCTGCTGTCCACGGTGTTGTCCTATGTCACCGGCATCATGGCCGCCCGGGCGCTCGGTACCAAGGTGGCTTCCTTCGTCTCGCTGACCGAGGTGCTCTTCGCCGTCATCTGGGCCTGGCTGCTGCTGGGCGAGCTGCCCGCGGCCATCCAGTTGGTCGGCGGCGCTCTGATCGTGGCGGGCGTGGTGCTGGTCCGGGCGGATGAGCTGCGCGGCCCTAAACCGGCGGTGAACCGGAAGTATCTCCAGCGGGCTAGCGAACGATCTTGAAGTTGAAGCGGGGCGTGCCGAGCGCGCTCCAGAGGCGGAGCCAGGCCGGCAGGAGCATTTCGGCGCCGCGGGCGGTAGTGATGTCGCCGAGGTCGATCACGTCCTGATGTCCGAAGGCCTTCAGGAGCTCGGTGACCGTATTCTTGGCGTCGGCGTCGTTGCCGGACACGAAGACCGTTCCGGGGTCGGAGATCAGCCCGGGGCGGGCCTGGAGGTCGGCGGTGAGCGTGTTGAGGGACTTCACGACGCGCGCGGCCGGGAAGGCGCGCTGAATCTGTTCGCCGAGGGAGTCAGTGTCCTTGACGAAGAGGGTCGGGGGCATCCCGGTGCTGGGGTCCAAGGGGTTGGCGATGTCGAGCACGACTTTGCCGTCGAGGTTCTCGGCCCCGGCCTGGGTCAGCACGTCCAGGGAGGCGCTGCCGTTGGTGGCGTTGATGATCAGCTCGGCCCCGGCTGCGGCGTCGGCGAAGCGGGTGACTCCGATGCCGGGGTTGTCGGCCGCCCAGACGGTGAAGGGCGGGGTGCCCATGGCATCTGTCTCGGTCCTGGACAGCGTGGCTTCGGGATCGCGGGTTCCGATGGTGACGGCGTGGCCGAGCTCGGCCAGGCGGACCGCGATGGTTTGGCCGACCCTGCCGGTTCCGAGGACTGCTGTTTTCATGATGGTCTCCTGTCCAGCTCGGGTTGCCCCGGTCGAGTCTGACTCCCTACCACTTACTGTGCTCCTTCCGAGGGTGGCGGGCCAGTGGTCGAGGAAGTCGGAGGCGGTGCCCTGCCGGGGTGGTGCGATGCCGCGGCGGGGGAGCAAACTGGAACCAGCCAGCATCCACGATCCGAACCGGAGGCCCGACATGTGCCGGAATATCCGCCAGCTCCACAACTTCGAGCCCGCCGCCACGAACGCCGAAATTGAGGCCGCCGCGTTGCAGTACGTGCGCAAGGTCAGCGGCAGCAACAAGCCGTCGAAGGCGAACGAGGAAGCTTTCAACCGGGCGGTGCACGAGATCGCGCACATCACCGCCCACCTGCTCGACGACCTGGTGACCGCGGCGCCGCCGAAGAACCGTGAGGAAGAAGCCGTGAAGGCCCGTGCCCGCGCCGCCGTCCGCTACGGGGCCGCCGTCTAGGCCCGGCGCCGGGAGGCGGCCCGCGGGGAGGCGGGTCCGCCGGGAGGCTGCTGTGCCGCCCGGCGGGCTGTCGCCCCCCCGCCCGCTACCGTCCGAAGCGGCGCAGGCGCAGGGAGTTGGCTACCACCAGCACCGAGCTGGCGGCCATCGCGGCCCCGGCGATCATCGGGTTGAGCAGCCCGAGCGCGGCCACCGGGATCCCGAGCGTGTTGTAGGCGAAGGCCCAGAACAGGTTCGACTTGATGGTGGAGAGCGTCCGGCGGCTGAGCTCGATGGACTGCACCACCTGGCCGAGGTCGCTGCCCATCACGGTCAGGTCCGCGGCCTCGATCGCCACGTCGGTGCCGGCGCCCATGGCGATGCCCAGGTCGGCCTGGGCCAGCGCGGCGGCGTCGTTCACGCCGTCGCCCACCATTGCCACCGTCTTGCCCTCGTCCTGCAGCCGCTTGATCGCGGCCACCTTCTCCTCGGGGAGTACGTCGGCGAAGACGTCCCCGGGGGCGATGCCGACCTCGGCGGCCACCTCGGCGGCCACCGCTGCGTTGTCGCCGGTGAGCAGGATGGGGTGCAGCCCCAGGTCCTTGAACCGTGCGATGGCGGCCGCCGAGTTCTCCTTCACGGTGTCCTGCAGGCTGACTATTCCGGCGATGGTGCCGTCGACGGCGACCCAGACCGCCGTGGACCCGGCCTGCTGCTGCTCCAGCAGGGTTCGGCGGTGGGTGTCGGTGAGGGCGATGCCGTTCTCGTCCATCCAGTTGTTGCGGCCGACGACGACGGTGCTCGCGCGTCCGTCGCGTTCGGTGATGGTGCCGCGGACGCCGCCGCCCGCCGTGCTGTGGAAGTCGGAGAGGGCGGGCAGCGCATGCTCGCCGGCCGTCGCGCCGGCTGTCGCGCCGGACGGCGTGCCGGTGCGGGCCGCGACCTTGCGGGCCGCTTCAACGATGGCCAGCGCGATCGGGTGTTCGGAGCCGGCCTCTACCGCGCCGGCCAGCAGCAGGACCTCGTCTTCGCCGCGGTCCGCCAGGGCCAGCACGCCCTCCACTGCCTGCCGCCCGGTGGTCACGGTGCCGGTCTTGTCCAGCACGATGGTGTCCACGTGCCGGGTGTCCTCGAGGATCTGCGGCCCCTTGATCAGGATGCCCAGCTGCGACGCCCGGCCGGTGCCGGTGAGCAGGGCGGTAGGCGTGGCGAGCCCGAGCGCACAGGGGCAGGCGATCACCAGCACGGTGACTGCCGCGGTGAACGCCGCCTGCAGGTCGCCGGTGAAAACCATCCAGAGGATGAAAGTGACGACGGCGATGACCAGCACCACCGGGACAAAGACGGAGCTGATCCGGTCGGCCAGCCGGGCAATCGGGGCCTTGCCGGCCTGCGCCTGGCTGACCAGGCGGCCCATTTGCGCCAGCGTGGTGTCCGAGCCGACCCGGGTGGCGCGGACCAGCAGCCGGCCGGAGGTGTTGATGGTGGCACCGGTGACCGTGTCGTCCACATCCACTTCTACCGGCACGGATTCGCCGGTGAGCAGCGACGTGTCGACGGCGGAGTGCCCGTCCACCACGTAGCCGTCGGTGGGGATCTTTTCGCCCGGCCGGACCACCATGATGTCGCCCGGGACCAGGTCGGCGGCCGCCACCTTCACCTCGGCGCCGTCCCGCAGCACGGTAGCGTCCTTCGCGCCCAGGTTGAGCAGCGACTTCAGGGCGTCGCCGGCCCGCTGCTTGGCGTTGGCTTCCAGATAGCGGCCCAGCAGCAGGAAGGTGACCACGACGACGGCCACCTCGAAGTACAGTTCGTGCTCGGACATGTTGCCGCCCACGTGTTCGGTCAGCATTGGATCTATGACCAATTGCCAGGCGGAGAAGAAGAAGGCGGCCAGCACGCCGAGGGACACCAGCGTGTCCATCGTGGAGGCGAAATGCCGGGCGTTGATCGCCGCGGCGCGGTGGAACGGCCAGGCCGCCCAGAACACCACCGGGATGCTGAGCGCGAATGCCACCCAGCCCCAGTGCGGGAACTGCGCGCCGGGGATCATCGACATGATGAAGATCGGCAAGGTCAGGACGGCGGCCGTCCAGAGGCGCGGACGCAGCTGGCCGGCGGTGCCGCCGTGGGCCATGTGGTCCTCACCCTCCACGTGATCGGCGTGAGCGGCGTGCTCGCCGTCGTCACCCCGGCCGGCGTCCCCGGAGTGGTCGTGGTGGTCCTGGTCGCCGGGGCCGGTGCCGTGGTCCGCCTCCGGGTTCCCGTCGCGCCCGTGGCCCCTATCCCCGTGCCGTGGGGCGGGCGCGGAGTGCGGCTGCGGCTTCACCCGGGCCTTGTAGCCGGTGGCCTTCACCGTGTCCACCAACTGCTGGTTCGTGACGCCGTCCGGGACGAGCACGACGGCGGACTCCAGGGGCAGATTGACGCTTGCCTGGACTCCTTCGATCTTGCCGAGCTTGCGTTCCACCCGGTTCACGCAGGAGGCGCACGTCATGCCCTCGATCGCCAGTTCGACGGTTCTGGTCGGGTTCGGTTCTGCTTCAGGATCCATGGTGCCGGGATGGGAGGACATCGGTTGGTTGTCTCAATTCTGCGTGGGACGGTGCGGGGGCAGCGCGTCCGCTGGTTCGCGAAAAAAGGGGGGGCCGACGGCGGCCGGAGGGCACCGTCGTCGCACTGGCCAAAGGCCGTCTGGCCTGAAGCGATCTGGAGCTAGGCGTTCTGCGCGACGACGGTGTACCCGGCCTCGGCGACGGCCTCGCCAATCTGGGCCGGGTCAAGATCCGCCTCGGAACTGACCGTCGCCGTGGAGATTCCGCCCTTGTTGAGTTCGATGCTGACGCCGCGGACGCCGTCGAGGGCCTGCAGTTCTTCCGTGACGGCGTCCACGCAGTGGCCGCAGGTCATGCCGTCGATGCTGATGGTGGTGGTGCTCATGACTGTCTCCTTGGGGTTGGGTTCGCGGGGAAGGTCAGCGCAGCAGTCGGCCGATGGCGTCCGAGGCTTCCTTGACCTTGTCCTCGACGATTTGCGGGTCGCCGCTGAGTTCGGATTCCTTGGCGGCGCCGATGACGCAGTGTCCGATGTGGTCCTCGAGCAGGCCAACGCTCACCGCGTGCAGGGCCTTGTTGACGGCGGCGACCTGGGTCAGGATGTCGATGCAGTACTTGTCGTCCTCCACCATGCGGGCGATGCCGCGGACCTGGCCCTCAACGCGCTTGAGCCGGCGCAGGTACGCCTCCTTGTCCGACGTGTACGCGTGCCCGATGTGCTCGTCGGCAGGGGCGGTGACGGTTTCGGTTTCCGCAGGCCGTGCTGTGTGGCTCATGGCTTCCTCAATCGGTGGGCTATGCCACCAATCTATACCCCCTAGGGGTATCGCGCAAGGGCGCCGGCCGCGCCCCGAGTCACTGGTGCTGCGGGACGCGCAGCGTTCGGAAGGCGAGCCAGGCTGCCGCGACCATGAGAACCGCGGCCAGTCCGGCGGTGACGGTCACGCCGCTGTCGAAAGCATGGACCGCGGAATCTAACAGGGCGGCCCCGGTGCGTTCGGGCAGCTGCCCGGCAACGGTGATGGCGCCGCCGAGGGTCTCGCCGGCGGCTTGCTGCTGTTCGGCGTCCAGCCCGGCGGGCAGGGCGATGTTCCGTCGGTAGGCACCGACCAGGATGCTGCCGAGCACGGCGGTCCCGAAGACAGAGCCCACTTCGTAGGCCGTCTCCGACACGGCGGAGGCGGCGCCGGCCTTGGCCGCGGGGACGCTGGACAAAATGAGGTCGTTCGAGAGCGTCTCGGAGGCGCCGACCCCGGCGCCGAGCAGCGCGAAGGCCGCCATCAGGGTCACCGCTGGGGCGTCCGGGGACGACGCCACCAGGGCGTAGGCCGCCGCGGACAGCAACAGGGCGCAGGCCACCAGCCGGTGCGGGGCAATCCGGCGCACCAGCGGCACCGCGAGCAGGCCGGCCGTTATGGTGACCGCCAGGCCGGGCAGCAGTACCAGGCCGGCCCGCAGCGGGCTGAGGCCGAGGACCAACTGGAGATGCTGGGAGACGAAGTACAGGAAGCCGACCAGGGAGAACACGGCCAACAGGTTGACCAGCACGGCGCCGGTGAAGGGGCGGTGGCGGAACAGGCGGACATCCAGCATCGGGTTCGCGCGGACCAGCTGGCGGCGGACGAACAGCCAGCCGGCCAGGATGCCGAGGGTGAACGTTGCTGCCGCAAGGGCGGGATTTCCGCCGCCGGCCAGCTGCTTGATGGCGTAGACCACGGGGAGCAGGGCGGCGACGGAGAGCAGGATGCTGGCCGCGTCGATAGGGCCGGGCTCGGGATCGCGCGACTCGGGCACGAACGCCGGCGTCAGCACCAGCATGGGCAGCAGCATGGGGACCGCGAGCAGAAAGACCGAACCCCACCAGAAGTGTTCCAGCAGCAGGCCGCCCAGCAGCGGGCCGAGGGCGGCGCCGGCGGAGAAGCCGGCGGCCCAGATGGCGATCGCCAGGCGCCGCTGCGCCCGGTCCGTGAAGATGTTCCGGATCAGGGACAGGGTGGCCGGCATCAGCATGGCCCCGAAGATGCCCAGGCCGGCGCGTGCGGCAACCAGCAGTTCGGCGCTGGGGGAGAAGGCGGCCAGCGCGGACAGTGCGGCGAAACCGGCCGCGCCGATCATCAGCATCCGGCGCCTGCCGAACCGGTCGCCCAGGCTGCCCATGGCCACCAGCAGGCCGGCAAGTACCAGGGGGTAGATGTCGATGATCCACAGGAGGGTGGTGCCGCTGGTGCTGAACGCCAGGGAAATCGCGGGCAGCGCGAAGCTGAGCACCGTGTTGTCGACGGCGACCAGCAGGACCGGAAGCATCAAGACCGCCAGTGCGGTCCATTCTCGGCGCCCGGCGCGCTGGGTGACGGTAAGCATGGTGGGTCTTTCGGAATCGGGGAAGTCGGATCTACTGTACCGTCTGGACGGTTTACCTGCAAAGCGGCAGCTCCGCGGGCGGGGGGAGTCCTAGGATGGGTGAATGGCCAGTGCGAGAGACCGGATCCTCGACAACTTCGAGGACATCCTGATCAAAGAGGGCGAGCGAGCCGCCACGATGGACGCCGTCGCGGCGGCGGCCGGGGTGTCGAAGGGCGGGCTGCTGTACCACTTTCCGTCCAAGGAGGCGATGGTGGACGCCCTGTGCGAGCGGCTCTCCGCGCTGACCGCCGCCGACGCGGAGCAGATCATCAGTGCCCCGGAAGGAGCGGCCCGCTACTACGTGCGCACGTCCAGGTTCGTCGATTCGCCGCTGGACCGGGCCATCGTGGCCGTGGCGCGCCTGGTCCAGCAAGGCCACCCGTCCGCGGCGAGGACCTTTGCCGGGATCCAGGAACTCTGGCTGGATGCCTTGGAGCAGGCGCTTGGCAGCCGGCCGCTGGCGCAGGCCGTGAAGCTGATCGGCGACGGCCTTTACTACAGCGCAACCTTCTTCTCGCCGGATGCGCAGCAATACCAATTGGCCGACGGCGAGATGGACGCCTTGCTGGAACAGGTCGACACGCTGGTGGGCCGGGGCTGATCCGCGGCCGCCGGACATAGGGTGTTCGGTGGGGACGATAAATCGTTTACGCACCGGAGAGGAACCACATGTCTACTCCCACTGGCCACGGGGAGCATCCCGAGCCCGCGGCTTCCCAGCCGCAGTCCACGCAGGGCGCCTACCCCGCCTACCCCGCCCACCCGCAACAGGACGCCTACCCCGCCTACCCGCAACAGGGCGCCGGCCAGGCATACCAGCAACCAAACGAGCCTTACGGGTACCCGGGACAGCCCGGTCCCGGGCAACCCGTTCCCGGCAGGACCATGGGGATCGTCGGCTTTATCCTGTCCCTGCTCGGACCGCTGACGGTGGCCGGGCTGATCGTCAGCATCATCGGCATGGTGCAGTCCAAGCGCGCGGGTGCCAAAAACGGCTTTGCGCTCGCCGGCATCATCATCGGCGCTGTGGGCACGGTGCTGTTGATGCTGTTCATCATCATCGCGCTGGCAGGCGTCGGTTACCTCATGGAAGCCTGTGGCGAGCTGGGACCGGGCACTCACGTCGTGGACGGCGTCACCTACACCTGCAGTTAACGCGCCACCTGGCGGGGCCGGGAGCCGGGATTGACGGGCTGAATTTCGCCGTGTCCGTACCTGGGTCAGGTCAGTACACTGGAACGCATGACCGAGCAGGAACCGGGACCTGCCGGGGCCCCGGCTCACCAGGAGCGTGCGGGTCTTACCGCGGGGGCGGCCGGTACTTCGGTGCCGATCGGGGACGGCGAAGCACCGAACCTGGTCGATCCAGCCGCAGTCGACACGACCGTGCGCAGCCCTGCACAGCGGTACCGCACGTTCATGGGGATCCTGGTGAATACGGCCCTGGCCAACATCACCACCAGCTACCTGTGGTTCGCGTTGACGTTCTGGGTGTACCTGGAGACGCGCAACGTGATCGCCACCGGAGTGATCGGCGGGGCATACATGCTGCTGATTGCGCTTTCCAGCATCAGCTTCGGCACGTTCGTGGATCGCTACCGCAAGCTGGCCGTGATGCGCTTCGCCGCCGTTTTCACCTTGGCGATGTTCCTTCTGTCCGGGGCCATGTTCCTGTTGATCCCCCAGGCCTGGCTGCTGGACCTCACCCGGCCGTGGTTCTGGGTCTTCTCCCTGATCATTCTGATCGGCGCGGTGGTGGAGAACATGCGCAACATTGCCCTCTCCACCACGGTGACCATCCTCGTCGACCCGGAGCGGCGGGCCAATGCCAACGGTCTGGTGGGCATGGTGCAGGGCCTGGCCTTCATCGTTACGTCGGTGCTATCGGGGCTGTCGGTAGGCCTGCTCGGCATGGGCGGGACAATCGCGGTCGCCTTGGTGCTCACGGCGCTCGCCTTCCTGCACCTGCTCACCCTGCGCATGCCGGAGGAGGTGCGCGCGGCCGCCACGGACGCACGCGGCAGCTTCGACCTGCGCGGTTCCATCGCCGCCGTGCTGGCCATCGCCGGACTGTTCGCGCTGATCCTGTTCTCCACCTTTAACAATTTCATCGGCGGGGTTTACATGGCGCTCATGGATCCCTACGGGCTGGAACTGTTCCCCGTGGAGCTGTGGGGCGCGTACCTCGCGCTCGGCTCCACCGGATTCATCGTGGGCGGCGCGGTGATCGGCAAGTTCGGGCTCGGGCGTAATCCGCTGCGCACCATGCTCATCGCGGTGATCGTGATGGGGGCCCTCGGCGCGGTGTTCACGCTGCGCGAGTGGGCCTGGCTGTACATTGCCGGGATCTGGCTCTACCTGGCGCTGGTGCCTTTCGTGGAGGCCGCCGAGCAGACGGTCATCCAGCAGGTGGTTCCGCTGCAGCGGCAGGGCAGGGTGTTCGGATTCGCCATGGCCTTCGAATCCGCGGCTGCGCCGATCACCGCGTTCCTGATCGCACCGATCGCGCAAGTCTGGATCATCCCGTACGCGCGCTCGGTCGACGGCGCCGCCACCCTCGCACCGCTCCTGGGCGAGGGCACGTCCCGCGGCATCGCCCTGGTGTTTCTGGTGGCCGGGATCGTCATGATCGTGGCCGCCCTGCTGGCCTTCCTGACCCCGGTCTATCGTCGGATCTCGGCCTCGTACGCGGAGGCGGCGAGTGAGGCGCCTGCCGAGGCGCCGGGGACGTGAGCCCGGCCGCGGACAGGCTCCGGCATCCAGTCTGGCGTCCCCGTGCGGGCTCTTCTGCCGTGCGGGCCCTACTGCGCGTCCGGGTGCAGGGCCGGCTGCAGTTCTGACAGCAAGTGCTGGACCCGGTGCTTGATGTCGTCACGGATCGCCCGCACGCCGGCAGCGTCCCGGCCTGCGGGGTCGTCCACATCCCAGTCTTCATAGCGCCGGCCGGGGACCACCGGGCATTCGTCGCCGGAACCCAACGTGACCACCATCTGCGCCTTGTTGACCGATTCGTGGGTGACCGCCGTGGGACGCACGGCGGACAGGTCGATGCCCTCTTCGGCCATGGCCTCGACGACGGCGGCGTCCAGCCGTCCCCTTGGCCGGGTTCCGGCCGACCGGGCCTCGATGCCGCCCTCGGCGAGCTGGGAGAGGTAGGCCGCGGCCATCTGTGAGCGGCCGGCATCCCGCACGCCCACGAACAGGACGGTCGGGCGGGTGGTGCCCGTTGTTGAGGCTGTCATGGCGGACCTCCGCGTCGATCGGCTCCCGGCCCGCTGCCGGTGCCGGCTGCTTCTCTTCACTGTGCCAGAACTTCGAGCCGACCCATAGGTTCGCCGGGCAAGAAAGCCGAGCGCCGGCAGCGGGAGCCAGCCGCCATCCCCCGGGCACTCCGCGCCCCGGGGATGGATCCAGGACATCTTCGGGATGCGGCCGGCCGGCAGGGAAACCGGGCCGCGCGGAAGCTACTGCGCCCCGTCGGCGTTGCCCGCCGCGGCGTTCTGCTCCGCGACTGCCTGCATCGCCTCCGGTGACATGTGCATGATCTCCCAGACGTGTCCGTCCGGGTCCGCAATGGCGGCCCCGTACATGCCCGGCATCTCTTCTTCCGCCGGCCGGTAGATGGTGCCGCCGCCCGACGTCGCGTTGGCCACGAACCGGTCCACCTCCTCGGGCGACTCGGCGCTGAGGGCCACCAGCACTTCCTTGGCATCCGAGCCCAGATGCGGAGTGCCGTTTCGGAGGAACTTGCCGAAATGCTCCTGGGTCAGCAGCATCACCACGATTGTGTCGGAAATGACCACCGACGAGGCATCCGGCGAGGAGAAGTCCGGATTCAGCGTATAACCCAGACCGGTGTAGAAGTCCGTGGCCTTCTTCAGGTCGCTGACGGGCAAGTTGATGAAAACCATGCGGTCCATTGGCTGTTCCTTCCAGGCGGGCCCGCGGCCGGCGCGGCGCAAGGGGAGTGCGGACGAGGTCCACTGTGGCACTCCGGCCGGTACGAGCCAACAACTACCGGCAGAGGTAGTTGTCGCCGCTGCCTGCGGCACCCGCCTGCAGGCCTCCCTTGTCCGCGGGAAACCACACACCTACGGTGGAAGTAGTAGCGGCGAGATACAAGGAGGCGCGAGATGGCGGAATTGCGGATTGAACAGTGGTGGCTGAAGCTGCCAACCGGCCACAAGCAGTGGTTCCGGGAAAACCTGAGGGCAGACGTCGTGGACGCGGATGCGGCGGCGGCGGTTTACGAGGCGGGCGGGCCGGACCTGAAGGAAGCAACGCTGCCGGAAGAAGATTGGGAGTTCATCGAGACCCAGTCGGAGTTCGTGGACTGATAACGACGACGGCGACCCGCGGCTCCCGGCGGATCGCCCACGCGGCGGGTAAGTTGGTGTGAAACGGCCCACGTGGCCGCCAGACGACGTGCTCGAAGGGGTGGCCCGATGGCCGGAATCATCATCGTAGGAGTAGACGGCAGCGATACCGCCATGAAGGCGGCGCGCACCGCGGCTAAACTCGCCGCGTCGATGGGCGCCGAGCTCCGGGTGGTTACCGCCCACGAATCCGATGCGACCGAAGTCGTGGAGATCGGCAACGACAAGTGGTTCATCCACGAGTCGGAGCGGGCCGAGAAGGTAGCCAGGGACGTCGCGGCAGAACTGGGCGCGGAGGGCCTGAGGACCAGCTACACGGCGGTGCTCGGCAAGCCCCAGGACGCGCTGGTGGCAGAGGCGGAACGCGTCAACGCCCGCCTGATCGTGGTCGGCAACGTGGGCATGCAGGGGCTGGGCCGGGTGCTCGGCAGCGTGGCCAGTTCCGTGACCCACAAGGCCGCCTGCGACGTCTACATCGCCAAGACCGCCGGTACCGCCGGCTGATTCTGAGGATCGTGAACGAACTGCAGGTGGCCGGCCGTGCCCAGGTGCCGCCGTTCCAAGTGATGAGCATCCTGGACCGGGTCGCGCAGATGCGCGCTGCCGGCCGGGACGTGGTGTCGTTGTGCGCGGGGGAACCTGCGGGCGGCGCCCCGCGGGCAGTGTCCGAGCGGGCCGCCGAGATCCACGCCTCCGGCCGGCCGCTGACCTACACCAGCGCGCTTGGCATCCAGGAGCTGAGGGCAGCGATCGCGGGCCACTACCGGCGCTGGTACGGGTTGGACGTGGCGGCGGAGGAAGTGGCCGTGACCACGGGGTCATCCGGGGCCTTCATGTTGGCGTTCCTGAGCGCGTTCAATGCGGGCGACCGGGTGGCGCTGGCGCGGCCGGGCTATCCGGCCTACCGGAACATTCTGCGAGCGCTCGGCTGCGAGGTGGTGGAGATCGACTGCGGTCCGGAAGCCCGCTACCAGCCGACGCCGGAACTGCTGGCCGCAGCGGCGGCGGCCCATGGGCCGCTGGCCGGCCTCGTGCTGGCGTCGCCGGCCAACCCCACCGGCACCATGGTGTCGCGGAGCGAGCTCGCCGCCCTGACGGCCTGGTGCGCCGAGCATGGGGTTCGCCTGGTCAGCGACGAGATCTACCAGGGCATCACGTATCCGGCCGATCCCGCGGAACCGGATGCCCGCGGAACCTGCGCCTGGGAACTGGACCGCACCGCCGTCGTTATTTCTTCCTTCTCCAAGTACTGGGGGATGACGGGGTGGCGGCTGGGCTGGGCGCTGATGCCGCGCGACCTCGCGCCGGCCTTCGATGCGCTCGCCGGAAACGTGGCGCTGTGCCCGCCGGCCCCGGCCCAGCTGGCGGCACTGGCGGCGTTCGAGGCGGACTCCTACAGGGAGGCGGAGGCCGCGGTGGCCGCGTTCGCCGAGGTGCGTGCCCTGTTGCTGCAGAACCTGAGCCGGCTCGAGTGGGGGAGCGCGGCACCGGCCGACGGGGCCTTTTACCTGTACGCCGACCTCGGGCGGCAGCTGGAGGGCTTCGCCGACTCGGCCGAATACTGCCGGGCGCTCCTGGAGGAAGAGGGCGTCGCACTGGTCCCCGGCGCCGACTTCGATGCCGTCAACGGCACGCGCTCCGTCCGGCTGTCCTTTGCCGCCGGTGCCGAGGCCGTGGCCACGGCCATCGAGCGCATTGTGCGCTTCCAGGAGGGCCGGAGCCGCTAGCTCCCGGCTCGGCCATGCCCAGGGCCGGCCCCTGGCTCTACTGACCGGGCACGTCGATCAAGCGTGGGAAGGGGCGGCTGGCTGCCGCATGCGCCGCGGATGCGGCCGACCCCTTCAGGTTGTACGTGCAGTTCAGTTTGTTTGAGAAGCCGCTGACCGGATGGCCGTGGCGAGGTCGCGGGGACGGCTCCACATAGGCCAGTGCCCCGTCGGGAGGTCAAGGACGTCGAGGTGCTCGATGTTCGCGACTTCGGCAAACATGGCATGGCCTGCGCAGGCCAGTTCCAGCACCTGCGCGCTCGGGATCGAGCAGCACACCAGGGTGGTCCGGACCTTGCGGCGGGCATCGTTCGTGAGCTCGACGGGCTGACGCAGCACGGGTCCGGGCTCAGGGACGGCCCGGGCCTGGAAACGTTCGAGGACCTCCGCGCTCAGGCCTTCGAGGCTCGCCTGCTGTGCGAGGACGTCGAGGGGCGGCAGCGGAAGCTCTTCCAACTCCTCCGGGAGGTCCGGGGCGAAGGCGCTTCCCGTGGCCACGGGGCCGGAGTCGACCCACACCACTCGATGGACAAGCTCAGGGTGCCGGTCGAGGACGAGGCTGACGGGGGCGTTCGCCCCGCTGTGGGCGACGAGAGTTGCGGGCTGATCCTCGAAGACCCCGAGTTGAGCGATGACGTCTAGGACCGCCGCGGCTTGATCGTCGAGAGTCTTCGCCGCTCGCTCGGGATCGTCCCCGTCGAGACCGGGCAGCGTCATCGCGATTGCGCGGGAGCGGTCGGTCCTCAGGTGTTCAAGGACTTCATCCCACGCCCAAGCGCCCAGCCAGTGGCCGGCGATGAGAATGATGGTCGGAGTGCTCGTAGTAGTTGTCATGGCACGACCCTCGCAGGCACTGCGGACAAGGGTATGTCACTATTTATGTCATGATTTTGTCGGCGCCTGAACTGTGAAGCGGGTCGAGCGGCTCCATGCCCTGTCCGAGATGTTGCGCCGCAGCGGCGCACGGGGGGTTTCCGCCGACCGGTTGGCGAGAGAGTTCGCGGTATCCGTGCGCACTATTAAGAGAGACCTCGATGCGTTAGAGAACAGCGGTGCGCCTGTATGGTCTCGCCCGGGTCCCGGCGGTGGCTACGGATTGGCTACAGGCGCGTCGCTGCCGCCCGTCAGCCTGTCCCCGGCGCAGGCCGTGGCGCTCATGGCAGCCGTGTCCGCTGCACCCGATGCCCCCTACGCCGATCTGGCAGCAGCAGGTATCCAGAAGATCCTGGACGTCCTCGATCCCAAAACCCGAGCACGGGCCGACGAGCTGGCCCACCGCGTCTGGGTCAACGCGCTTCCCTCCTCGTCGCGCTCCATCAAGTCGGCACTGGAGGAGGCGATGGCCGAGCAGCGGGTGATCCGCATCCGCTACACCTCGAAAGACGAGACCACGACCACCCGCGACGTTGAGCCGGTGCTGTTCGCCTCCACGAACGGCCAGTGGTACTTGGTGGGGTGGTGCCGGCTGCGCAACGCCATGCGATGGTTCACCGTGTCACGCATCGAGCGAGCCAGCGTAACCAAGACGGCTTGCAGCGGCCATACCATCCACGAGGTCGGAGAACCCCCGGCGAACGCCAGGCCGGTGCACGGTCGGGGCGATTGAGTCACTCAATTAACCACTCCGGTCACAACAGCCGGACTCCGGGTCGGCCACACCCCGGCCGGACCCGTGCACGCCGGAGGGCCGGAAGGCGTCACACCGGCCGTTCCCAATCCTCCACCGGTCCCTCGACCGTGGTGAACAGCGGATGGGGGTCGGGGACCCGGCCGGGGCTTTGCCGCTCCAGCCGCTGGTTCAGGACCACGGCGTGGTCCGGGTCCCGCACCGCGAGTTTGGCGATCAGATGCCGCAGTTCGAAGCTGAGCTGTTCCGAATGGACCGGCAGGCTCGGCTGCCGCTGCCTTGCGGCGGCACCGGCCGCCGAGGTTCCCGGACACCGGATCAGGCTGGTGTTGAAGGCATATCCGCGGGCCGCAGCCTCGGCTGCCAGCCCCTCCAGATAGGCGCCGATGGCTGCCATCGGGTCCTCCGCGGCACGGAACCGCTGCAGCTGCGGGTGGTTGCGGTAGCCCTTGGTTTCGCCTGCGAGAACCTTTTGCGCCAGCAAGGCCTCCCGCCAGCAGGCCACCAGACCCCTCCGGTCGAGCAGCCGGGGGTGCAGGCTCCATATCCGCATTGGACCAGAATAAGCACACCTCGCCCTGCCCAGCGGCGGCCGAGCGGCCGGCAGCAGCCGCGGCCCCGGCCCGCCGGCGGCGAAGGGAGAACTATATCGTGCCTGTGAGACAATAGGTGGCAATGTCTTCGCAGATTTCTTCCCCCCAAAAAACTTCCGACCGGCCCCAGGTGCGTCCCGCCGCCGAGGGCTGGAACCAGGCCGTCACCAGCGAGGGCCGTCCGCTGCTGCAGTTCAAGTCCCCGCGCGTCACGCAGCCGCCGCTCCACCTCGCCGACATGACGCTGGCCGAGCGGCAGGACAAGATGAAGGAGCTGGGACTGCCGGCGTTCCGGGCCAAGCAGCTGTCCACGCATTACTTCCAGCACTACACCACCGACCCCGAGCGCATGAGCGACCTGCCCAAGGAGCGGCGCGCGGAACTGGCCGAGACCTTTTTCCCCACCCTCCTCACCGAGGTCAAGCGCCTGACCACCGACAACGGCGACACGATCAAGTTCCTCTGGCGCCTCTTCGACGGCTCGCTGGTCGAATCGGTCCTGATGCGCTACCCGGGCCGGGTCACGCTCTGCGTTTCCAGCCAGTGCGGCTGCGGCATGAACTGCCCGTTCTGCGCCACCGGCCAGGCCGGCCTGACCCGCAACATGTCCACCGCGGAAATTCTGGACCAGATCGTTCAGGCCAACCGGGTCATCGCCGAGGGCGGCCTCGGCGGCAAGCGCAAGGACGCCGGCCCCGACGCGGGCCGGGTTACCAACATCGTCTTCATGGGCATGGGTGAGCCGCTGGCCAACTACAAGCGCGTGATGAATGCCGTGCACCGCATGGTGGACGAGGCGCCCGAGGGCCTGGGCATGAGCGCCCGCGGCATCACCGTCTCCACCGTGGGCCTGGTGCCGGCGATCAACAAGCTGGCCGATGAGAACCTCCCCTTCACCTTCGCGCTCAGCCTGCACGCCCCGGACGACGAACTGCGCGACGAACTGATCCCGGTGAACTCCCGCTGGAAGGTCGACGAAGCACTGGACGCCGCCTACGGCTACTACCAGCGCACCGGCCGGCGCGTCTCCATCGAGTACGCGCTGATCAAGGACATGAACGACCACGCGTGGCGGGCCGACCTGCTGGCCAAGAAGCTCAACAAGCGCGGCCGCGGCTGGGTGCACGTCAACCCCATCCCGCTGAACCCGACCCCGGGCTCCATCTGGACCTCGTCCGACCCGGACGTCACCCGCGAGTTCGTGGCCCGGCTGAACGACGCCGGCGTCCCCACCACACTGCGCGACACCCGCGGCAAGGAGATCGACGGCGCCTGCGGCCAGCTGGCGGCGACGGAGTAACCCCTCACAAACAACGACGGCGGCGGGCCGGGTCCTCGGACCCGGCCCGCCGGTGGTTTCGGCGCTTCGGGCCTCCTCGTCCACCGGCTGGACCCGGGTGACCCTCTCCGCCGTCCGCGGGACGCCGGCCCGCTAGTCCTGGACCGCCGTGGGATCCAGATGTTGCCGGGGCACCCTGTCGCGGCTGTACGTGATCTCGGTGAAGCCGTGCGGTGCGGGTTTGCCGTCCTCGCCCAGGTTCACGAACACGATCTTCTCGATGGTCAGGATCGATTGGCGCGTGAACATGTTCCGCACCTCGGCCCGCATCGTCAGGGACGTCCGGCCGAAATGCGTGGCCTTCAGGCCCATCTCGATCAGATCGCCCTGGCGGGCCGAGCTGACGAAGTTGATCTCCGACATGTACTTGGTGACTGCCTTGCCGTTGCCCAGCTGGACGATGGCGTAGATGGCCGCCTGTTCGTCGATCCACCGCAGCAAGCTGCCGCCAAAAAGGGTGCCGTTGGCGTTAAGGTCTTCGGGGCGCACCCACTTGCGGGTATGGAAGGAAATGTCGTCGGTGCCCATGCAACGACTGTATCGGAACGGGGCCGGCGGCTCGTCGGGAGTCAATGGGCCGCCGAGACGCAGGCCGGCGCTCCTAGGATTCGTCGAGCTTCTCGACGTCGTCGGCCTTCTTGGGCACGTGCGGAATCGACTCGGTCGTCGGCGGCACCACGGGGGTGAGGACGGAGGCGTAGGCGTGTTCGCTGGAGTACTTGAGGAACGCCAGGTGCGCCTCGTATCGGTCGAGGACGTCGTTGATGACCTGTTGCTGGGTCAAACCCATGAGGTCGTAGCCCTCGCTGCCGGTCTGGGTAAACACCTCGAGCCGGTAGTACGTGTCGATCTCGCGGGGCATGCTGCGGCCGCCGAAGGTCGGAACGGGGGCCTCGACCGCGGCCACTTGGTAGTGGAAGTCGCGGTGGTCGTCCATATTCACCACGAGGATGTGCTCGTCGATGCCGGTCTTCGGGTTCGGCGTCGTCGTCATCTCTGCCTCGTAGCCGAGTTCGGTGAATTCCTTGGCGACGTCCTGCAGCGCCGGCTGCACGACCCGCTCGGCGAACTGTGCCACGGCCTTGTTCGACGGGTAGGACCGCAGCCGCGCCAGGCGCTGCCGCCAGGTCTTCTCCGGTATCTGCCCGCCATGGGCGGCAGCAGTGCGCCGTCGCAGCACCTGCCCCTCGCGCTCGGCCCGTTCCATCCTGAGCACCTTCGAGAAGGAGGCCATCACGAGATACGCGATGACGGTCACCGGCAACGCGAAGATCAGGGTTGCGTATTCCATGGTTGTCACGCCGCCGGCCACCAGCATGGCCACCGTGAGGATCGCGGTGACCAGGGCCCAGAAGATGCGCAGCCACTTGGCGCCGTCCATCGCCGGATCGGGGATCATGGAGGAGAAGTTCGACATCACCATCGCACCGGAATTGGCGCTGGTGAGGTAGAACAGCAGACCCGAGAGGGTGGCCAGACCGATCAGGAACGGCGCGCCCGGGAACATTTCCAGCAGCGCATACCACCCGTGCTCGGGGCTGTTGATGGCCTCCTGGGCGAACTCGGTATTGCCGGCGAGCACCTCGCTCATGGCGCTGTTGCCGAAGATTGAGACGATGAAGAAGTCGCAGAGGACCGGGGCGGTGATGGCCGCGATGACGAATTCCCGCAGGGTCCGGCCGCGCGAAATCCGTGCCAGGAAGAGGCCGACGAACGGGCCCCAGGCCAGCCAGAAGGCCCAGAAGAAGAGGGTCCAGCCGGCCATCCATGCCGAACCGTCCTCCTCGTAGGCCAGGGTCTGCAGGGTGCGCTCCGGCAGCGAGAAGATGAAGCGGCCGATGTTCTCGACCATGGCGTTCAGCAGGAACGAGGTCTTGCCCGTGACCAGGATGTAGAGCATCATCGCTCCGGCCGCCCACAGGTTCAGTTCGGAGATCCACCGGATCCCCTTGTCGACGCCGGAGGTACAGGCCGCTACGGTCATGACGACGGCGACGAGCACCAGGGCAATCTGCAGGGCCAGGCCCTCCGGCAGGCCGAACAACCAGCTGAAGCCGACGTTGAGCAGGACGACGCCGATGCCCATCGACGTGGCTACGCCGAAGACGGTGCCGACCAAGGCGAAAATGTCGATGACGTCGCCGGTCGCCCCGCGCACGCGCTTACCCAGCAGCGGGTAGAGCGCGGCCCTGATGGACAGCGGCATGCCCCAGCGGTAGGCGAAATACCCCATCGCCATGCCGAGAAGGGCATACATCGACCAGCCGGCCACCCCGTAGTGGAACATGGTCCAGACGACGGCGTCCTGCGCGGCTTCCGCCGATTCGGGTGCGGCGGTGGGAGGGTTGATGTACTGCGTGATCGGGCCGGTGACGGAGTAGAAGAGCATGTCGATGCCCACGCCGGCGGCGAAGAGCATGGCGACCCAGGTGAAGAGGTTGTACTGGGGGCGTGAGTGGTCGGGGCCGAGCCTGACGCTGCCTTCCTTGGAGAGGGCCACCCACAGGACGAAAAGAATGACCAGGGTGACGGTCAGGACGTAGAACCAGCCCAGGTTGGTGGCGATCCAGCCGACCATGGTGTGCATCGTGCCGGCCGCGTTGCCCGGGGCCATGATGGCCCAGATGGAGAAGGCCAGGACGATCACGGACGAGATGATGAAAACCCGCCAGTTGACCCGGGGGCCGCGGTTCTCGGTGAGTTCGGCGGGCCCCTTGCTCAGTTCCGTGCTGGATATGGGCGGGCGCTTGGCCTCGGAATCGGCATCGGCGGGCTTGCGCCGTTCCGCCACGCCGAAGCGACTGCGTTCGACGAGTGGTTTCAGCGCCTCATTGTTCGAGATGCTGTCGTCTTCGGCGTTAGCCATCGGATTCTCCTTCTCTCGCGGGCGGCGCCTGCCGCTTATGTCAGCGGCACGTCGCCCAAAAAACCGTGGCGGTGAACAGCGTAGACCTCCCAAGCCTGTCCGTGCCCACCTGCGGGGGGAGCAATTTTTCCGGGCCCCGCCTCCGTCTCCCCGCCCGGACGCCGCTGGGACAAACCCGCGGCGCGGCTCCGCCATGCGGTGCTCCTGGCCGCGCGCTGCTGCCCGCCATTGGTCGGCGGCCGGGCTGCTGCCCGTGGTCGTTCGGGTCCGTCTTCGGGCGCTGCCGGCTGGTTCCGGGCTGCGCTCCGGCAGGGGAGTAGGCCAAAAAAGTGGGACCCCGGCCTGAAACAGGCAAGGGTCCCACTAGTAGTTGCGGGGGTAGGATTTGAACCTACGACCTCCGGGTTGTGAACCCGGCGAGCTGCCGAACTGCTCCACCCTGCGGCGTCTCTGACTGTAGACCCCCCAGTGGCCAAACGGCGAATTTGGTGAGGAGCGTCACCGCACGCGCCGGGGAAACCTGTGATTCAAGTGCGACGGCGGCCGGGCCACGTCGGCCCGGTGGTTCGGGTCTTATCGCATGGCGCCTTCGGTTACCGGAGCACTCCGAGGGTGCCCCGCGGCCGGGGTGTGCGCACTGGGTACCTGCCGAGGTGGTGGGCCCTGCGCCGGGGTCTCGGCGGAGGGGAAATGTCCCTTGTGCCGGACGAGGAACCGCGCGGCCGCCACGATGATCGCCGACGAGGTTCCGGCGATCAGGTCCGTCATGGTGTCGAAGTTGGTGATCTGGGCTTCGGTGCCGAGCACGGCATCGGAGGCGAACTCCGCGATCTCCCACAGCAGGGCGACGAAACCGCTGAACGCGACGATCATCACCGCTGCGAGCCAGGGCGGCATCGAGAACCCGTAGCGGCGGCCGGTGATGCCCAGGGCAAAAACGATCCCGAGCGCGACGACGAATCCGGAGTAGAAGTGCACGACCGTGTCCCACGGTGTCCAGATGGCGTAGAAACCCAGTTGGCTTCCCAGGTACGGGCCGCCGAGCAGCAGCACTGCGTAGAGCCCCTGTAGGCGTGCGGGGATCTCAACGTGCGCCCACCGCTCCACCAGCAGAACCGGGAACGAGGCCAGTAGCAGTGCGACGGGGATGACGGCTGCCGTGGGCTCGCCGCGCATGAGCGCGCTGAGTGCAGAGAATGCGAAGAGGGCTTCGGCCACGATCAGTGGGGCGTGGCGCCTGAGCGCGTCGCTGGACGGCACCGTTTCTTGTATGTCGTTGCTTTGACTCATTCAGTCAACCTTCACAAAGTTCATGGGAGCGATTTGCTTGCAGTGTGGAGAAGCACGCAGCGCCCTCCGGCGAGGACAGCAGTTCGAGAGCGCGGGACACCTCCCCGACGCGAGTGGAAGACGTCGCGGAAATCGCGGCCCGGGGGGTTGCTCTAGGGGTTGGGGGTTCTTTCCGGGTCGTGGGCTGGAGGAATGTCGGTGGGGGCTGACGCGGTGCTTTGGAAGAGCCGGGGCGTGGCGGCGGAGAGCTCGTTGGCGAAGCGGACCAGCATGGCGCCGAGGATTTCCCTGTCTTCCGGTGACCAGCTGGAGAGTATTTCATCGAACGCTGCCGCGCCGGCGGCGCCGATCTGCTGTTGCAGTTGAATACCGGCGGCGGATGTCTGTAGGAGGGTTGCCCGCCGGTCGGCGGGGTCCGGCCTGCGGTCGATTAATTCCCTGGCTTCGAGACGGCGGATTTGCGGGGTCATGGTGGATTTGTTCACTCCCCACTGCGCGGCCAGGTCGGACAGCCGCATCGGGCCGCTCCTGGTCAGGTATTCCAGCAGTGCCGTGTCGGTGGGCGAGAGGTCCTCGGCTTCGGGGCCGAAGACGTATCGGCGGATCTTTTTCCTGCTGGCCCATTGGAGCAGCAAGGCGAAGCCGTGGCGGACCTGCACCCCCGGTGTGGGCTGCTCACCGCCGGTCTCATTGCCGCTGGAAAAATCTGACATGAAACCAACCTAGCAAAATCAGTTCGGTTCGCCTAACCGAACTGATTTTCGTTAGGCTGGGGCTGCGTGGTCCTGAGCAGGCAACTCCAAGCACTCCAGCACCAGTATGAAGGGTCGCGCAGCCCGATTGGACAGGCTCCGCGCCGGATCTGCACCATCGAAAATATGGATGATTATCTCTACCTGATCCAGCCGGCGACAGTAGTGCTGATCGCCGTTGCCTCAGCACTGGTGATCACCGCGCTCTTGCGGGTTGCAGTGAACCAGCTGTTCCGGCGTGTGCCCAACATCCGGGATGTCTCGGCCCGCGGGCGCAGCCCCTTCCGGGTGGCGCTGGCCGTCATCGGAATCCGGGTGGGCCTGCGTATCACGTCCGCCGATGAGCCGTGGCACGCGGCCGTGGACTTCGTCCTGATCGTGGTGCTCATAGCTGCGCTGGCCTGGTTCGCCGTCGTCGTGCTCCTGGTGATTGAGGCGGCCATCCTGGCCAAGTACCGCACGGACACCAAGGACAACCGCAGGCTGCGCCGGCTCAAGACGCAGGTGATCCTGGGGCGCCGTGTGGCCGTGGCGCTGATCGTGACGATCGCGGTCGCGTGCGTGCTGCTGACCATCCCCCAGGTCCGGGCCCTCGGTGCAGGTATCCTGGCCTCCGCCGGTGTCCTGTCCGTGGTCGCCGGCCTCGCGGTGCAGAGCTCCCTGACCAACGTCTTTGCCGGCATGCAGTTGGCCTTCACGGATGCCATCCGGGTGGATGACGTCGTGGTGGTCGAGAACCAATGGGGCACCGTGGAGGAGATCACGATGACCTACGTGGTGGTCCACATCTGGGACGACCGGCGGCTGATCCTGCCCTCTACCTACTTCACCAGCACGCCCTTCGAGAACTGGACCCGCCGGACCGCCGCCCTGCTGGGAACGGTGGAGCTGGACGTGGATTGGCGGGTTCCCCTGGACGAGCTGCGCGCGCACCTCAAGGCCGTGGTTGAGGCGGCCGAGATCTGGGACGGACGCACCGCCATCCTGCAGGTCACCGACGCCGTCAACTCGCTGGTCCGCGTGCGCATCCTGGTCAGTGCCGGGGACAGCGGCACACTGTTCGACCTTCGCTGCCTGGTGCGGGAATCCATGGTTACATTCCTGCAGCGCGAATACCCGCAGGCGCTTCCCCGGCAGCGGTGGGAAGCCGTCGGCCGGGCGGAGAGCGGCGAGGCCCCCGCCGCCGGCCGCCGCCGTCCCGCGGCCGCGGTGATGACCGGCGCGGGCGACTCTCAGCTGTTCACCGGATCCATCGACGCCGTGGAGCGCAACCAGGCGTTCACCGGCCCGGGCGAGGAGGCCTACGAGGAGCGTGAGCGAAAGGCGAACCAGGGCGGGTAGGCGTGCATCCTCGTCGCAGCTCCTGAGGGTGCGTCTGGTTTGCCCGGCGCTGATGCGGGGGCCCGCGGGCTGTGCGTCCATTCGGTGACCTTTCGTGACCTTCAGAACTGTTGCGTGTGTCACAACCGCTTGTGTCCGGGAGCTCCTCCGGACAGCCTTGGGCATCACCTCTTTTACCCACAGCGCCTTGGAGCGCATGGCCCAAAAGGAGCATCATCCATGACTGACGTTCTGTGGTTTTCCGAAGTTGGCCTGTCCGACCTTGACCAGGTCGGGGGCAAGAACGCCTCGCTGGGCGAGATGATCGGAAACCTGGCAGCGGCCGGAGTAAAGGTTCCGGACGGCTTCGCCACCACCGCCGACGCCTACCGCCGCTTCCTGCGCGAATCCGGCCTGGAAGCCGGCATCGAGACCGTCCTCAAGGGCCTGGACAGCGACGACGTGACCGCCCTGGGTGCCGCCGGGGCAAGGATTCGGGAAATGATCCGCCTGGCACCGTTCCCGGCCGGTTTCGAGGAGCAGATCCGTGCCGCCTATACGCAGCTGGCCGGCAACCACGGCGAGGATGTGTCCTGGGCCGTGCGCTCCAGTGCCACGGCCGAAGACCTGCCCGACGCTTCCTTCGCCGGCCAGCAGGAAACGTTCCTGAACGTGCGCGGCATCGGGAACGTGTTGGCGGCCATCCGGGACGTCTTCGCCTCGCTTTATAACGACCGTGCGATCGCCTACCGTGTCCACCACGGGTTCACCCACTCCGAGGTGGCCCTCTCGGCGGGCATCCAGCGCATGGTCCGCTCCGACGTCGGCTCCTCCGGGGTCATGTTCACCATGGACACCGAGTCCGGCTTCCGCGACGCGGTCTTCATTACCTCCTCCTACGGCCTGGGCGAGGCCGTGGTTCAGGGTGCGGTGAACCCCGACGAGTTCTACGTCTACAAGCCCGCCCTGGCCGCCGGCCGGCCGGCCATCCTCAAGCGCGGTCTGGGCGAAAAGGCCGTGCAAATGACCTACACAGCATCGGTCGAGCGCGGCCGCACAATCGAGTTCGCCCCGGTGCCGGTTTCGCAGCGGCGGCGCTTCAGTCTCACCGACGCCGAGGTGGAGCAGTTGGCCCGGCACGCGGTGGCTATCGAGGCCCACTACGGCCGCCCGATGGACATCGAATGGGGCAAGGACGGCACCGACGGCCAGCTGTACATCCTGCAGGCCCGCCCCGAGACCGTCGAGTCCCGCAAGGCGGCCGGCACCCTCTCGCGCTTCACGCTCAAGGAGCGCTCCGCGGTGCTGGCCGAGGGCCGGGCCATCGGCCAGCGCATAGGCGCCGGCCAGGTGCGCGTGCTGACCTCGATCGACCAGATGTCCTCCTTCCAGCCCGGCGACGTGCTCGTGGCCAACATGACCGACCCGGACTGGGAACCGATCATGAAGAAGGCCGCCGCCATCGTCACCGACCGCGGCGGGCGCACCTGTCACGCGGCCATCATCGCCCGCGAGCTGGGCATCCCGGCCGTTGTCGGCACCGGCAACGCCACCCAGGTGCTCAGCGAGGGCACCCCCGTGACCGTTTCCTGCGCCGAAGGCGAGGCAGGCCTGGTCTACGCCGGGCTGCTGGACTACACCCTGGAGGAAACCGCCCTCGACACCATGCCGGAAGCACCGGTGAAGATCATGATGAACGTCGGCACCCCCGAACAGGCTTTCAGCTTCTCCCGGCTGCCGCACCGCGGCGTAGGCCTGGCCCGGCTGGAATTCATCATCAACCGCCAGATCGGCATTCACCCCAACGCCCTCCTGGCCCTGGCCGGGGAAATCGAGCGCCCCGCCGCGCTGTCCGACTACACCGTGCAGCAAATCCAGGAGAAGATCGCCGCCTACGACGGGCCCCGGGACTACTACGTGAGGCGCCTGGCCGAGGGCATCGCCACCATCGCGGCCGCCTTCGCCCCTGAACCGGTGATCATCCGGCTCTCGGACTTCAAGTCCAACGAGTACGCCAACCTGCTCGGCGGCCCGGCCTTCGAGCCCGAGGAAGAGAACCCGATGATCGGCTACCGCGGCGCCTCCCGGTATCTCTCGGACTCGTTCCGCCAGGCGTTCGAACTCGAGTGCGAGGCCCTGAAGCTGGCCCGCACGCAGATGGGCCTGTCCAACATCAAGGTTATGGTCCCCTTCGTGCGCACCCTGGACGAGGCCCGCGGGGTGACCGAGCTGCTGGCCGTCAACGGGCTGGTCCGCGGCGAGGACGGGCTGGAAATCGTGATGATGTGCGAACTGCCGGCCAACGCCCTGCTGGCCGATGAGTTCCTGGAGTACTTCGACGGCTTTTCCATCGGATCCAACGACCTGACCCAGCTCACTCTGGGCCTGGACCGGGACTCGGCCCTGGTCTCCGGGGGATTCGACGAACGCAACCCGGCGGTCACCAAGCTCCTGGAGATGGCGATCGGCGCCTGCCGAGCCCGCGGCAAGTACGTCGGCATCTGCGGGCAGGGCCCCAGCGACCACCCGGACTTCGCCGAATGGCTGCTGGCACAGGGCATCAGTTCGATCTCGCTGAACCCGGACGCCGTGACGGACACCTGGCTGCGACTGGCCCGCGGTCGTGAAACCGCAGTCCGGGGATGAGCGTGCCCGGAACCGCACGGTGAGCGGAAACCTTCGCCGGAACACCACGGGGGCGGGCCACAGCCCCGGCCCCGTGGTGTTCTTCCTCTCCGACAGCACCGGCATCACGGCCGAGACGCTGGGCAACACGCTGCTGACCCAGTTCCCCGGGCCGCGGCTGGAGCGGCGCACCATTCCCTTCATCGGGACGGAGGAACAGGCGCGCGAGGTCGTCACCATCATCGACAGCGTCGCCGCGGCCGGGCAGCGGCCGATCGTCTTCTCCACCGCCGTCGGCAGCGACATCCGTGCGATCCTGGCCGGGAGCAAGGGACACTTCGTGGACCTGTTCGGTGCCCACATCGGCCAGCTCGAGCAAGCCCTGCAGGCCTCCGCCACCGGCGAGCCGGGCCGGGCGCACGGCGTCGGCGACGCCATTCGCTATCAGTCACGCATGACCGCCGTCGAATACGCCATCGAGCACGACGACGGGCAGTCCATCCGCGCTCTGGAACGGGCGGAACTGATCCTGATCGCGCCCTCGCGCTGCGGCAAGACCCCGACGACGATGTACCTGGCGCTGCAGCACGGCATTTTGGCCGCCAACTTCCCGCTGATCGAGGAGGACTTCGCCCGCCGCTCGCTGCCGGAGCCGTTGCGGCCCTACGTGCGCAGATGCTTTGGGTTGACCTCACTGCCGATCCGGCTAAGCCAAATCCGCCAGGAGCGCCGGCCGGACAGCACCTACGCCTCGCTGGCCCAATGCAGCTTCGAGCTGCGCAGCGCCGAGGACATGTACGCCGTCAACGGGATACCGTACGTCAACTCCGCATTCATGTCAGTGGAGGAAATCTCCGCGACCATCCTGCAGCGGATGCGGCTGCAACACTGACCTTGCAAGCACTGGCCCCTGCACAGCAGCCGCCGGAGCACCTGCAGCGGAGCGCTAATCAGGCAGACCCATCTCCTAGCGCCTCCGCCGAACGCCGGCATAGCCACAATTTGGCGCAGACCGTCTCTCGAAACGCCGATAACGTGATTATGTCCGGGTGAGCATCTCGCTGAACCTTGCCCAGTGGGAAAGGTTCGAACGGTGACAGGGCTGCATCGCAGTGCGACACCTGACCATTCAGGCAGTACATAAGTCTCAGGCATTAGCGCCGCGGTGAAGGACCATCTAGCGGTAACTTTCGGTAGCAGACTATCGCGGAATTCCGCATCTATTCCGCAGATTCGATAACAGCCAATGAGAGCGGATGACAGCAGAAAACAGCTCTGACTTGGGGTGATAGAAGACGCTGGTACCCCGCAGAAACCACCG
Source organism: Arthrobacter sp. Y3223166 (assembly GCF_059090935.1). Lineage (NCBI taxonomy): Bacteria > Bacillati > Actinomycetota > Actinomycetes > Micrococcales > Micrococcaceae > Arthrobacter > Arthrobacter sp. Y3223166. The sequence continues at coordinate 161,606 of NZ_JBNHGE010000001.1, read as the reverse complement.
AAAGAGCCGTACTCTTACTCGAAAGCCCGAACAGCCATTTCAGGGGCAGTCTCAACCCGTCCCAGGCACTTCGCGTCGAAGCTGGTAGTGCTCAGGCATTTTCAGTGTCTTGCGTTGTCGTCGCACTCGGGGCTGCGATGCCGCCGGGTCCCCGGCTGCGGCCGAAGTATAGGCGGGGCACTCGCTTACCGACCCGCGTGACAATTTCGTAATTGATCGTTTCAGGCGCGGCCACCCAGTCCTCGGCCCAGGAACGTCATCGCCGGGGCCGAACAAGATGGCTTCGTCGCCAACAAGGTCTTTCGCTTCGGCGGTGCGCACGCGTCAACTCGGCAGTCTACGTAGGCCCCCGTTGCGGAACCGGCGGGCGGCCCAGCTGCCGTGCCACCTTATGCTTCCTCCATGGGGAACAAACCAGCGCAAAGCCCGCATCTGTTCAAAGTGTTCGCAAGCAACGATAATCAGAGCCTTATCGTGCGGTATCCGTATCAGGACGACTCTGACGTTGAATTCGGGTACGTCGAAGCAGCGAAGCGACTTGCTGCCTCGTTCCAGGGCCAGCCGATCGACGACACGATTCTCATGCCGTTTATGTATCTATGGCGGCATGCGGTCGAACTTTCACTGAAACAACAGATCAAGTTGGCAGCCAGGCTCCGGCGGGCGAACGGTGAGCAGGAGGAAGCGCTCGATCCCGAAAGGCTGCGGGGGTGGCTAAACAGAACGCACAGTATGCGGGCTTTGGCCACGGAGCTGGCCGGTCATTTCGCTCAGCTCGACCTGCCAGAAATGCCGAAAGACACAAGCCGCACACTCTCCTGGCTTATCGAAGCGGATCCGAACGGCCAGACCTTCCGTTACTCTGGCGGGCTTCCGGACACCCAGGACTTCATCGACTTCCGTGCACTCAGCAAGTGCCTTGAGGAGACATACAATATAGTCTCGGCCGGCATTGACGTGCTGTGGGCCTACAGCGAGGCACAGGAAGATTTTCTCGCCGAGCGGCGTGAGTTCGAAGCAGAGATGCGCGCCGAGTACGAGTCAGAAGTTGGAAGCTATAACGAATATTGAGCGGGCCAGCTGACGACAAGCCAGTACCTTATCGCGACTCAAGCCTGAATCCATCGTTGCGATCTCGCTCAAGGTGCCCTGGCTCCGGATAACCGCACTCAGATGGCAGCCTGTTCGCATCAGGCCGGGTCCGCGGCCCCTGCGAAAGCAGGGTCCTAAGCCTTGCGGGGATGCGATTGCGTGCCTGCATCCAGCCCCTTCTCAAAACACAGCAGCCCCACGTAATCCGAAGATGATGTAGGGCTGCTGTGTCAGAGCGGATTTAGCTGGCTATCAACTCGCGTCGCCGTTGGTCTTTTGGCTCCAGGCGCCACTCCCGCACGGAAAGACCATCGACGAAGCGCCATTCTTCGCCGCACTTGTCACAGCTGATCCAGCGATCGTGTTCCCGGAAGCCAGGTGTGTTGTCATGTTCTTCGATGACCTTTCCCTCACCGCAGGGGCAAAGGAACTCATAGTATTCGATCGTCCCTGAGCCCGCACCGAACCCTGGCGTGCCGCTTTTTGCTGCCGCTGATTCGATCAGTGCGGATGCTCAGATCCCCGAGCAGTGACCGGGGCGAGATCCTGGCCCACTCTGCAATCGCGCTTTCTGCGGCTGTATAGGCAGCGTAGGAGGCTGGGACTTCCTCTAGGATCTGTAGCAGTTCCTGCGGGGGTGCGAGCGATGCGGTGGTAGCTACCCTGAATGCCAGCGGAGTAGTCGCCGGCGACATCACCCATCCAGGAGCGGGAGCTGCTCATGCCCGATTGTGGAGGCACCTGAGTGAAGAACTTATCCGGGAAGGACGTAGGTACCGGGCGCTCTCAGCCGCTTTCTTGGTCACCTCTAGCAAAGCGTCCAAGCCGGGGAGCGCGCTGTTACCCGAGCGCGGGGTGGCTCTGAATAAAGGGCTTCACCTGGTAGTTCAGCATCGCCCAAATCTTCCTGTTCTGCGCAACCGAGATGTCTTCCTTCTTGCGTTTGTTGAACATCTTGAGGAAAAAGGCATAGTCTCCTTCTCCGTTGTTGCCGTTGCGCGCATCGTTGAACGCCCCTTCAGCGAATAGCCACTCCAGCAAGGCTCGGGAAAAATAGTCCGACGTCAGGGTGATCTTCTTACGGTCCTCTATTGCCTTCTTCAGCGCCAGAAGCTGGCCGAGCACTGAGACCTGCGCATCCAAGTCCTGGCGCTTGAAGTGGTGCACGCATCGGCTTCCAATATAGGAGAGCGTTTCCTGATTTTTGCTGTTGTAGATGGTGTACATGTAAAGCAGGTTCTGCTGCCCGCAGACGCATTCACCCTCGCTATCCGGGTGTTCCTCAACTGCGACCACGGCCCATTCATGCACGGCGTCATAAAAATGCCTGGCCACGGAATTGTCCTCGATGACCTTCTTTAGCGTCTCAAAACTATGCGCTGCCACTTCTGGACTCCACCTTCTTTTGTCACGACTTTACCGTCATGCTTGTGAAACTTTGCATCCTTTAGGAGGTGCGTCGTCAAAGTCGGAAAGAAACTCGATAGAAAGAACACTTCCCATTGATGTTCAGGGCAGCGTCATAATTGATGACTACCCGTCTTTATCGGGGACCTCCATGATCTTCTTGTCTCGTGGCTGCTCCACACGTTGCCCGCTGAGAGCGCCAACGACGTTGTCAGGGGCATTGGGGGAACAGGCTCGGCTACCTGCTCATCCGCGATCTGGATGGAGCACAGCGTGTGGGGCATGGTGCGGGCTGCTTCGGCGATGATGGCCGCGTCCCGGGCATCGGTCTTGGCTTCACCGGGGTGCAAGTCGGCGATACGGCGCATGGCAGACGTCGGCGTTCGTGCGAGTGCGGCATGCCGCTGCTAAGCGGGCGGAGGGGCTTGGCTCGACAATGATGCGGCGCTGTTTGGGGCGAAGCGAAGCGGGGGGCGATCTCAATCAGCTGACCCGTCTCGGGCACCGAGATAAGTTGGACATCGGTGTGCTCGCGGTCGTAGTCCATGAGCTGGCGCAGGATTGTGAGCACATGGTCGATGAAAGGGCAACCATCAGCGCCACCTCGGTGTCGCCGTCCTCATGCCCACTCCTGGCACGGGCGTCGGCTCGGGCTCGCAAGCGCTGCCGCACTGCTCGCTCGTCCGCTAGGACTCGCCGACTCCCAGCCCAGTCCGTCATTCATCGCGACGCAATCCCCTCTGACCTGCCGCAGCCTCGTCGATGAGCGTCGCAAACTGATCCATGCTGAGCACATTCAGCTTGAACTCCTCCGCCTTCGCGCGAACCGCTCCGTCCCCGGTGACGACGATCCACTCCGGGGCCATGAGATATTGGCTGTCGTGCTCCTTGCCCTCGAGAGCACATGCCACGACCAGCGGATCAGCGTTGCCCATGTTGGCGTAGAGGTCGATCAGCCCGGTGTCCGTGTCTGGCACGGTAGCCATGACCTCAATAAGCAGATGGAGCATCCGCGGCGTTGTCGGATGAACGTTGTCGCGCAATAGTGCGATGTCCGGGAATCCCTCGGCTTCGTGAAGCACTGCCTCCGGCAGGACAACGTTCTCCACGAAGTACGCGCTTGCCCGTCGCCGCTGTCCAAGCTGACTCAAAACGTTCGTGTCCACCACATACCGCTGCCCGAAGCCACTCATCCTAATGCCCGCCGCAGGTCGTCGATCTGTGATGGTTTGAGGTGGTTCAGGCAGACGGAACGACAGAACTCACCAGTCGATATGCTCTCGCTATCGAGCGCGTGCAGCATTCGACGAGTGAATTCCCGCCCGTTGTATTTACGAACGGCGTTCTCGGGGAGGATCTTGTTCCGAGGGCCACCCTTGGAACGTTTCCGGAACTCCTCGCGCAACTGCCCCAAGTAGTTACTCGCGGTCTCGCCATTGATCATTCCGAGCCGCATTGCACGGACAGCAACCGCACTCGCAGTCACCTTGAAGTCCTCCGACGCATTCCTCATCTCGTCAAGAGAGGTCGGTCCGATCGCCCGGAACCGATCCGCGGGCATCAGCATCGCACCAGCAATGTCGTACTCTCGGCCAGGATCCGTCTGAGCGCTGCCACCGTCCCAGGTCATCGGAGCGAAGATTCGTCGGGCGATCAGAACTGTCATCAGTGTCAGCGTGAAAATCGTCCGCCCAACCGGCTCCTGGTCGTCCCCGTGATCACCTCCCGCCAAAAAGATGAATGGAACCTTGTTATCTCGGATCGTCATCCCGCTGAAGCTCACATGCGTCAGACGTTGTGGCATATGGTGCTGGACGCTACGTGAAATCAGGATCTGATTCGCCTCCAGGCGCTCGATCAAGAGATCTAGCGCTTTTTCCTTGGTCTTGCACGCGCGGATGGCGTCGTGCGTAAGGCCAACCGCCGACATAAGCAGGGCCGCGTCAGCGTCGACAGATGACCTTGCATCACGAAGCAAACCTACGATTGAGTTCCGCTTCAGCGACTTATCATGTGTTCGCACGAGCTGCTGCTTGCGGATCAAGTCCTTTACGATCAGCTCGACATCTCGCAGCTCCACACTGGCGCGCGACCCAATCGAAAACGTGTCCTTGCTGAGCCCGGCCAGGAGCTTCTCGGTCTTCTTCCTCACCTGCTCCTTCACGAGCGCAATGGGGGCGAAGAACAACGAGTAGGGGATGTCGCCTTTCCCCGCGAGATAGACGAGGTCGGAGAAATTGATTCTGCCTGATCCGAGCGCCTTTTCATAGCCTGCGTAGGTGCCCGCTACAGAGTTGTCGAGAAGCGTCCTGAATACAGCCTCATCAATCGGGACAGCCACCCCGTCTAACAGAACGTCGATCGCCATGGCGGATCACATCCGGGCATTCACGAAGTTCTGCCTAAACTCTCGATCCAGCCGAACGCATAGCCGGAGTCACCCGTCTCGTGCATCCATGCCTTACCGCAGAAAGTGCACACGTAGTCCTGCTCGTCTGAGTGCTTTCCCATGCTGGCAATCACGCGCTGCGCCCCTACCCCGGCGAGGGCTGCGTGCGGTTCCTTCGTCTCGCGCATCACCTGACACGCCGAACATGGCTCCTCATGCGTGAGTGACAACGTCGAGAGGAGCTCCGGCACCTTTGCAGCTCCGAGACTTCGCTGTTTCGTCGCCATACATACCACCTATTCTTGTGTCAGATACGTTACAGGGCGCGCGCTGCTCGAAACTGGCACGACACCCTTCAGAGTCGGTCGGGAGCACGTCGGAAGAGCGAGCACAACGCGATGAAGCTCCAGAAATTGCTCCACTGGTGCCCGGAGATTTTCGGCTAACAAGTGAGGGGGCTTCGCCGACATGAACGAGGCATGGAGGCACGGGCCTGTCGTCCCTCACATAGCCTTGCTGGACCACTCAAGACTAGACCGGAGTCTAGAACGGAGGCGAACAGTTTCCAAGCAATAAGAAAGGCCCTCTGACCGGGATAATCCCTAGTCAGAGGGCCTTCATTCGTTGCGGGGGTAGGATTTGAACCTACGACCTCCGGGTTATGAGCCCGGCGAGCTACCGAACTGCTCCACCCCGCGGCGTAGTAATGACTCTAGACCCACCCATCACCAAACGACGAATTTGGTGAGTGGGGTCACTGCTTCGGGCCATCAGCCATGGTCCTGCAGACGACGACGGCGGCGGTGGCCTCCCCTGCGGAAGGCGACCGCCGCCGTCGTCGGCAGAACCAGGGAGGGTCAGCGCAGGTGGTCCACCAGCTTGCCGGCGATGCCGTTGTAGTTGGCCGGGGTGAGCGCGAGCAGGCGGTTCTCGGCGTCGGGGGAGAGGCCCAGGCCGGAGACGAACTCCTTCATGCGCTCGGCGTCAACGCGGTGGCCGCGGGTGAGCTCCTTTAACCGCTCGTACGGGTTCTCCATGCCTTCGACCCCGGCGATGGCCTCGGCGCGCATGACCATTTGGATGGCCTCGCCGAGCACCTCCCAGTTTTGGTCTAGGTCCGCCGCCAGCACCTCGGCGGGAACGCTGAGCCGGTCCAGGCCCTTGGCAACGTTGGAGATGGCCAGCAGCGAGTGCCCGAAGGCGACACCGATGTTCCGCTGCGAGGACGAGTCGGTGAGGTCGCGCTGCCATCGGGAGGTGACCAGGGTGGCCGCCAGCGTGTCCAGCAGGCCGTTGGAGATCTCCAGGTTCGCCTCGGCGTTTTCGAAGCGGATCGGGTTGACCTTGTGCGGCATCGTGGACGAGCCGGTGGCTCCTTCGACGGGGATCTGGGCGAAATAGCCGATGGAGATGTAGCTCCAGATGTCCGTGCAGGCGTTGTGCAGGATCCGGTTGAAGCGGGCGATGTCGGAGTAGAGCTCGGCCTGCCAGTCGTGCGACTCGATCTGGGTGGTCAGCGGGTTCCAGGCCAGGCCCAGGCCCTCGACGAAGCTCTTCGAGACGGCCTGCCAGTCCGCCGAGGGAACAGAAGCGTAGTGCGCCGCATACGTGCCGGTGGCTCCATTGATCTTGCCCAGGTACTCGGTGCGGGCAATCCGGTCCAGCTGGCGGGTGAGGCGGTGGGCGATGACCGCCAGCTCCTTGCCGAGCGTGGTGGGGGTGGCGGGCTGTCCGTGGGTCCGCGAGAGCATCGGCACGTCGCGGTGCTCGCGGGCCATGGCCGCGAACTGCTCGACCAGGGCGCGGGCGGCCGGCAGCCAGACCTGTTCCACGGCCCCCTTCACTCCCACCGCGTAGGAGAGGTTGTTGATGTCCTCCGAGGTGCAGCCGAAGTGCACCATGGCGGTGAGGTTCTCGATGCCCAGCTGTCCGAGTCGGCGGCCGATGAAGTACTCCACGGCCTTCACGTCGTGGACGGTGACGGCTTCGATCTCCGCCAGTTCGCGCACGGCATTTCCGTCGAAGTCGGTGACGATTTTGCGCAGCGCCGACTGCTGCTCCCCGGTCAGCGGTCCCGCCCCGGGCAGTATGGCCTGGTTGGCCAGGTGGATCAGCCACTCCACCTCCACATGCACGCGATCGCGGTTCAGCGCGGCTTCGGAGAGGTAGTCAACCAGCGGCGCAACCGCCTGGTGGTACCGCCCGTCCAACGGACCGAGTGCGATAGCGGGGGTGACTTCTGCCAAGGGAACACGGGAAGTTTCAGCCATGGCCCTATTCTTTCATGTCCCATGTCGCCGCTTTCCGGGTGACTTCGCCTGCACAGCGGCGCCGCGTTCTCCCTCATGCACATAGCCGGTCTGCGTCAGGCCCCGCGGACGACGCGGCCCTAGCCTCGGAGGAAGTCGAGGCGCAAAGGAGGCCAGGGTGATGTTTTGGCAAACGGCGACGGCGGAGGCCGGGCCGGGCGGTTCGGCGGACCCGGGATGGGGGCCGGCCCCCGGCCGGCTGCTTTCCTGTGAGCAGGAACTGCTGTCCGTGCGGGCGGATCTGGCCGGCGCGGCCGCGGCCTGGGTCTCGCCGGCCGGCAAGGCCTTCAGGGCGCGACTGTACGAGTACCGCACCGGTATGGCGGAGGCGGCTGAACTGCTCAGGCTCGCGGCAGCCGCGGTGAGTGCGGCAGAGGCGGCTGCCGACGCGGCCCAAACGGCGGCGGCCGCCATGTACGGCCCCCGGCCGTGACATCCGGGATCCGGACGGCCTGTGCCGGAGATGCACGGTGGCTGACGACGACTGGCTGCCCGGCGGAGCCCGGTGGCGGGAAGGAGGCACCTGTTCCCGCCGGTACGCCGGCTATCGGGTTGCCGGCGGTATTGGCGGGGTCACGTTTGAGTGGGAGGAGCTGGCTTCGGCAGCCGTCCGGCTGGAGTCGGCCGCCGCCACCATCGGCGACCTGTGGCGCGAGCTCCTGTCGGTGCAACTGCTGCTGGCCGATCCGCGCTGGACGCTGCTGCCGGAGCGGTGGGTGGCCGAAAAGGCAGTCCAGGCTGCAGCGGGATCGTTGGCGGCCCTTGCGGACAGCGCTGGGGCATTAGCCGGAAAAGTGCGGTTGGCTCACGGGACCTATTTGGCAACCGAGCAGGCCGTCTCCGCCGCGCTGCAGGCGGTCGACTCGGCCACCTGGTGGGCGACGGTTCCGCTCGGCATGGCCGTCAACGAGGGGCTGCCGACCCGGGCGGGCGGCGACCGGCTGCTCGGCCAGTTCCCTGCAGCGCTGGCAGGAGCCCTGGGCGGCCCTGCAGCGGGGATGCTGCTGCGGAACGGCCGGCAGGGCGGTCCGTGGAACAACCCAACCACCGAACACCTGGCCCCGCTGCTGGTCGCCGCGGCACGGCAGGCGGGGCTGCTCCAGGCCGGCGCCATCGAGGTTGCACGCGCGGCTCCGGCGGCCGAAGAGATTGGTCCCGCGCCGGCGTCCCTGGCCGGGCTGCTCCACCGGACGGCCAGCGCGGACCGCGCCGGGGACGGCACCGTGGAGGTGCTCGAAGTATCCGCCCTCGGCGGCCAAAAGCTGTGGGTCGTCGCGATGCCGGGCACCCAAGCCGCGGGCTCGGCCGAGGCAACCGCCAACCCGTTCGATGAGACCGGCATCGCCGAAGCGGTCACCGGCAGGAGCGCGTTCGTCTCGGCCGCCGTGTCGCAGGCCCTCGGGGAAGCCGGGGCCGACGCAGAGGATTTGGTGATGCTGGTCGGATACAGCCAGGGCGGCATCCACGCCATGAACCTTGCCGCCGATCCCGCCTTCCTGGCCAACCACAACGTGGGCTTCGTCCTGACGGCCGGCTCGCCGGTGGCCGGCATCAACCCCGGCCCTGGCGTCCGGAGCGTTCACCTGGAGCACGCCCAAGACTGGGTGCCGGGCACCGACGCCAGGCCGAATCCGGACCGGCGCGAACGGGTCACCGTGACCCTGACCGATCCCGCGGCCACCCCTGCAGGTGAGGGCGCCGGGCTGGGACCCGGGCATGACCTCGGGAACTACGTGCGGGCAGCCCGCAACATCGACGCGAGCCCGGATCCGTCGGTGCGCGAGGCGACAGCATTCCTCGGCGCTGCGCTCGCCGGCGCCACCGCCAGGCAGCATCTGTTCACCCTGCGCCGGTCGCAGCCCGACGGGTCAAGGCCTTCCCGCCCCGCCATCCCGGGCCGCCGGAAGGGACCGCCGCCGGCAGGCCGGGGCGGGCGCGGGTGAGTGCCGCCCCGGGATCAGCGGGTGCGGGTCAGGGTGCCCACTACCAGCGAGACCAGGCTGATGATCAGCGAGCCGAGGATCGCCGTCCAGAAGAAGGAATCGACGACGAACTCGACCGGCGTGAAGCTGGACAGCCAGGCCGTCAGCACCAGCATCAGCGCGTTGATGACGATGGTGAACAGGCCCAGCGTCAGGATGGTGACGGGCAGCGAGAGGAAGGAAATGATGGGCCGAACAATGGCGTTGACCAGGCCGAAGATCAGACCGACGAAAAGGTAGGCCAGCACCGTGCCCAGGGACTCGTTGCCGGCGACGTCGGCCGCTGCGGAGGCCTCGATGGCCAGGCCGGGCAGGATCCAGCTCGCCACCCACAGCGCCAGCGCGTTGACGAGGACCCGCACAATGAACTTTCCCATGCGTGTATGCTGCCACATCCAGGCTGCAGCGGCGCGGAAAACCCGGTCAACGGCGCACGTATCCTTTAAGGCATGACTCCTCCTGAGAACCCCATCAAGGAAGCTGCGGTTCCGGCAGCAGGTGCGTCGGGCCAAATCCACCCCCGGCCCGTGCTCGACAGGCTGCCCAAATATGCTGCCGGCAAACCGCCGGCTGCGATCCAAGGACTGCAGTCCTACAAATTGTCCTCCAACGAAAACCCGCTGCCTCCGTTGCCCGCCGTGCTGGAAGCCGTGAACGCGCAGACGACGGGCATCATGCGCTACCCCGATCCGTTGTGCACCGCGCTGCGGACCGAACTCGGCCGGTTCCTGAATGTCCCCGCCGACGACGTGGTCACCGGCGCCGGAAGCTTAGGCGCCCTGGTGCAGATCCTGCAGACGTTTGCCGGACAGCACGAGGACGGCACCGAAGACGAGGTGATTTACGCGTGGCGGTCCTTCGAGGCCTACCCGATCATGGTCGGCCTCTCCGGTGCCCGCAGTGTGCAGGTCCCGAACCGGTCCGACGGCTCGCATGACCTGGACGCCATGCTGGATGCCGTGACCGACCGGACCAAGGTCATCCTGCTGTGCACGCCGAACAACCCGACCGGACCGGCGCTGACGGCGGCGGAAGTGGAAGGCTTTGTCCGCAGCGTGCGGGACGACATCATCGTGGTCATCGACGAGGCCTACACGGAGTTCGTCCGCGATCCGGAGGTGGTGGACGGCGTGGCCATGTACCAGAAGTACCCCAATGTGGTGGTGCTCCGGACCTTCTCCAAGGCCCACGGTCTGGCCGGCCTCCGGGTGGGCTATTCCATCTCGCAGCCGGAGATCACCCGGCACCTGCGCGTGGCGGCCACCCCGTTCGCCGTATCGAGCCTGGCCGAGCATGCGGCCATCACCTCGCTGCGCCACTACGACGAAGTTGTAGAAAGGGTACAAAGCCTCGTCGACGAACGGGACCGCGTGGTCGCCGGGCTGAACATGCTCGGCTGGAAGATCCCGGAGACGCAGGGCAACTTCGTCTGGCTGCCGCTGGGCGATCGGGCGCAGGAGTTCGCGGAGCTGGCGGGCCGGCAGGCGCTGTCCGTGCGGGCCTTCGCGGGCGAGGGCGTGCGGGTCAGCATCGGTGAAGTCGAAGCCAACAGCCGCTTCCTGGCGCTCTGTGAGAACTATACAAACGGTCCGGGCGTTTCCTGACGGTAATGTGACCGGTCCGCACGGCACCTGCCATTAGGCTAGGACGAGATAAACGACAGATATATGCCGGGTCAGGAATGTATTCCCGGCCCGGCATATATGAAGAGCGAAGATCTCTGCCGTAGGGCAGCGGATCGGCGAGGAGTTCGTATGGGCGCTGAGCACCTGCCCGCCTCGGAATTCGACATCGAAGAACTGGAACAGTCGCTGGTATCCAGCGACCCCTCGGACGCGCCCGCGCTGGTGCAGCTGATGGCCCCCGACGGAACCGTCCGGGACGATGCGAAGTACAGCCCCTACGCAGCCCACCTCGACGGCGAGGCGCTGCGCGGCATGTACCGCGATATGGCGCTGGTCCGCCGGTTCGACCAGGAAGCCACCGCCCTGCAGCGGCAGGGCCAGCTGCTGCTCTGGCCACCCCTGCTCGGGCAGGAAGCGGCACAGATCGGCTCCGGCCGCGCGCTGCAACCGCAGGACTATGTGTTTCCGACCTACCGGGAGCACGGCGTCGCCCTCACCCGCGGCCTGGACCTGTCCCGCGTGCTCAAGCTCTTCCGAGGCGTCAGCCAGGGCGGCTGGGACCCGCGGGAGACGAACTTCCATCTCTACACGCTGGTGCTGGCCGCCCAGTCCCTGCATGCGGTCGGCTACGCCATGGGCATCCAGCGCGACGGCGACGACGGCGTGGCCGTTGCGTACTTTGGCGACGGGGCCAGCTCGGAAGGCGACGTCCACGAATCGATGGTGTTCGCCGCCTCCAACCAGTCGCCGGTGGTGTTCTTCTGCCAGAACAACCATTGGGCCATCTCCGTGCCGACGGAAGTTCAGTCCCGCGTTCCGCTCTCCAACCGTGCCACCGGCTACGGCTTCCCGGGCGTTCGGGTGGACGGCAACGACGTCGTGGCCGTCCACGCGGTCACCCGTTGGGCCGCTGAACACGCCCGCTCGGGCAACGGGCCCGTGCTGATCGAGGCGTTCACGTACCGGATGAGCGCCCACACCACCGCCGACGACCCGACCAAATACCGTGAGGCCGCCGAGGAAGAGGGCTGGCGGGAACGCGACCCGTTGCTCCGGCTGGAACGGTACCTGCGCAGCACCAACACTGCCGGCGACGAATTTTTCGACGAGGTCTCCGCCGAAGGCGACAAGCTCGCCGCAACCACCCGCGCCGACGTCCTGGCCATGGAGGCCCCGGACTTCGAGGACCACTTCGCCAATGTCTATGCCGATCCGCACCCGCTGGTCCGCGAGGAACTGGAATGGCACCGGCAGTACCAGGCCGGTTTCGCCGATTACGCCACCGAAGACAACGCCGCCGGGGAGGCCCGCTGATGACCACCATGACGATCGCGAAGGCCATCACCAGCGGGCTGCGCGAGGCCCTGGCCAATGATCCGAAGACGCTGGTCATGGGCGAGGACATCGGCAAGCTCGGCGGGGTCTACCGGGTCACCGAAGGACTCCTGGCCGAGTTCGGCGCCGACCGCGTGGTCGACACCCCGCTGGCCGAGTCCGGCATCCTCGGCACCGCCATCGGGCTGTGCTTCCGCGGCTACCGGCCGATCTGCGAGATCCAGTTCGACGGCTTCGTCTTCCCGGCGTTCAACCAGATCACCACCCAGTTGGCCAAGATCCGGACCCGCAGCTCCGGACTCCTGTCGGCCCCCGTCGTCGTCCGCATCCCCTACGGCGGCGGCATCGGATCCATCGAGCACCACTCGGAGTCCCCGGAGGCGCTCTTCGCGCACACTCCCGGCCTGCGCATCATCACCCCCTCGAACGCGCACGATGCCTACTGGATGACCCAGCAGGCAGTGGCGAGCCAGGACCCGGTCATCATCTTCGAACCCAAGCGCCGCTACTGGCTCAAGGGCGAGGTGGACACCGAATCGGCCGGCCGCGACGCCTTCAGCGCGCAGGTGGTCCGCGAAGGCACTGACGCGACGATCGTCGCCTACGGCCCGCTGGTACCGGTCGCCCTGGCCGCGGCGAAGGCGGCGGAAGAGGACGGCAACAGCGTGGAGGTCATCGACCTGCGCTCCATCTCCCCGATCGACTTCGACACCATCACCGCGTCGGCGGAGAAGACCGGGCGCCTGATCGTTACCCACGAAGCCCCGACCTTCGGCGGCATCGGCGGGGAAATCGCCGCGCGCGTCGGCGAACGCGCCTTCCTGAGCCTGGAGGCGCCGGTGCTCCGCGTCGGCGGCTTCCATATGCCTTACCCGGTGGCGAAGGTGGAGGAACAGTACCTGCCGGACATCGACCGCCTGCTCGAGGCCCTCGACCGTTCGCTCGCCTACTGATATCGGAGTTTCCATGTCGAACACGCAGATTTTCAACCTCCCGGATGTCGGCGAGGGACTGGTCGAAGCCGAAATCGTGTCCTGGAAGGTCAAGCCGGGGGACACCGTGGCGGTCAACGACGTCATCGTGGAGATCGAGACGGCCAAGTCACTGGTCGAGCTGCCCAGCCCCTACGCGGGCGTGGTGTCGGAGCTGCTCGTGCCGGAGGGTCAGACCGTGGAGGTCGGCACCCCGATCTTCGCCGTCGCCGCCGAAGGCGCCGCCCGGCAGTCGGCCGTCCCGGAGCAGCCTGCCGCTCCGGCGCGCCCCGCGGCCCCCGTTCCGGATCAGCCCGTGCCCGAGGCCACCGCCGAGGGCGGGCCGTTGGTCGGCTCCGGCCCAAAGGCTGATCCGGTACGGCGGCGCCCGCGCCGCGGCAGTGCGTCCGCGTCCCCTCCCATAACGACGACGGCGGCGCGCCCTTCCGCGGCTCGCTCGGGCGGCGGGGACGCACCCGCCGCGGAGATCCACCTGCCCGAGCCGCACGGCCAGGCCCAGCACGTGCCCCCGGTTCCCGCCGACGACGACTCCGCGGTTCCCGGGGCCGCTCCCGCCGCCGGTGCCGGGCATGCCCGAGGCGAAGCCGTCCAGGCAGCCGTCACCCGGCTGCTGACCCGGGTGCTCGCCAAGCCGCCGGTGCGCAAGGCCGCCAAGGACCTGGGCATCAACCTGGCGGACATCACCCCCACCGGCAAGGGGGGCGAGGTCACCAAGCAGGATCTGCTCAGCTACCAGGCCCAGCGCGAGGCCGAGCAGGCGGCTGCGCCGACGTTCTGGGCCCCGCGCAAGGGACTGGACAACCGGATCGAGCGGGTCCCGGTCAGGGGCGTGCGCAAGGCGACCGCCAAGGCCATGGTCGAGTCGGCCTTCAGCGCCCCCCACGTGAGCATCTTCGTGGATGTGGATGCCTCGCGGACCATGGAGTTCGTCCAACGGCTGAAGAAGTCCCGCGACTTCGAAGGCGTCAGGGTCTCGCCGCTGCTCATCCTGGCCAAGGCCGTCATCTGGGCCGCCGCGCGCAACCCGAACGTCAACGCCAGCTGGGTGGAGACGGAGTCCGGCGACGAGATCCACGTCAAGCACTTCATGAACCTCGGCATCGCCGCCGCCACCCCCCGCGGCCTGCTGGTTCCGAACATCAAGGACGCCCAGGACCTCTCGCTCAAGGAGCTCGCGGTAGCCCTCAACGACCTGGCGACCACGGCCCGTGCCGGCAAGACCAAGCCCGCCGACATGCAGAACGGCACCCTCTCCATCACCAACATCGGCGCGCTGGGAATCGACATCGGCACCCCGATCATCAACCCGGGCGAAGTCGCCATCGTCGCGTTCGGCACCATCCGGCAGAAACCGTGGGTCGTCTCCGGCGAAGTCATTCCCCGCTGGATCACCACGCTGGGCGGGTCGTTCGACCACCGCGTGGTGGACGGCGACCTTTCCGCCAGGTTCATGGCAGACGTCGCCGCGATCATGGAAGAACCGGCGCTGCTGCTGGATTGACGGTGCGCCGCGGCATGCTGGGTTAACGGCGCCGCCGCCGCATGCCGGAGGGACTCTGTCCCGCGCGCGGATGCCCGCCGGGCCGCGGTTGGTTATGATCGCGGTGTGGCGAGGAGGAGCACCATCAGGTGATTAAGACAGCGGGCAACGCGGCGACCCATGGGGCAGAACCTACAGTGAGCCCGACGGCGGACCTGTACGACCAGTTCGGCGACGAACTGGCGTCGCTGTCGCTCCAGTTCGGCAACTTCGGCGGCCGGGCGTCGTTCAGCGGGCCGGTCCGCACCATCAGGTGTTACCAGGACAACGGGCTGGTGAAATCCGTCCTCAACTCCCCGGGCCACGGCGCCGTGTTGGTGGTCGACGGCGGCGGTTCGCTGGAGACGGCCCTGATGGGGGACATGATCGCCGCGGCCGCCGTGGCCAACGGCTGGTCCGGGGTAATCATTAACGGGGCGATCCGGGACCGGGCGGCCCTCGCGCAGCTGCCGCTCGGCGTCAAGGCGCTCGGAAGCAACCCGCGGAAGAGTGCCAAGGACGCCAGCGGGGAAGCAGACGTTCCCGTCGAGATCGGTGGCGTGCTGTTCCGGCCGGGCGCTACGGTCCACGCCGACCTGGACGGCATCCTGGTAGGCGCCTGACCGCGGCCGTGGTGTCTGCTCGGAGGACGCCGACCGGGATCCGCTCTGCAGTGATCAACGACCTCATGCCCTGACGGACCACCAAGGGTGGCGTTCCGGCTGTGAAAGACTGGGAGCATGAGTAACAACAGGCCCTCGGGTCAGCGCAACGACTCCGGCGTGCCCAGGATCGACTGGAAGGGCACCCTGTGGGCCATGGCGGCCGTCTTCCTGCTCAGCTACGTCATGATCTGGCTGATGCCGGGACTGCACCCCATCCTGCGGATCCTCATCGTGATCGGCCTGTATTTTGCCGGCCGCTACGCGTACTACCGCTATTTCAAGAACCGGCGCCGGCCATAGCCTTTGCGAGGACGGGCGCAAGCCGCCGCACGCCCTCGCGAATGGCCTCTTCGGGCACGGCGCTGAAAGCCAGCCGCAGCTGGCGTGACGGCTCCTCGGAGGGGCTGAACGCCGCCCCCGGGATGAAGACCACGCCGGCCTCGATCGCGTCGTAGAGCAGCGGGTAGGTGTCGACGCCCTCCGGAAGGGTGATCCAGACGAAGAAGCCGCCGTCGGGTTCGGTCCAGGTGGCCCCGTCGGGCATGAATTCGTCCAGCGCCGACAACATGGCGGCGCATCGGGTGGCGTACAACCGGCGGTAGGTATCGATCTGCCCCACCCAGTCGTGTTCGTCCAGGTAAGCGGAAATCAGCATCTGGTTCAGGGTCGGCGGGCACAGGGTGACGGCCTCGTTGGCCAGGTAGAAGCTCCGCTGCAGGTGGTCGGGCAGCAGCGCCCAGCCGATCCGCAGGCCCGGTGCCAGAATCTTGGAGAAGGAGCCCAGGTAGACCACGTCGTCGGGATTGTCCGCGCGCAGCGGCCGCAAGGGCTCGCCGTCGAAGCGCAGCAGGCCGTAGGGGTTGTCCTCAAGCACCAGGACGCCGGCCTCGCGGCAGATGTCCACGATCTGCTGCCGGCGCTCGGCGGCCAGCGTGATGCCGGAGGGATTGTTGAAGCTGGGGATGGTGTAGAGGAATTTGATGCTGCGGCCCTCGCCCTGCAGCTCTTCGATGCGGCGCTGGAGTTCCGAGGGGACGAGACCGTGTTCGTCCATCAACACCGGCTCCACCTGGACCTCGTAGGCCTCGAAGGTGTTCAGCGCGCCCACGTAGGTGGGATCCTCGCACAGCACCACGTCGCCGGGGTTGCAGAAGACTTTGGCGGCCACGTCCTGGGCGGACTGGGAACCCGCCGTGACGACGACGTTCTCCGGATCCACGCCCGTAATGCCTTCGCGCGCCATGACCTCGCAGATCTTCCGCCGCAGGTCCTGGGTACCCTGGCCGCCGCCGTATTGCAGGGCGGTCATCCCATGCTCGGAGATCAGCCGCTGCGCCATGCCGGCGATCTTCTCCAACGGCAGAGACTGCAGGTAGGGGTTGCCGCCGGCCAAGGAAACTAACCCGGGGCGCATCGAGATGTCGAAGACGTCGCGCACGGCTGATTGTTTGATGTTGGCGGCGCGCTGGGAGAACAGGTGCTGGTGCCGGTGCGCCGCAGTGGCGCGTTCCAGCGCCACTTCCGTTTCGGTGGGCAGGGTTTCGGAAAGGTCTGCATCCTGTGAAGTCACTCACACAGGATAGCCCGGGGCGTTACGGAATAGGAAACAGAAGTTTTCTATTAGTGCTGCCCGGGGCTAGAGCCAGCCCGCGTCCCGGGCCTTGAGCGCGGCCTGGAATCGGCTTTCCGCGCCGAGCTGCTCCAGCATCCAGGCAATGTGGCGCCGGCAGGTGCGGACGCTGATGTCCAGCCTCCGGGCGATCACCTCGTCCGAGTACCCGGCGGCCATGGCGTTCAGGATGGAGTGCTGGATGCCGTTGAGATCCGAGGCGCCGTTTTCCTGCCCGTCCAAGACGTAGGGATCGGCCAGCTCCCAGGCCACGTGGAACAGGTTGATGAAGACCTGGATCAGGTTGAAGTCGCGCACCACCAGCGCGCCGCGGTCTTCCGGATGCAGTTGGCGCCCGATCAGGGCCAGGTTGCGGTCGAAGATCATGATCTTGAGCGGAACGTAGGGCAGGGTTCGGTACTCGCCGCCGGCCGGCGAGATCGCGGCGACCGCCTTGCGTGTGGGCACGTGGTCCAGGGTGCTGGCGTGGCTGATGTTCTTGCGCACGACCCCGCGATTGAGCAGTTCGATGTCCTTTTGAATGCCCTCTTCGTGAACATCGGCGGAGGCCCCGGAGCCCGGCTGGCTGATCAGCACCTGCTCGGAAACGTCCCGGCCGTAGTCCACCAGCAGCTTGCGGATTACCCCCGGGTCTTCGAGGACCTCCACGGAGGAGTCCAGCGACACCCGTTTGCGGGCTGCAAGGTACGTGGGCACGAGGGCCGCCATGTCCGCACGGTGCCCGCTGATCTTGGTGCGCAGGTCGATTAACAGCCGCTCGTCGGAATCTACCAGTTGCGACAGGGCGACGTCGGGGGAGATGGCGACATAGCATTCGACATTCGGTGCCGGCTGCTGCAGCAATTGCCTGCTGACCAGTTCGCCGATGGCGATGTTTAGGTCGCGGATGGTGTAGCCGAGTGCCGTGGACATGCTTTCTTTGGTCCAGCCGGGGTGGGCCACGGCGTATTCATAGACCTCGAATGCCGTCCCGCTCAGCATAGGGCGCTCCTCCGGTTGATCCATTTACGTATCACGCAGGGCCTGCTGTTTCCTGTGCGGTGCGGCCGCTCTTTGGCCAGTCTAAAGCACTTCTTCGGCCCATCTTGCGTCCATCATGACCGGCCACTTCCTGCCATGGCCACATTATGCCATCACCTCGCGGCCTTTGAGTGACGATCCTTGGGAGGCGCTCCTTCCCCCGGATTTCCGGGGCGGCAGGCGGTTTCGACCGCCTGTCCGGAACGTGACAGCACAAGCCGTGAGGCACGATCATGGCATGTCCGGATGTTGCAACGAGTTTGGCTGGACAGGCGGAGCAGAAGCACGGAACTCTTGAACTTGTCGGGGGCGAGCAACCCGGCTGGATTTGTCACTGTACGAACCTAAGCCATGTGAAGGGAATGACATGTTCAAGAAGATCGCAAGCATCGCGGCAGGTCTGCTGGTTGCTTTGGGGGCGGTCTCTGCGGCCACTCCGGCAGTAGCCGCCGATCTAGGACCGGTTCCCCATTCTGAAAACGCCACCGCTTCCGCCTATATCTGGGACTGGTAAAAAGCCGCCCCATCTCATCGGCATTGTGCTGATTCCGTAACCAGGATGACGCCGGCTATCCCTCCCCAACCACCAGAACATCGAACCAGGAGTAGCGCATGAGCCAGCTGACAGCCATCCGCCCAACAAGTTCGGTGAACGTTAAATCGTACTGGTGGGTTCTGTCTATTTACACGGGTAGGCAGGACGTAGTCGACGCAGTCATAGGAGAACTGGTTACACCGCTGGTCGCCCACGCTCGCCGCGAAGGCGTGGGCCGCTGGTACTTCAACCACAGTGCCGACCAGATGGGGCCTCACCTGAAGGTCCGGTTCCTGGGCCGCCGCCCAATCCTCGACAGCCTCCAAAGGTTCGAGTTGGCGGCCCGGGACCGGGTCCTCGACATCCTTCCAGGCATCACGACCCAGGAAAGCTTCGTATTGCCTTTCGGCAGCGGGGATTCCATTCAGCTCTCGCCGGCCGATGCCGCCGTCCCCGTACCCGAAGCGGACCTGGACCGTTTTGGGGGACCCGATGGGCTGGAGCTCGCGGAGGAGGTATTCGAACTTTCCTCCGAACTGGCCATGTGGGCCACGCAGCGTTTCAGCAAGGCCCAAGGACGTTCGGCGCTCGCCTCCCTGCTCCTCTGCGACGCGGCGTGGGCCATGATGTATGGGCCGAAGGCGCAACAGTGGCCGGACCGCGGCAGGCTGTCCTGGGACTACTGCTGGGACAACCATCTTCGGGTATCCACTGCCGAGCTGGGCCGTTCGGCTCCGAAGGCGCGGCACAGCCTCACCGCAGGACTGGTTGCCCGCACCGCACCGATGCACCGCCTGATGGCAGCGACAGCGGACGAAAGCAGCGTTCAGAACTGGCGCCGCCGCTGGATCAGGACCCTTGACTCGTACCTGTACCGGGCGGACCGGGCGCGCGTTAGCCGCAGCGCGCAGCAATTGACGTTTTCCCAAGCCCACCTGCTGATGAACCGGTTGGGGTTCACCACGTGGGAAGAGGCGGCACTCGGCGTCTACGCCAGGGCCTGGTCGCCGGAAGTCGAATCCTCGTTGTTGGAGAAGAGGACAAAATGAGCCCGTTCGGTTTCTCGTCGATTGGACCCGAATCCATCAAGGATCCGGATGTCAAAAACGAAGGAACAGCATCATCACTGGATCAGGTCGGGGTGCTGGGTGCGCACGCCCAGGATGATGACCTCTGGAACCTCACCGGCAGCAACTACTCGCGCGACGCCGCGTGGGCAGACCAGGCGTGGCAATAGGAGAACGTCCGCCGGCATCTGCGTCGGTGCCCACATCATTTCCTCCCCCAACAGGATCAGGCCGGAGCGACCCCCAACGCTCCGGCCTGATCCTTTCTTCGCGGTTCAGGGGCTGTTTCCACCCATCACGCCGTGATGCGGACGGCACGCCCGCATGCCCTGATCAGTTGTAGAGCATGCCGCCGTCTACCAGCAGCACCTGGCCGGTGACGTAGTCGGAGTCGGGGCCGGCGAAGAAGGACACGATCTTTGCCACGTCTTCGGGCGTCTCGATCCGGCCGAGGGCGATGCCCTCCACGTTCTCCTTGAGGTTCTGGCCGATCGGCTTTCCGTTGATCTTGCTGAGTTCCTTGTCGATGAGCTCCCACATGCCGGTTCCGACAATGCCGGGCGCGTAGGCGTTGACCGTGATCCCCTTGGGTGCCAGCTCCTGTGCCGCCGCCTGCGTAAAGCCGCGCACGGCGAACTTGGAGGCGGAGTAGGCGCTGAGGATCGGGAAGCCCTGGATGGCCGCGATGGAGGCAGCCGAAATGATCTTGCCTCCGTGGCCGAGCTCTTCAAACTTGGCGGCCGCAGCCTGGATGCCCCAGACCACGCTGTTGACGTTCACGTTGAAAATCTGGTCGAGTTCCTGCTCGCTGATTTCAAGAACTGGCTTGACCTGGGCAATGCCTGCGTTGTTGACGATGACGTCGAATCCGCCGAGCTGGTCGGCTGCCGTGTCGACAGCCGCGACGACGTCGTCCCTCTTGGCGACGTCGGCTGCCACGAAAACGGACTTGCGCCCGAGGCCTTCGATCTCCGCCGCGACAGCCTCGCCCTTGGCGCGCTGCGGCTCGATATCGGCGATGGCGACGTTGAAGCCGTCTTCAGCCAAACGAAGAGCGATGGCCCGCCCGATGCCTTGGCCGGCGCCGGTTACGAGAGCGACCTTGTCCTGCACAGTCATTAATGTCTCCTTTGTACTGCTTCCAGCCCGCCGTTGCGCTTATCCCAGCGCGACGACCGGCTGCGGTGGACACCGTCGAATTACAACCGGTGTCACTACGCGCAACACAGACCCGTCAGGATTCATTCCTTTGCATATTAATGCGTGCCGGGGCAGGCCAAGCCGAAGCAGCGCCACGGCAGCCGTCCAGCGGCCGCCTAGTGGCCGAAAATGTCCGCGTCGGTGATGTCCGCGGTGCCCCGGTCCAAGGCGGAGATCCGGGCCAGCTCGCCGGCCTCCAGCATGAAGTCGAAGATGGCGAAGTTCTCGGCCAGCCGGTCCGGGTGCGCGGACTTGGGGATGGGCACATGCCCCAGCTGGGTGTGCCAGCGGAGCACGATCTGGGCCGGGCTCTTGCCGTACTTGCCGGCCAGCGACTGAACCGCCGGCTCCCGCAGCAGGTCCCCGCCTTTCCCGAGCGGGCTCCAGGACTCCGTGACGATGCCGCGCTGGCGGTGTAGCTCCACCAGATCCCCGCGGGTGTGCCGGGGATCCAGTTGAATCTGGTTGACCTCGGGTACCAGCCCGGCGTCGAACAGCCGATGCAGGTGCGCTGGTTTGAAATTGGACGTGCCGATGGCTCGCACGCTCCCGTCCTCCAGCAAACGGGTGAGCCCCTCGAAGGCCTCTACGTAGCGGTCCTGCCCGGGGTTTGGCCAGTGGATCAGCAGCAGGTCCACGTAGTCGACGCCCAGCCGGCGGGCGCTGGCCTCGCAGGCCTGCCGCGCGCCGTCGACGCTGTGCCACTGCTTATTGAACTTGGTGGTGATGAAAACTTCCGAGCGGTCAAGCCCGCTGCGGCGGAACCCCTCGCCGACGCCTTCCTCGTTCCGGTAATTTTCCGCGGTGTCGAACAGCCGGTAGCCCAGGTCGAGCGCAGTTTCGACCGTCCGGGCGGCTTCCGCATTGTCCAGGGGCCAGGTTCCCAGTCCCAGCAGCGGCATCTTGGCCCCGTTGCGGAGGGTCACGAGCGGAGCAAGCAGGTCGGCCACGGTCACAGTCTCCTCTGGTTGTCCTTCAGGACCCGGTCCCGGGCCCGTGGCACCCAGCCTAGGGGTGATCGTGCCGGCTGTGCACCCCGGGTGCCGGCCGCAGCCGGCGGCAGACGGAGAAGCGGATGCCGCAGGGCGCTTATTCCCCGGGCCAGGCGGGAAGAGTCCGCTAACCCGCGGAGGCGGCGTCGGCAGAACCTGCGTCGCGTGCGGCGGTCCGGGTCTCCAGCCAGGCCAACACGTCGGAGAGCAGGATCCGCCGGTGCGTCCCGCGGTACTGGACCGGAATGGTCCCGGCGTCGGTCAGGCGGCGCATGTAGGTCAGCGACACGCCGGCCACCTCCGCCGCCTGCGAGGTGTTCAGCAGTTCGACGGCGGAGCTGACCATCACCGCATCGCCGTGGGCAAAGCGGCGGAGCATATCGACGACGGCGTCCGCGGCTTGGGCGGGCAGCTTCACCGTGGTGCCGTTCACGAAGACGGTCACGTCGGCGCTCTCGTCGAGCGCCCGCTGCAGCCGCTGCGCCTGGGCGGCCGGGAGGGCATCGGTGGTGCGGGGAGTCAGCTGGGCCATGGGGACAGCGTAAGACACTTCCCGGTCCACACCGGGGAAGGCGTGCGGCGCCGTCGTTGTTGGCGTGGAGGTGTCCGGCGGCAGCCGTTGGCATTCCCCCGGCGGCCCGGCGGCGGGCGTTGACCTTCCCCCCGACGACCCGCCCGCGGCCATGGACATTCCCCGACTGCCCGGCGTCAGGTGAGCGTAAACTGCTGTTCGCGACGGACAGCGTGCGCCGTCCGCGGAAGTAAACATCCGACGACTCCCGAGGAGACCATCGTGGGCAGACCGTTCTACGCCGAATTGAAGGGCGCTGCGCACGCCGCGCACCGGCCGGTGCCTGCGGCCTGACATGGAGCACATCGCCAGCCTCCCCTTCGGATACGCGGTCAGCGCGCTGTTCGTGATCGTGATGCTGCGCGCCAACGCCACGTACTGGGCCGGCAGGGGAGTGGCCGCCGGCGGGCGGCACACCCGTCTGGTCCGGCAGTTGGATTCGCCGGCCATGCGCCGCGCGGAGGCTTTCATCGCGCGCTGGGGAGCCCTCGCCGTCGCGCTCTGCTTCCTGACGGTGGGCGTTCAGACCGCGGTCAACGCGACGGCCGGCCTTGGCCGGATGCCGCTGCGCAGGTATTTGCCGGCCGTCGTGGTCGGCTCGGTGCTGTGGGCGGTGCTGTACGCCACCGTGGGCCTGGCCGCCCTCAACGCCTGGCTGGCCGCGGCCGCCGGGTCCCCGCTGGGCATCGCCGTCGTAGTGCTGCTGGCGGCGGCGGTGGTCGCCGTCATCGTTCTGGCCCGCCGGCGGCGCGGACGCCGCCCGGCTCTCTCTGACGGCAGTTAACCTCCGGCGCGGACGCACGTGGCGCCTGCCTCATCGGCAATCGCCCCCGCATTGGTGGCCCCGGTGGCGGAAACATTAGGCTAGGGGTATGTCCGCTTTAAGAAACCGCCGTGCTGCCGCCCTTCCCGCAAAATTGTCTCGCTCCTGGCTTTTGGCTTCGGCGGCGGACGAAGCGAATTTCGGGCCGGCACTCGCCTCTGAAGCAGACTCCGTCATCTTCGACATGGAAGATGCCGTGCCGGCGGAGGGCAAGGCCGCGGCGCGGGAACGGGTGGTGGAGGCCCTGTCCACCGGCATGACCGCCTGGGTCCGCGTGAACGGCATGGAAACCGACTACTGGGCGGACGATCTGGCCGCCCTATCCAAGGCGCCGGGCCTGCGCGGCGTCATGCTGGCGATGACGGAAAGGCCCGAGCAGGTCACGCACACGGCCATGCGGCTGCAGGCCGGCACCCCGGTGCTCGCCCTGATCGAATCCGCCGTCGGCATTGAGAACGCCACCGACATCGCCCGCGCGCCGGGCACCTTCCGCCTCGCCTTCGGCGTGGGCGACTTCCGCCGCGACACCGGGGCCAGCGATTCTCCGATGGCCCTGGCGTATGCCCGTTCCCGGCTGGTGGTGGCCTCCCGCGTGGGCCAACTGCCGGGCCCCATCGATGGCCCGACCGTCGGCGCGCTCGGCGAGGAACTGCTGGAAGCGTGCAAGGTGACGGCGTCCATGGGCATGACGGGCAAGCTCTGCCTGCTCACCGACGCCGCCGACACCATCAACAAGGGACTCTCACCCAGCGAGTCGGAGATCAAGTGGGCGCACGAACTCCTCGACGCGCACGCCGCCGGCGCGGTGGTGGGCGACGGTTCCTACCTGCCGCGGCTCGCCCGCGCCGAAAAGATTTCATCGCTCGCGGACTCCTACGGACTCTGGAACGCCTAAGCTCCACGTTCACGCTCCACGTTCAGGGGCGCGCAGGGTTCCGGGCGCGGGCTTCCGGGCGGCACCGTCGGCGCCGGCCCGGGTGTTGGTTCAGTCGCGGACGCCGGTTCAGTCGTGCAAAACAGCTCCTCGCAGTTCAGTCGCGGACGCCGAACAGCTCCCGCAGGCTCAGCGCCGGCCGCCCGGTGAGCAGGTCCACGTCGTGGGTCACCAGGTCCAGTTCCCCGGCGGCAATTGCCGTGTAGGTGCTGACCCAGGCATCCAGCTGCCAGTCCGGGGCGCCGTAGTGCGCCCGGCTCGCGTAGGCCTCCTCCACCGTTTCGTTGAGGAACGACGTCGGACGGCCCGTTGCCTCCGCGATGGCCGCCGCCGCCTCGGCCAGGGTCACCGACTCCGGGCCGGTCAGCTCATAGGTGAAGCCTGCATGGGGCATGGGTTCGGCCAGGATGGTCGCGGCCGCCCGGGCTACGTCCTCGCGGGCCACGAAGCCCGCCTTTCCGTCGCCCGCCGGCCCGCGGATCACGCCGGATTCGTCGGCGAATGACGGCAGGACGTCTGCATAGAAGTTGTTGCGCAGCAGCGTGTGCTTCAGGCCGGTTCCGCGCAGTTTCTCCTCGGTGGCGTAGTGGTCCCTGGCCAGCGTGAACGTTGCGTCCTCGGTCGCACCGATGAACGAGGTGTAGACAATGTGCTGCACGCCGGCGTCGATGGCGGCGTCGATGAAAGTGAAATGCTGCTGCAGCCGGTCCTCGGCTTCGGCGGCGGACACCATGAACACTGTCTCGATGCCTTGCAGCGCGGCGACGACGGCGGCCTTGTCGCCATAGCCGGCAGTCGCCGTCGTCGTCCCGGGCAGCTGCGGTGCACGCGACGCGTCGCGGACAATCAGCCGCTGTGAAAGGTTCTGCTCCGCCAGCATCCTGGCGACCATGCCGCCCAGCTCGCCGGTGGCACCGGTGACGGCAATCGGGGTTTCCATGCGGGAGTCGGGTGTGCTCATGGCACCAGCCTAATAGGCGCGGCAACACCCCGGCGGGCGGGGAGCGGCCTGCTACCGTGGGGACGTGCCAGCAGCAGCCCAGAGTCCCGCCGGTCGGTTCGCGCCCAGCCCCTCGGGTGAGCTGCACGTCGGCAACCTGCGCACCGCGCTGCTCGCCTGGCTCTTCGCCCGCGGCACCGGCCGCCGCTTCCTCATACGGGTGGAGGACCTGGACCGTGCGCGGGCCGGGTTCGAGGCCCGGCAACTGGCGGATCTGGCGGCCATCGGCCTGGACTGGGACGGCGAGGTCGTGCGCCAGACCGACCGCGCCGCGGTCTACCGCCACGCGCTCGGACAGCTGGCGGAGGCCGGCCTGCTCTACGAATGCTTCTGCACGCGGCGCGAGATCGCCGAGGCTCCCAGCGCGCCGCATGCTCCGGAGGGGGCGTATCCGGGAACCTGCCGCAACCTCACCGACGCCGAACGCGAGGAACGCCGCCAACTCCGCCCCGCGGCGCTGCGGCTGCGAGCTTCCACCGCCAGCTATACGGTGCCCGACCGGCTGCACGGCGACTACACCGGCGTCGTTGACGACTTCGTGCTGCGGCGAAACGACGGCGTCCCCGCCTACAACCTGGCGGTGGTGGTGGACGACGCCGCCCAGGGCGTGGACCAAGTGGTGCGCGGCGACGACCTCCTGGCCTCCGCCCCGCGGCAGGCATACCTCGCCTCGCTGCTGGGGCTGCCGCCGGTCGAATACGTACATGTGCCGTTGGTCCTCAACGAACGACGGCGGCGCCTGGCCAAGCGCGACGGCGCGGTGACCTTGGGCGCACTCGAGCTGGCCGGGCTGGACGCGGCCGCGGTGCGCGGCCTGTTGCTGGCCTCGCTGGGCTTGCCGGACGTCCCGCTGCCCAAGCTGCTGTCCGAGTTCCGGCCCGATGCCCTGCCGGTTGAGCCGTGGATCTTCGAGCCGCCGGAGCTGGTTCCCGACCCCAGCTGACGGCAGGCGGGAAACTGCCCGCTCGCCCGGGACTCATAACCGCGGACAACCTGGCCGGCACAGCGGCGGACTTCACCGAGTGTTTGCCGGTGCGTCGCCCGGCGCCGCTAGTCTTCGGCAGATGGGCGGACTATTCGTGGCGCTGGGCGACAGCTTTACCGAGGGCGTGGGGGACTACAACGCCAATTTTCCCAATGGCGTGCGCGGCTGGGCCGACCGGGTGGCCAAGCAGCTGGGCAAGCAGGACCCGGACTTCCGCTACGCAAACCTGGCGGTACGCAGCAAGCGGCTCCACCAGATCATCGCGGACCAGCTGGAACCGGCCATCGAGATGCAGCCAACCCTGGTCTCCTTTTATGCCGGCGGCAACGACATTTTGGAGCTTAAGCGGAGCATGCCGGAACTCCTGGCGGAGTACGAATCCGCCGTCCGCCGGCTGGCCGAAACGGGTGCGCGGTTGATCCTTTTCACCGGCTTTGAGGTCATGCTCCCGCCCGTCCTAGAGCCGATGCGGCGGCGCAACTGGGTGTTCAACGAGGCCGTCCGGGACCTGTCCCGGCGTTACGGGGCGGTGCTGGTGGACCACTGGGCGTTCGACCTCTATCAGGACCGGAGGATGTGGGACACGGACCGGCTGCATATGTCCGCGCTGGGGCACAAGTACATGGCGGCCAGGGTCTTGGAGGCCCTCGGCGTGGAGCACACACTCAGGCTGAAGCGGCCGGAGGCTCCGGTGCGGGCGGGCTGGCGCGCGGCACTCCGGCGCGAGCGCGACTGGCTGCAGGAATGGGTGGTCCCGATGTTCGGCCGCAAGCTCAGGGGCGTCACGCTGGGGGACAATCTGGCGCCGCGCTGGCCGGAGCCGGTCCAGGTCTCGCACGGGCTGAAAAAGCTGGCCAGACAGCGTGCCGCTGCTTCCGCAGGCTGACGTCCCGGCAGGTCCTGGCCCGGCTGGCCGCCGGCTGACCTCCCCGCAGTTATCGCCCGGCCGCTGCGGGGCGCAGGTTGGGCTCACGCCCCCCAAGTCCTTTTAAGGCCCGCCGGTCAGCGCTGTCGGCCTGCCGTTGGGCGATAGCGCTGGCCGCGGCGGCATGATCTTACCGGCCTGCGCGGCGGCGGCTGTACGCTGTTGCAACAACAGGGACCGCGGCCAGGCCGCGCCGTCGGTGAGGAGGGTTGTGGCCATGTCCGTCCAGGAACCGCGCGATCCCGTGCCGGCGCTCGACCTTCCCGCGGCGTTCCGGGAGCCCACCACCAAGGTCCGGCCCGGCTGGGTCACCGCCGTCGTGCTGACCAACCTCGGCATCAATGCGGCGTTCTTCGGCCCGCTGCAGGTGCTGCTGGCCCAGCAGTCGCAGGCGTTCGATGCCGTGAACAAGGAAGCCGTCCTGGCGATGGCCACCGGCTTCGGCGCCGCCGTGTCGCTGGTCGCCAATCCGATCTTCGGGGCGCTGAGCGACCGCACTACGTCCCGGTTCGGACGACGCGTGCCGTGGGCGCTGGCCGGCGGCGTCCTGGGCTTCGCCGCGCTGTTGCTGCTGTCCGGCGCCCCCAACATCGCGGTGATGGTGATCGGCTGGTGCCTGGTGCAGGCCGGGTGCAATGGCGCCTACGCGGCCGTTACTGCCAGCATCCCGGACCGCGTGCCGCGGCGGCAGCGCGGCCAGATCGGCGGGCTGGCCGCCGTCGGGCAGACGCTGGGCATCGTGATGGGCGCGGTGCTGGCCAATCTGGCCGGCGGCTTCGTCCTCGGCTACATCTACTGCGCCGTGTTCCTGCTGGCCAGCATCATCCCATTCGTGATCGCGGGCCGGGACACCCCGTTGCGCAAGGCCGACCGCCCGCCCTTCGCCTGGCCCGGCTTCCTGAAGGGCTTCTGGATCTCCCCCGCCAAGCACCCCGACTTCGGCTGGGCGTGGCTGACCCGCTTCCTGGTCAATCTGGGCAACAACATCTTCACCCTCTACCTGTTCTTCTTCCTCCAGGACGCCGTGGGGCATCCGGACCCGGCCGCCGGCGTGCTGCTGCTGACCGGAGTCTATGCGGCCATGGTGGTGGTGATGGCGGTCGTGGGCGGACCTCTGAGCGACCGGGTGGGGCGCCGCAAGCCGTTCGTCATCGCGTCCTCGGTCACCATCGCAACTGCATCGGTCATCGTGGCCATCACGCCCGCGTGGCCGGCCGTGGTCGGCGCGGCCATGGTCCTCGGCGCGGGCTTCGGCATGTTCCTGGCCGTCGACTTCGCCCTGCTCACGGAGGTGCTGCCGAGCGCCGCCGACCGAGGCAAGGATATGGGCGTCATCAACATCGCCGCCTCGTCGCCGCAGGTGATCGCCCCGTTGATCGCCGCGCCCACCGTGCTCTACCTCGGCGGCTACACGGCGCTGTTCGTGCTCTCCGCCGTGATCGGGCTGCTCGGCGCGGTCTTCGTGGTCAAAATCAAAGGCGTGCGGTAGCCGCGAGCGCTCAGCGGCTAGTCGATGAAGGCTGCCTTCGAGCTGTACTCCTGATAGAGCCGCGCTGCGTCGCCGACCGGCAGCTGTCCGTACTTCAGGGCGGTCAGCAGCCCGTCGAGTTGCGCGCTGGCGGACTCGGCCGTCGAGATCTGCTCCGCGCTGTTGCGGGAATTGGCGAGGCCGGACGCAATCGCGGCGGTAAGGGAGAGGATCGACGCCAGGATGCAGATGACCTGCCAGACGATCGAGGTGCTGGATAGCGAGAAAGCGCCCGCCACCGCCGTGTTGAAATTGTTCTGGCCGAAGCCCGGGCCCGCCGTCAACGCGGCGACGACCGAGCTCCCGACGACGCTGACGTTGGTCAGGCGGTTGCGTTTGGGACGGGCGCGGCGAAGAAAAGCCCTGATCTCATCACGGCGCTGGTCGATTTGCCGGGTCAGGTCCTGACGGTTCTGTGCGTCGTCCATGATGTCCCCGCGCCTTCCGTTAACCAGCCCCGCCCCTGTAGCCGCGAGGTATCGCTGCACCGTATATCAGATTGCCCGCCGAGGGCTACGTTTTTTCACGGACCGAGCAGGATTCGAGAAGCCGGGGCCCTGCGTGGCTGCTACTGTCGGTCGTGATTCGTACAAGGGAGATCGAGATGAGCGCCAACCAGAAGTCCGATGCGGGCGGCTTTTCGGAGGCCGAGCGCGCCGCCATGAAGGAGCGGGCCCAGGAGCTGAAGGCACAGGGGCGCAGCGGTCAGAAGAAGGCCGACAACGAGCGCGCCGTGCTCAACGCTATCGCCGAGATGCCCGACGCCGATCGCGGCCTCGCGGAACGCATTCACGCGCTCGTCACCGCGAACGCGCCGGAGCTTCTGCCCAAGACCTGGTACGGGATGCCTGCGTACGCCAACACGGACGGCAAGGTCGTCTGCTTCTTCCAGGGTGCGGCCAAGTTCCAGGCCCGCTACGCGACCTTCGGATTCAACGATGCGGCCTCGCTCGACGACGGACCGATGTGGCCGGTCTCGTTCGCGCTAGTGGAGTGGACCCCGGCAGTGGAGGAAAAGGTCGAGGCGCTCGTCAAGGCCGCGACCGCCTGAGGGCCCTCTCAGGACCGGCGGAAGCCCACGATGCCGGCGCTGCGTCCGTGGCTTCGCCCTGCAGCCAAAGCCCCGCCCGCACCTAGGCCTGCCGGATCCACCCGGCGCACCCCAGTAGGCTGGGTGGGTGGAAGCCCAGATACTCGCGACCGTCTTTTGCGGTTTGCTCATCGCCGTCGGCATTGCCGGCATCGTCGTCCCCGTGCTGCCCGGCACCATCACCATCGGCATCAGCCTGCTGGTCTGGGCCATCGTCCTGCAGAGCACTTTGGGCTGGGTGGTCTTCGCGATCGGCATGGTGTTCGTGGCCGCCGGCATGCTGGCCAGCCTGGTACTCACCGGGCGCCGGCTGAAACAACGGCAGGTGCCCAACTGGTCAATCCTGGCGGGCGTGCTGGTGGGTGTGGTCGGGATGTTCGTAATTCCCGTCGTCGGACTGTTCATCGGGTTTGCCGCCGGGCTACTGCTCAGCGAATACGCGCGACGGCGGGACTTTGGCCAGGCGGTCGGGGCCAGCTGGGCGGCGCTCAAGGCCGTGGGCCTGGGCATGCTGGTGGAGCTCGGCTGTGCGTTTGCCGCCGGCGCCGTCTGGGTGATCGGCGTGCTGGCGCACTTCTTCTTCTAGCGGGCCCCGGGCCGGCAATCCCAGCCACCGGCTCTTTTAGACCGGCGCGGCGGTGCGGCGGTGCCGCTCTGGCTTCAGGCGATCAGTCCTGCTTCAACAGGCCCGTAGTGCGGTAGGGGATCACCTCGCGCAGGAACATCTGCGTGGAGGTGCGGGTGATGCCCGGGCAGAAGCGGATTTCTTCGCTTACCCGGTACAGATCGTCCGGGCTGCTGGCCACCACTCTGATCAGCAAGTCCGTATCGCCCGCAGGGGCGTGGCATTCCAGCACTTCCGGGATCTTCCTAAGCGCTTCCACCGCATCGTTGAGCTTGCTCTGATCCAATTCGGCACTCACCATGGCCATCACCCCGCGGTTCAAGGCCTCCGGCAGCACCCGGGCCGAGTGCGTGCGCAGACAACCCGAGGCGGCCAGGCGCTCCAGCCGTGTATGGACCGTGCCGCGGGCCAAGCCGAGCCGCTGGGCCAGCATCATCACCGGAATCCGCGGGTCCTTATCCAGCGCCAGCAGGATCCGCCGGTCCGTCGCATCGAGTTGCTGCAAAATGACCACTTCCTGTCGAACGCCGTGCGACCGTTTGAACACTCTGATCAATTGTAAGCCCCACGCTTGCACGGATTGTCGGGAAGGTGCTCTGATACCTATCAGATCGGGCGAAGCCACAAGCTGCCAGTCCGTTGAGGTGCACGGTTCAGGCCCACGAAGCCGGAGCAGTGTCTGCGGGCCCGCGAAGCCCCGACCTTGTTGTTCACACAGCTGAAGACCCCTGCCAGTCCGGATGCCGGACCGCCAGGGGTCTTGCTGTTTGTTTCGGGGCTAAGGGCAGGGCGTCCACGATTGGCCACCAGGTGCATAGCATCGGGGGCCGGTGTAGCCAGGGTAGGGATTGGAAGCCGGAGGCGCGGGGGCAGGAGCCTGCTGCTGTTGACGCCACTGCCGTTCTGCTTCGGCAATTTGCGCCTGTCTCGTCATTTCGGCCTGCCGGGCAGCCTCAGCTGCTGCAGCGGCCTGTGCTGCCGCTTGCTCGGCCGCTGCCCGTTCCGCTTTAGCCCGTTCCTTGGCCGCCTTCTTCTCAGCCGCAATCCGTTTCGCCTTGGCCTTCGCCTCCGCCTTCCGCTTTTCCTCGGCCGCTTTCTTTTCGGCGGCTGCCTTGTCCTCGGCAGCTTTGAGCTTGTCGCGTTTGACCGACAGCTGTTGATGTTTCGCTTCGCCGACTTCTATGGCGTCCGACAAATGGCTGCTGAGTTGCTTCCGGTCAGCGCTGGATAGGGCCGCCCACAGCACAGCATCTGCCGTGTGAGAAGCACTGTGGAGCATGGAGTCCATCGACTTTGCGGCTGCAATGGCCACGGCCAAGGCGGTCACTGCCTCGGCTGTCGCGGACGAAGTGTCGGCCGCATTGCCTGCGGCTGTTTCCTCTACTTGTTTAATTGCCTCTTGGACTTGTCCGGGAATGGTGCAGCCGATCGACGGGTCATACATGCCCTGCGCTGTTCCCGCTGCTTCTGACTGAGCCGCTTGCACCTGACTCAGGTACTTCCGATTGGGTTCGTAGTAGACAGCGTGCCCCAAGCCCCGTCTGGCAATCTCGGCGTTTACTAATGAGTCGCCGACGAAGACTGCCGCCAACGTGCGGCCATACCGGTCGTGACGCTCGACGTCGAAGTCGAGGCGAACCTTCGTGCCGGGCGGAGCGAGCTGTTCAAGATTCTGTGTCGCCTCGTGTCCCAAACATTCGACCGGCTGGCTGGGATCTTTGGTCTCCGGAGTATCGACGTTGAGGAGCCGTACCGTTTCTTCCCGGAAGTTGTAGTTGATGACCAACGTGTCGCCGTCAACGACGCGCACGACCGAGCCTTGATCATGATTCACGGCTCCAACGACGGCGAGGCTTCCGGCTGCTATCCCGGCAGCGGCGACGGCAGCGACGGCAGTTTTCCCGACGATGGTGCTCGTCATGCCCAGCCATGCGCTTGAAAGGGCTGCGCCCAAGGGTGTGACCATTGATCCCCCAACAGTTTCTTATCCGATATTGGTAAAATGAAGAGTATTCATTTTCCCCCATGGCTCGGAGAATCGACGCAGGGCTCGCAGTCGGCCGTGACTGTTTCATCCCAAGTTGGGCATGAGATGCCTGGGCTCGATTGGGCTCACGTCTTTCCCCGGCTCCCCCTGCCTGCAACACTGTTGGGCAGGAACCTTCGCTGTGATGGGTCGCCCCCCCGGCCAGCGTCGACGGCCGGAACGTGGGGACAAGCCATGCAATCACGGCCGGGTCAACACGGGAGGGGTAGCCATGAAGCTCACCAACAGCAAGGCATACAGCGGTATCGCCGTTCATGATCTGCAGGAGGCGCAACGCTTTTACGGCGAGATTCTCGGCCTGAAAACGTCCGAGGAGTACGGGCTGATGTGGCTGCATCTGGCCGGCGGCCGGGACACGCTTGTCTATGAACAGCCTGACGCCGTTCCGGCGAGCTTCACGATCCTCAACTTTCAAGTGGAGGACATCGATGCCGCCGTGACCGGACTGGCCTCTCAGGGAGTCCGGTTCGAGCGTTATGAGGGTTTTGCCCAGGACGACAAGGGCATCTTCCGCGAAGAAGGCCCCTACATCGCATGGTTCAAGGACCCCTCCGGGAACGTACTGTCCGTTTTGCAGGAGAAGTAATAGTAGGAGCTCGACGCGGCCGGCACCTTAAAAAAGTCCAGATCATTTGGTGTGCACGCGGGGGGATGCGTTACCCTTACACACGTGTGATTGCGCGTGAACTCGCGCATTCGGGGCTTTAGCTCAGTTGGTAGAGCGTTTCGTTCGCAATGAAAAGGTCAGGGGTTCGATTCCCCTAAGCTCCACTGAAGATTCGGGATTTGTTTGGTCCCGGTTCCCAGACAAGACACTTTCCACACGCGCCTTGGCAGCGATAAGCGCCTCGAGGCCAACCCTTTTTCTTGTCATGCCGCAGGATTAGGGCGCCAACGGACATCTCGGCTTTGGCAGCAGCATCCATCTCCCAGCCACATCCTGCGCGGACCGGTGGATTTGGAGATCGACGTTCGACGTTTCATGACCCGGTCCCTGCTCGCTCCAGCCTTGACGGACGGCCCTGGGCGCTGTGGACTGGGCGAATGCGGCAGCGGCGGGGGCGCGGCCGCCAACGACGGAAGGCCGAAACATGGACAAGCACCATCAAATAGTGGTTGTCGGCGGCGGCAATGCGGGAATCTCGCTGGCCGCGCGGCTTCGCCGGTGGAAGGTCGAGGACATCGCAATCATCGAACCTCGGGATCAGCACTACTTCCAACCGCTGTTCTCCCATATAGGAGCCGGGGCTGCACGGATGGCCGAAGCGGTCCGACCCCAGGCAGATGTCATGCCGCAGGGGGTTGACTGGATCCGCGGGGAGGCGGCCGATGTGCGGCCGGAGGAGAACGTCGTCGTCCTGGCCGGAGGCGATCGTGTTGGCTACGAGCACTTGGTGGTCTGCCCGGGCCTGCAGTTGGACTGGGGCGATGTCCCGGGGCTGGCCGAGGCCATGGTTTCGCCGCACGGCTCGTCCAACTACGACGGCGCACTTGCCCCCAAGACATGGGACCTGGTGCGAGGGCTGCGCTCCGGCACGGCGGTATTCACCCAGCCGCCGGGGCCCGCAAAGTGCGCAGGCGCCGCCCAAAAAATTGCCTACATGGCCTGTGACTACTGGCGCCAACAGGGCGTGCTGCAGCACATTAACGTGCTCATGGTGGTGCCCACGCCTACCGTCTTCGGGATGCCGGACGTGGACCGGGAGCTGCAGCGCAAGATCGACGAGTACGGAATCACGTTGAGGACCTCCACCACCGTCGCCTCGGTCAACCCCGCGGCGCAGACACTGGTGCTGGACGGCGGGTCGGGGAACCGGGAGGTCCGGTACGACCTGCTGCACGCGGTTCCGCCGCAGTCGGCGCCGAACTGGTTGAAGGCCACGTCGCTGCCGCAGAAAGGGAGCAGTGGCGGCTTCGTCGAGGTGGATCCGGAGACCCTGCGCCATCCGCGATTTCCCAACGTCTGGTCCCTCGGCGACGCCGCCGGAACACGGAACTCCAAGTCCGGCGGGGCGCTCCGCAAACAGACCACGGTCCTGGCGAAGAACCTCACCGCTGTTCTGGGCGGGCGCGCGCCTGACGCGCGCTACAACGGCTACTCAGTCTGCCCGTTCACGCTGAGCCGCCGCACCGCGTTCTTTGCTGAGTTCGACGACCAATATCGCCCCCAACCGAGCTACCCGGGCCTGAGGATGGCCAAGGAGCGGCGCTGGCAGTGGGTGATGGACCGGCGGATCCTCCCGCAGGTCTACTGGCATCTGATCCTGAAGGGACGGGCCTGAGTATCTCGCAGCGAGGCAGGATACAGGCGGCCGGACCGCTGCCGACAGGACGGAGCAGTTCTGGCCGGTTTTTGCGAGCCAGCGTCTTTATGACGTTCGGCTAGAGCGGTTCGATAGCGGCAACTGGCACGCTTTCCCGAGATTCCTTACGGATGAGCCCTTACGTCCGATTGCATCCCTTAGCACCCGTGCCCGCATTCGCGCAGTGCGGCAGCACTATGAACGGATCCAGTTTGATGAAGGCCCTCATCCGCGCGCTCCTGGGAGCAGTCCTCGGGGCGACTATGCTCGCAGCAGCCTTGGTAGTCAGCACTCCGGCCCAAGCCGCGGCACCGCGCAGCGCGACCTACCAGACCTACACCGCTCCAAACGGTGTCAGCAGCAAATACCACGTCTACGCCAACGGCATCGATACGAAGAAGCCGGTCGGCGTCCTATTCGTCTTCCACGGCGACTACTCCTACCCGGCGCAGTCCTATGTCCACCACCCCAATGGATCCATCATGAAGAAGATGGCGGCCGAGGCCGCCAAGAAGAACATGATCATGGTTCCCGTCATCACCCCCGACAAGAAGGGCGGCATCACTTGGTGGGAGGACGCCGACCGCAACGGTGACTACTTCCGGGCACTGGCCGGAACACTGATCGCCGGATACAAGCTCGATGCCCGCCGCATCTGGTTCCACGGTTACTCCGGCGGAGCCGAGTTCATCACCTATGAGCTCCTCACAGACCGCCAGGAGTGGATAAAGGGCGGCGGGGCCACCATCGTCGGCGGCGGCGGATACACGGGCATGGAGACAGCCGCTCCCGCGGCGGTGAAGAAGATGAAGCTGCACTGGATCTGCGGCAGCCGCGACGGACGCGGCGGCACCAGCCTGAAAACCTGGTCAGCCCTGGGCACCGCCCAGAGCGCGGAGAAAAAATACAACAGCCTCGGGTTCATCAACACGAAGATGACCATCCTCCCGGGTGTCACGCACTACACCTATGACATGCCGAAGTTGATCGCCAACGACCTGAAGGCCATGCCGGCCGCCGTCGCCCCAGCCAAGGCCAACTCCGGCGATGTCGCAGCCGTGGACTCCGCAGGCAAGCTCTACCTATACCCCTCAGCCAAGGGGAGGGACTTGAACAAGCGCTCCTACGTTTCGGCCGGATGGGGAGCAGCGCGAGCGGTGGAGATCGCCGACTGGAACGGCGACGGCATCCAGGACCTGATCGCCAACTGGAAGGACGGCCGGCTCACCGTCGACTACGGGCAGAAGAACGGTGGCTTCAAACGCTCCACTCTGGGCACGAGCGGATGGCAGCACAACACCATCCTCGTCACCAGGTGGAGGACCGCCGACGAGTACCCGGGCATCATCGCCAAGAACCGTGACGGCAAGCTGTACTCCTACGCGAATCCCGCCGGCACAAACCCCGACCGGCGGAAGCTGCTGAGCTCCGGCAACTGGAAGGGCATGGACGTGATGGCCATGGACTTCGACGCGGACCAAAAGATGGATCTGATCGCCCGCACCGCGGCCGGGCAGTTGAAGCTCTACCGTTCCAACGGCAAAGGCAAGCTCATCAGCGAGACCCGGAAGGTGATCGCCAAGTCAGGTTGGAATGCCATGACGCACCTGTCCGCTGTCGAGGATCATGTGACCGCCGGTCAGTCCGGCATCCTCGCCCGCGACAGGAAAGGCAACCTGCACTTTTACCCGGTCTCCCCGAAGAAGATTCAACAGCGCACCACTGTAGGTGTAGGCGGCTGGAACGGCCTGAAGATCGGCTCCTAGCTGGGAGTGCCCCGGGCCCCGAGTCCCGGGCCGGCGACAGGCGGCTGCCGCCTGCCGCGAGATAAGAGGTGGGCCGGCCTATTTGGAAGCGCCGCTTCCCAGCGAGGCCAAGAGTTCGTCACAGGCGCGTTCACACCGGCGGCAGGCCTCCGCGCAGACCTTGCAGTGTTCATGCATCTCCGCGTGCTGCCCGCATTCGTCGGCGCAGGCCTGGCAGGCAGTCCGGCAGGCCTCCAGAAGTGCCTTGGTGATATTGGCGTCGTAGCCGGTGTGGCGCGAGAGGACGCGGCCGGCGGCTGCGCAGATGTCGGCGCAGTCCAGATTGGTGCGGATGCACTTGGTGAGGTCGGCAACCATGTCCTCCGAGAGGCACGCGTCGGCGCATGCAGTGCATGTCTGTGCGCATTCGAAGCAGGCGGCAATGCACTCCGCCAGCTTCTGGCGGTCCACGCCGCCCAGGTCCTTGGGGTAGGTATCGAGCATCGAACTGATGTGAGTCATGATCTGCTCCCGTCGTCCGGTTTCCGGCCAGCGGCGGTGGGCCGCTGCGCCAGCCTCTTATGCACCGTAGCCCCTGCTTGGGAGTGTGGCCACGCCGGTAACCATTCCCAGGCCTGGCTATCCCCACTTGACAGATACCCCCGGGGGGTATAGCCTCAGTCTCACCGGAACAAGCGTCACGAGCCCGACAGGGCTTCAACGCAGTGAAGGTTCTCACCGGCTTCGGCGGCGGAGCGTCATTCCGACGGTCTGGCGTTCCCACTTCCCGCAGCCAGCACCGATGATGTGTGAGGAGAACACCATGGCCGAGTCCCTAAACCGGGAACTGTCCCTGACCGCCAAGTCCGCCCAAGGATGCTCCTGCTGCGCCCCGACCGGCGTCTCGAAAGAACGGACCGAGCGCCGCGAGCCGGAGGCTTCGCCGATGGTGCCGGCCGTTCAGGCAGAGTACCGGGTGGCCGGCATGACCTGCGGACACTGCGCCTCCAGCGTTACGGACGCGTTGGGCGCCCTCGACGACGTGAGGGACGTTCAGGTCGACCTCGTTCCCGGCGGCATTTCCACCGTCACCCTTCTGGCGGTATCGCCCGTCAGCGACTCCGCCGTTCGGTCGGCCATCGCCGACGCCGGCTACGAGCTTATTGCCTCCTGAAGATCAGGTTTCCCGCGAAGGGCCGCCCCGACTTCAAAGGCAGGGGCGCCCGCGAAAGAAGAGCCATGAAAAGCGAGCATTCGCAGCACCTCGACAATTCCGGCCAGCACACCCAAAGACCTGGCCCGGAGCATCGGCATCAGGGCCAGGGTCCGATGATGACCGACCATGAAACGCACGGGCAGGCCATGCCGGACGGACCCGCACATTCGGCGGTGGACGAAGAACATGCCGTCCATACGCATGGCCAGCACGCCGGGCACAGCACGGCCATGTTCAAGAACAAGTTCTGGCTGTCCCTGGTCCTTTCGGTCCCGGTGGTGTTCTTCAGCCCGATGTTTGCCATGCTTCTGGGATACACCGTCCCGGGGTTCCCAGGGGCGGCGTGGATCCCCCCGGTACTTGGCACCATTATTTTCTTCTATGGCGGCACCCCCTTCCTGAAGGGCGCGGTGAATGAACTGCGGTCCCGGCAGCCGGGCATGATGCTGCTGATTGGGATGGCCATCACGGTCGCCTTCGCCGCCTCTTGGATCACGACCCTCGGCATCGGCGGGTTCGACCTGGACTTTTGGTGGGAACTGGCGCTGCTGATCGTGATCATGCTGTTGGGCCACTGGATGGAAATGCGTGCCCTGGGCTCCGCGCAGGGAGCGCTCGACGCGCTGGCTGCCCTGCTGCCGGACGAGGCGGACGTGGTCAACAGCGATGGAAGTGTCCGCACCGTGCCGGTCGGGTCCCTCGCCACCGGCGATATCGTGCTGGTGCGCTCCGGTGCCCGCGTGCCCGCGGACGGGCGGATCATCGACGGCGGCGCCGAGTTCGACGAATCGATGATCACCGGGGAATCCAAAACCGTCGGCCGGGCGACCGGCGACACGGTGGTCGCCGGCACGGTCGCGACGGACAACTCGGTGCGGGTCCAGATCACTGCCGTGGGCTCCGACACGGCGCTGGCCGGCATCCAACGCCTCGTGGCCGAGGCCCAGGCATCGTCGTCCCGGGCGCAGGCCCTGGCAGATCGGGCTGCTGCCCTGCTGTTCTACTTCGCGCTGGTGGCCGGCATCATCACCTTTGGCGCCTGGCTGCTGCTCGGAAGTCCCGACGAGGCCGTCGTTCGCACGGTGACCGTTCTGGTCATCGCCTGCCCGCATGCGCTCGGCCTCGCGATCCCGCTGGTCATCGCTATCTCCACCGAACGCGCCGCCCGCTCCGGCGTGCTGATCAAGAACCGCATCGCCCTGGAGCGGATGCGCACCATCGACGTCGTCCTGTTCGACAAGACCGGCACGCTGACCGAAGGCGAACACGCGGTCACCGCCGTCGCCGCAGTGGAGGGCGTGACTGAAGGCGAGCTGCTGGCCCTGGCTGCGGCCGCCGAATCCGACAGCGAACACCCCGTCGCCCGCGCGATCGTCAGGGCTGCCGCCGAACACGCCGAGGCGGCACGACTGGGTCTGACCGGCCGCAACTTCACCTCCAGCACTGGCCGGGGCGTGCGCGCCGTGGTGGACGGGGCCGACATCTCCGTGGGCGGGCCGAACATGCTCCGGGAGTTGAAGCTGGCCGAGGCGGCGGACGTAGCCCAAGAAACTTCGGCCTGGATGGATCGGGGTGCCGGTGTGCTGCACGTGGTTCGCGACGGCAAGATTATCGGGGCGCTGGCCCTGGAAGACAGGGTGCGTCCCGAGTCTCGGGCGGCAGTCAGGGCCTTGCAGGAGCGTGGGCTCAAGGTCGCCATGATCACCGGGGACGCCCGCCAGGTCGCAAACTCCGTGGGTCGCGATCTGGGCATCGACGAGGTCTTCGCCGAGGTCCTGCCGCAGGACAAGGACAAGAAGGTTACCGAACTGCAGCAACGCGGTCTGAAAGTGGCGATGGTCGGCGACGGCGTCAACGACTCGCCAGCTTTGGCCCGCTCCGAAGTGGGCATCGCCATCGGAGCCGGTACAGACGTGGCGATGGAATCTGCCGGCGTCGTGTTGGCGGGCAACGACCCCCGGTCCGTGCTGTCGATGATCGACCTGTCCCGGGCCAGCTACCGCAAGATGATCCAGAACCTGATTTGGGCTACGGGCTACAACATCATCGCCGTGCCGTT
Source organism: Arthrobacter sp. Y3223166 (assembly GCF_059090935.1). Lineage (NCBI taxonomy): Bacteria > Bacillati > Actinomycetota > Actinomycetes > Micrococcales > Micrococcaceae > Arthrobacter > Arthrobacter sp. Y3223166. The sequence goes on along the minus strand of NZ_JBNHGE010000001.1, from coordinate 121,996 downwards.
GTCCGCCGGTGTGCTTGCCTTCGCCGGAGTCGCCATCTCCCCGGCCATCGCGGCGATCCTGATGTCCGTTTCCACTATTGTGGTCGCCCTCAACGCCCAGGTGCTGCGGCGGATTGACCTGGACCCGGAACGCATCCAGTAGCCAGAGCCTCTGCCCGCGCGGGAACCGTGAAGATGGCCGAGCAGGAAGTGGACCGGGGCTCCAACCCGCAGGCCAAGGAACTGGCACAGACCATCATTGAAGACCAGGAAGGCGAAATCCCTCGCCAGCCTCTGACCACTCTCCCGCGGTGAACCATTGCCGTCCGGGGCGGGTTGTGCAAACATCTGCGTATGAATGCAGATAAGAAGGGTTGCAGGCTCGACGTAGACAGCCAGTATGTTGAGCTGGCCGTCGAGGTCTTTGCGATGCTGGCCGACGCCACCCGCGTGCGCATCATCCTGGCCCTGCGGGATACCGAGCTGCCGGTGAACGAACTGGCCGAGACGGTGGGAAAGTCGCCGGCCGCGGTATCGCAGCATCTGGCGAAACTGCGCCTGGGACGCATCGTGGCGGCGCGGCAGGAGGGCACCAAGGTGTACTACCGGCTGGAGAACGAACATGCCCGGCAGTTGGTTGCCGATGCTGTTTTCCAGGCGGAGCACTCCCTCGGTGGTCTTCCGGCACATCACAGCGCCCCCCGGCCGCAGGCATCATGAGCGCGCATCCGCAGGCCGGACACTCTGCAGCCGGCGAGGCCGAAGAGGCAGCAGACGAGCACGGGCGCGACCACGGCGGTCACGGGCCCAGCGACGATGACCACGACCACGGCAACCACGGGCACGGCCACAGCCACGGCGAGCACCCGCACGGCCACGACCACGATCATCCGACGGGGCTGAAAGGGTTTTTTCACGGGCTTTTTGTCCCGCACAGCCACGACACCGCCGACTCCATCGACGATGCGCTGGAATCCAGTGCAAAGGGCATCCGCGCGGTAAAGCTGAGCCTCGCAGGGCTCGGTGCCACCGCCGTGCTGCAGCTGGTTGTCGTGGTGATCAGCGGCTCGGTCGCCCTGTTGGCCGACACGATCCATAATTTCTCCGATGCGCTGACCGCCATCCCACTGTGGATCGCCTTCATCCTGGGGACGCGGCAGCCCACCCGCCGCTATACGTTTGGCTTTGGCCGGGCCGAGGACCTTGCCGGACTGTTCATCCTGGCCATGATCGCGCTTTCGGCCCTGGGTGCCGGCTGGCAGTCCATTGACCGGCTGCTGAACCCGCAGCCCCTGCACAACCTGGGTTGGGTTCTCGCGGCAGGGCTCGTCGGTTTTGCCGGCAACGAGTTGGTGGCCATCTACCGGATCAGGGTCGGGCGGAGCATCGGCTCGGCCGCCTTGGTGGCCGACGGCATCCACGCCCGCACCGACGGCTTCACGTCGCTGGCCGTGGTTCTGGGTGTCATTGGGGTCTGGCTCGGTTTCCCGCTGGCCGACCCCATCGTTGGCCTGGTCATCACCGCCGCGATCATTGTCCTGCTCTGGGGCACCGCCCGGGACATCGGCCGCCGCCTGCTCGACGGCGTGGAGCCTGAACTCGTCGACCGTGCCGAACAGATTCTGCTGGCCGAGAGCGAAGTCAAGGGACTGACGGAGGTGCGGCTTCGCTGGAATGGCCATCGGCTCAATGTTTCCGCCACGCTTGTGGTGAACCCGGCCATGACCGTCGACGGTTACCATCTTCTCCGGCGACGTCTGACCGCCGGACTCCGCGAGGCGCTTCCCGGAATCGGCTATTTGTCCCTGACGCCTACACCCGCCGGAGCCCTCCGCCCGGACCTGGGTTTGGCGGGCAGGCGTAAATGAGCGTCGTCGGGAAGGATCAGGGCGTGGGTTTCACAGCGGCCGACCGTAGGTACGAGCCCTACGTTCGTCCAATCGATCCGTCGGTTGAACGGCGCGCAGAGACCTGGGCCTGGCGCGGGTGGGACGTACACGTGGAACACGTCGGGGCCCCTGAAGCGCCGGTGCGGATGCTTCTGGTGCACGGCGGGGGAGGGAACGCTGCGGCCATGTGGCCCTTTGCGGCGCATCTGTCGCAACTGGGAGCCCTCGTCACGCTCGTTGACCTTCCGGGCTATGGACGTACGCGTCCCCGCGGAAGCGCGCGCATTTCGTATCAGGATTGGCAGCGGCTTCTGGCGGACCTGGCGGCGCGCATCGCCGATCAGAGGCCGCTGCTGCTCCTGGGGGCCAGTATGGGCGGCATGCTGGCGCTGGATGCGGCTGCCTTGAGCGGCAGGGGCGACCGGGTGATCGTGACGTGCCTGCTCGACGGCACCGACCCCGGCGTTCGCTCGGCCCTCGTGCGTGCCCCGTGGATGGCCCGTCTCGCGGCGCCCTTCCTCAAGGCCATCAGCGGGCCGCCTGAGCGGATGCCTTTTCCGCTGCGGTGGGTCGCTCCGATGCGGAAGATTTCCAACGACCCCGAACTATCCGCCCAGGTCCTGCGCGATTCGCGCGGCGGGGGAGGTTCCATGCCACTGAGCTGGTTCCGGTCGTTCCTAGAGGCCGGCCCGGCAGTGCCGCCGGAGTCATACGGCGGACCGCCCGTCCTGCTGGTCCATCCGGGCGAGGATCGGTGGACCCCCACAGGGATAAGCAGCCGGTTCCTGAGCCGGCTTGCCGGGAACCATCGACTGGTTGAGCTCGAGGGATGCGGACATTTTCCAGTGGAAGAACCGGGGTTCCAGAAGTTCCTCGACGTCGTCCGCGTGGAAGTCGAAACCGTGTCCGGGGCCTGACCCGCAACCGCCGCCAAGTAGTTCAACTGAGTTGACGCCGGAGGCCCAACAGCGCGGCAAGCCGCCGGTCGGTGTCGGCCAGCGCGGTCGTGTCGAAGGTGTTGGTGGTGACCATGAGCTCGTCGGCACCGGTCACCTCCAGCAAGCGTCCGAGCCGCCGGCCCACCTGGTCGGCGGTTCCGTGCACCGAGGCAGCCAGGGACTCGGCCACCAGGCGCTCCTGCCGGGAGGTCATCGGAGCTGACCGGACGGAGTCGGCGGGCGCCAGCGGCGGGAACTCCCCGCGCGTGCGGGACTGCGCCATTGCCCACGCCTCCGGCAGCAGCAGGTCCCGCGCCTCGTCGGCGGTTTCGGCAACGGCCACGGTGGCGGAGGCGATCACGTACGGTTCGGGGCATGAGGCGGAGGGTCGAAAATTTTTCCGGTAGCGAGCCAGAACCCCGCGGGCCGGTTCCGGATCCCGTCCGGTAAAGGCAGGACCGCCCACCACGACGGCGAGGCCGGCCTGGGCGGCAATGTCCACCCCCTTGCCGGTGGCCAACACGAAAAGCGGCGTCGCACCGCCGTCGTACGGGCGGGCGGTGACGGCGGCGCTGCCGTCGAGATAGGCCATCAGTTCTGCCAGGTCCTCGCCGAAGCGGTCCGCGGCGCCCTTCTCCTGCCGCAGCGCCGAGCGTACCGCCGGCGTGAATCCGACGGAGCGTCCTATCCCGAGATCGATCCGGCCGGGAAAAAGTGCCTGCAGGGTGGCGGCCTGTTCGGCCACCACCAGCGGTTGGTGGTTGGGCAGCATCACTCCGCCGGAGCCGACGCGGATGCGTTCGGTCTGCGATGCCACCGCGGCCATCAGCACCGTTGGAGCCGAACCGGCGATCCCCGGCACACCGTGGTGCTCGGCCACCCAGAAGCGGTGGTAGCCCAACTGCTCGGCATGCCGGGCCGGCGGATGGTGGCGCCCAGGGCCGCGGACGCCGAGGTGCCCTCACGGGCGTTGGCGCGGTCCAGGATGGAGACCGGAAGGGAGGCAGGCTGCATACCAGTCACAACGTGGCCGGCAGGCTGGTATTCCATCCCCGCCCGGTCCTGCCGCGCTCAGTGACGGCCCAGCCACCGGCCCCGGCGCATGACGCCGGTGACCGCCAGCGCCTCATCGATGACCACGAGGTCGGCCAACCTGCCGTGAGCGAGGGTGCCGACGCTGCCGGCCAGGCCGATGGTCCGGGCCGGGACCACGGTGGCCGACCGGAGGGCCTGGTCGAAGGGCACTCCGGCCTCGACGGCGTTCCGCAACACGTCCATCATGCCGGCGGTGCCTCCGGCGATGGCTCCGGAGGCCAGGCGGGCCACTCCCGAGTGCACCCGCACCTCCGCCGGTCCCAGGGAGTACACGCCGTCGGATAGTCCGGCGGCCGCCATCGAATCGGTGACCAGGGCGATGTTGTCCGCGCCCAGCAGTTCGAACATGGTCACGACGAGGTCGGGGTGCAGGTGGATGTTGTCCGCGATGAGCTCCACGACGGCGTCGCCGGCGCGGGCGGCCCGGAGGCACGCGCTCACGGCGCCGGGGGAGCGGTGGTGCAGCGGCTCCATTCCGTTGAACAGGTGCGTCACCGTGGGCACCGCCGGCCCCTCGCCAGACCTCAGGGCGAGGGCAGTCCGTGCGTGGCGCAGGGAGCCGGCCGCGACCGCGGTCTCCGCCGCGGTGTGTCCCAGCGAGGGGACCACGCCGTGGCCGGCGAGCAGTTCCACGAGTTCGTCGGCGCCGGGCAGTTCCGGCGCGTACGTCATGGTGCGCAGGAAGCCGCGGCCGCCGGCGAGCAGCTCCCGTGCCAGGCCGAGGTCCGGTTCCAGCAGCCAGCGTGGGTCCTGGGCGCCGCAGCGTGCAGGTGACAGGAACGGCCCCTCCACGTGGATGCCCGCTATCTCGCCGTCGGCGGCGATCCGCGAGAGGACGTCGAGTCCGCCGAGCAGATCCGGGGGCGGAGCGGTCACCAGGCTCGCCAGCAGGGTGGTGGTGCCAACAGCATGGATGCCGGCCGCCGCGCGGCGCGCGTCCGCTTCGGGGGCGGTGGTGAAATCGACGCCGAAGGCACCGTGGCAGTGCAGGTCGACCAACCCGGGGATCACCCTCTGGCCGGCGGGGACGTCGACGACGGTGTCCGCCTCGCCGGGCGGCAGGGCCTCCGCCGGACCGACGTAGCTGATCTCCGCGCCGGACACCGCAACGGCTCCGTCCCGCAGTTCACCCTCGCCGGTGTGGATTCTGCCCCTGAGGATTGTCCGGCCGCCCGGCAGCGGAGCCCGTTCCGCTTCGCGGAACGGGACGGGGGAGCCGTTGGTGCTGCCGGCGCCCTGGCGTGTCATGGCGGAATCGGGGCCTATCTGGCGGAAAACCGGGAACCCGCCTCGACATCGGTGAGGACGGTGACGTCCGGGTGCAGCTGGAGCACCGAGGCCGGGCAGCCGGGGTCGACGGGCCCGGTCAGCGCGCGGTGAAGGATGTCGGCCTTGTCCCGGCCCTGCACCAACAACAGCAGCCGCCTGGCATCCAGGATGGTGCCCAGGCCCTGCGTGATGCAGCGGGTGGGGACGTCGTCGAGCGACGGGAAGAACCGGGCATTGGCCCGGCGCGTCGTCATCGTCAGCTCCTCGACCCGGGTCCGGGAATCCAGGGCCGAGCCGGGCTCGTTAAAGGCCAGGTGACCGTTGTGGCCGATGCCCAGGATCTGCAGGTCGATCCCGCCCGCCGACGCGATGGCCGCTTCATAGTCCGCCGCGGCCCGGTCCACATCGGCCCGGTCGGCGTCCGGCAGCAGGACCGACGCCCGGTCGAGCCCCAGCGGCCGGATCACTTCCCGGTCGATCACCTGCGCGTAGCTCTCCGGGTGCCCGGCCGGAAGTCCCACGTATTCGTCCAGCGCGAACCAGCGGACCCCGGACAGATCCAGGCGGCGCCGCGCCAAGGACTGATACAGCGGCAGCGGCGAAGACCCGGTGGCCAGCCCGATGACGGGACGGGGCAGCTCGTCGAGGAGGCCGGCAACGATGTCGGCGGCCAGCGCGCCGATGTCTTCAGCGTCGTGGTGCGAAACCTGGAGCTTGCGTTCCTGCTCGGCCAACGGGGTCATAGGAGTCCTGTCTGTCGGATGAGTCCGCCTTGACGGATGCGCGCCGCGCTGCACGTGCTTTGCGGCAAGGGCAAGTCAAACTTCATGCGCTTTTCCTTGTGGGACGGGTCGGAGCCTCCGGGTGTGTGCCGTCAGGGCTGGCACCCCGGAGAAACGTTGGAGCAAGATTACCGGATGCTACCGGCCCAAACCGGTAGATGCGGGCGCACCATGCCGAGAGCGAATTCCAACGTTTGCGCACGGCGCATGTGTCAGAGCACGACGTCGAAGCCCGCCTCGGGCGACAGCGTTCCGTTGGCCTGCACTTGGACGAGGTGCCGGCCGGGGTAATGCATGCGCGTGGTCATCTGGCGGAAGGCGTGGGCTTTGCGGAACTGCCGGGCCTCGCCCGCGGCGAGGTCGGCCACCGCCAGCTTGAAGACCTTCGGAGCCAGCGAACCGTTGGCCTTGACGTAGTGGACCACATAGTCCACCGCCACGCGGGCCGGGGTGGCCGCTTCATTGCGGATCTCGACGGCGAAGGCGAGCTCCCCGGGCAGGTGGACAGTGTCCCGTTCGAGTTGCGGGACGGCCACCGAGAGGGCGTTGGAGGTGAAACCCAGCGCTGCGAGCGCACCGGGATGGGCCTTCTTCACCAAGGTGCGCAGCCCGTGCCGTACCACCCGGGCGGTGTGGGCACCAGGGGCGGCGTTCCACCGGGCCGCGGTCGCCACCACGTCCTCCGGGGCGTGGCGCGAGACATCGTTCAGGTGGTTGGCCACCGAGCGGCGGACGGCGTCGCTCTCGTCCTGGAACAGCTCGTCGAGGATCGGCAAGGTGGATGCCGGCCGGTCGACGATGCCGGGTACCCGGACGGCCCACGGCAGGTACGGCCGTGTCCCTTCGCTGGCCAGCCGCCGCACCTGGCCATCCGGGTGGGCCGTCCAGTCCCGGATGATTCCCAGCGCCCGGTCCAGGTCCTGGATCAACAGCCGGCGGATGGCGAACTCGCTCGTCATCCGCGGAGTCAGTTCCGCGAGCAGTGCAATTGCGTCGTCGAAGGCCGGCTGGCTCCCGTCTTCCAAGGCGCGGGTTACGGCAGCCTCGCCTACCGGCCAGAGCATCCAGCCGGTGAAGGCGCCGTCGTCCAGCGCCGCGCGGATCACGGCGGCGGCCGGTTCGTAGCCGGTAACCAGGTCTACGAGGAGCGCTTCCGCCAGCACGTCGGCGCGGGCTCGCAGGGGCAGCGGCTCAAGCCGACCTCCCGCTTCCCGGAGCGCCGGCCACGCAGATTGGTCGCCGGTTCCGGCCAGGCAAGTGCGCAGTTGCTCGACGGCGGCCGGCCCCAGCAGGTCGTTCATGATTCCCATGCGGTCCTCCGGGTCGGGCCAATAAGCTTTCGGAAGCCAGCCTATGGCTCTTCGGGCAGGTGGGACCGCCGCCGTGCTCCTCCGTGGTCACCTCAGGGACCGTCGTTGTCCTGAATTATGCCTAAAGGGTGTTCGGGGCCACGGTCGGGCACTAGAGTCACCTGACATGGACATCATCCTGGTACCCGGCTTCTGGTTGGACGCGTCCTCGTGGGCGGAGGTGACCCCGCCGTTGGTCTCGGCCGGGCACCAGGTACACCCGTTGACGCTGCCCGGACTGGAAGCGCCGGATGCGCCGCGGTCGGGCATCGGACTGCGCGACCATATCGACGCGACCGTCAAGGCAGTGGACGGCTTGGACGGGCCGGTGGTCCTCGTGGGCCACTCCGGCGGCGGGGCCATCATCCACGGCGTGGTGGACCAGCGGCCGGACAGGATTGCCCGTGCTGTCTACGTGGACAGCGGGCCGCTGGGCGAAGGCGGCGTGATTAATGACGAGCTGCCCGCCGAAGGGGACGAGGTGCCGTTGCCGGACTGGGGCCTCTTCGAGGAGGAAGACCTGGTGGACCTCGACGAGGGGCTCCGCGCCGCGTTCCGTGCCCGAGCCATCCCGCAGCCAAGGGGCGTCGCCTCCGATCCGCAGCACCTCTTTGACGAGCGGCGTTTTAACGTGCCGGTCACGGTGATCACCTGCGAGTTCACGCCCGAACAGCTGCAGGGCTGGATCGACGCCGGCGCACTTCAGGTGGTTGAACTGGCCAGAATCCGGGACGTGGAGTACGTGCACCTGCCCACGGGGCACTGGCCGCAGTTCACCAAACCGGCCGAGCTCGGCGAAGCCATCCTGGCCGCCGTGACCAAGACCGTTGAGGCAACCGGGGCTCAGTGAGCACGGCCAAACTGCTGCCCGCCGTCGAGGCAGCGCTCGCCGGGAACGGGCTCGCTTACGAGGTCCTCGACTGCGACCCGGATCTGGCGGACACGGCGGCGTTTTGTGCGCATTACGGCTTCGCTTTGGAGCAGTCGGCCAACACCATCTTGGTGGCGTCGAAGAAGGTGGAACCGGCCAGGTACGCGGTGTGCGTGGTGCTGGGGACCGCCCGGCTGGATGTGAACAAGACGGTCCGCGAACTGATGGGCGTCAAGCGCGCGTCCTTCGCCGACGCGGAGACCACCCGGGCGGTGACCGGCATGGAGATTGGGGGAGTGACAGCCGTCGGGACCTCCGGCCACCCGATCTACATCGACGCCGCCGTGCTGGACCAAGAACGCGTGGTGATGGGCGGCGGCAACCGCTCCAGCAAGCTGCTGCTCAAGCCGGAGGAGCTGGCCAAGCTGCCCGGCGCCGTCGTGGTTGAAGGGCTGGCGAAGCCCGGCGTGCCGCTCAGCGCCACCGGCAGTTCAGGGACCGGGTAGCCGAGGCTTCCCTAATCTTGGCTTGCCTTACCTTGCTGGCGGGGATACAAACCGGCGCCTAATCTGGTGCCATGGGACTCACAGGAAAACTCGCAGAAGCGTTTAATGACCAGGTCACGCTGGAACTCCAGGCCTCCGTGGTCTACCGCCAGCTCGCCATCGAGATGGATGCCATCGATTTGCCCGGGATCGCCGGCTGGTTCCGCGCCCAGGCCGAGGAAGAGGTGGTCCACGCGAACAAGTTCATCGAGCACATGATGGACCGCGGCGCCCACCCCAAGATCCAGGCGATCACGGCTCCGACAATTTTCGCCGAGACCGTACTGCAGGCGTTCGAAGCTTCGCTGGCACACGAGAAGAAGGTCTCGGAGTCGATCCGCGACCTGTACCGGCTCGCCCAGCAGGAGGGCGACATTGACTCCATCCCGCTGCTCAACTGGTTCGTCGACGAGCAGTTGGAGGAAGAAGCCACGGTCGGTGAGATCATCGGCCGGGTCAAGCTGGTCAACGACGACGGGCCCGGCCTGCTGCGCCTGGACGAGCAGCTCGGTTCCCGCACCGGCGAAGCCAGCAGCTAGCAAAGCGACAGGCGGCGTCGGTGCCCAGGCGGGCGCCGGCGCCGCCTGCTCGTGTCTGCCATCAAACGTGCTGGTCGACGATGACCGGGTTGCCGTCCGGGTCCTGTAGAACAAAGCTGGCAGGACCGGTGGTTGCCTCGTCTGCTTCCGACAGGAATTCCACGCCCTCCGCTTTCAGCTGCCGCTGGAGGTCGCGCACATCTGCGAATGAGTCAAGGGTCTGGGCGTCCTGATTCCAGCCCGGGTTGAAGGTCAAGGCGTTCTTGTCGAACATTCCCTGGAAGAGTCCGATGACGGCCTCACCGTTTTTCAGGATCAGCCAGTTCTGCGTGATATCACCGCCGTGCTTGCTGAACCCGAGCTTTTCGTAGAACGCGGCGGAAGCCGCAATGTCCTTCACTGCGAGGCTGAGCGAAAAAGCGCCGAGTTGCATGTGTTGCTCCATTCTCCGAAATCCTGGACTTCTCGCATCATAGCCACGGGGTGTCCGGGGTGGAGCACATAGACGAACGGACCCCGGGCCCGGACAGCGGGAGCGACTACCATGCTCCGGCGGCCCGGAGCTAGGGCTCCGGGTTGTGCCGGTGGTCCTTCCGGTCGCGGACACGCTGCTCGTGCTCCAGTCGGCGGTGTTCCTCGCGCTGGTGTTCGAGTGATATGAGCTCCGGATGGTTCAGCCGAGAATGCTGGCGGCCGTAGAGGAAGTAGATGGCGAAGCCGATAAGCAGCCAGACAGCGAAGCGCACCCATGTGAGCGTGGTCAGGTTCAGCATCAGCCAGAAGCACAGCACCGCGGAGAGAATCGGCACCACGGGCGAGCCCGGGACACGGTAGGCGCGGGGCAGATCCGGCCGCTTCCTCCTGAGCACGACAATGCCGATGCTCACCAGCACGAAGGCCGAGAGGGTGCCGATGTTGATCATTTCTTCCAGAACGTCCACGTTGGTGAAGCCCGCCACCAGGGCAACCAGGGCCCCGGCCAGGATCTGCACCCGCGCCGGGGTTTTTTGATGCTCGGTGGTGTGGCTGAGCCATCGCGGCAGCAGGCCGTCACGGCTCATCGCGAAGGCAACCCGGGCGAGGCCCATCAACAGGACCATGATGACGGTGGTGAGCCCGATCAGGATGCCGATCGAAATGACCTGCGCGGCCCAGTCCGCCCCGACTCCGATGAACGCCGTGGCCAGCGAAGCCTCGTCGGCTTCCGCCAGCTCCCGGTAGGACACCATGCCCGTCAGGGCCAGGGTGACGAGGATATACAGGACGGTCACGATTGCCAGGCCGCCGAAAATGCCCCGCGGCAGCGTCTTTTGCGGGTTTCGCACCTCTTCGGCGCTCGTAGCCACGACGTCGAATCCAATGAAGGCGAAGAACACCAGTGCAGCACCCGCCAGGATGCCCACCACGCCGTACTGCTGGGGCTCGGCGCCGCTGAGGAAGGAGAACAGCGACTGCGTCCAGACGTTCCCCCCGGCGCTCGCCGTGGCGACCGGCTCCGGCACGAACGGCGTGTAGTTTTCTGCCCGTACGTACGTGAAGCCGACAACGATCACGAACAGGACAATGGCAACCTTGATGATGGTGAAGACATTGTTTACCCGCGCCGACAGCTCGGTGCCAAGAACCAGCAGGGTCGTGAAGACGGCAACGATCAGCAGCGGGCCCCAGGTGAGGTCCAGGCCGAAGACATTCACCGTGGTCGGGACATTGATGTCGAAGAGCAGGAAGACGTTGCTGAGATAGATCCCCCAATACTTCGCGATGACGGCCCCCGCCGTGAACAGCTCCAGAATCAGGTCCCAGCCGATGATCCAGGCCAGCAGTTCGCCCAGGGTCGCGTAGGTATAGGTGTAGGCGCTGCCGGCCACGGGAATGGCTGACGCGAACTCGGCGTAACACATGATGGCCAGCGCGCAGGTGATGGCCGCCAGCACGAAGGACACGGTCACGGCCGGGCCTGCGTAGCTGCCGGCGGCCTTCGCGCCGACGGAGAAGATGCCCGCCCCGACGGCGACTGCCACACCGAGGACCATCAGGTCAAAGGTGCTCAGCGTGCGCTTCAGCTCGCGCCCTGGCTCCGTCATGTCCGCAATGGACTGCTCGATTGATTTGGTCCGAAAGAGGCTCATGGGACCAGTATTCTCAGGATGGCCTACCCCGAAAACCCCACCCCGGGCTGAGGGGGCGAACAGCCCGGGAACCGGTAGGGGATGGCGCCTCGGAGCCAATCCGGGCCGCGCACGGCAGTGTTATGACGGGAGGATGTAGCGGCCCGCCATGAGGGCGGGACGCGGGCGAAGCAGGTCAGCCGACGGCAACCAGACCCGGCGGGTTGGCTGCGGCCCCGCTGGTCGGTGCCGGGAGGGCGGAGGCGCATGTTCCGGCAGCTGCGGCAACCAGTTCGGCAGGTACTCCGGAGGCCAGCGCGGCGGCTGTCTGCTCTTGGAAGACGGCCTTCGCCTGGTCCAGGGCCCATTCCGCCGCCTCGACCTGTCCCGCCCGCACGGTAACGGCCTCCAGCGCTTTCTTCTGCCCGGGTGTCAGGTCGGAAGCTGTCTGGACCTGGCCTCCAGGCAGTTCGGCTGTTGCAGCTGGCTGTCCGGTATAGATCGTGGAGTCCAACTCCGCGATCGACAGGGGCAGCGTATTGGTATCGGTCACGGAATCCATCGATGTCCCTTTCCAAGGGAAAAAGGCAGCGCTTGGTCGCTCGGTGAGAGAGCGCGTGCTGCGTTCTGGAGACAGACAGACCTGCCTCCTAAATCGAAGCCTACAGCACCGTTGCAATACGACAGATGCCGGGGCCGGGCTTGGCCCGGGCAGAGCGGCTCCACGGCAACCTGGCTGCGGCTTATCCTTCAGGGGTCGTACGGGTTGGCCTTTCGACGGGGCAGCGCGGTGCCGGCTGGGTCGCCGCCACCGCGCCGGGCAGAAATAAAGGCCTATTCTGCTCTCCGGTGTGGATAAACCATTGACCTCAGGAAGATCAGTTTGCTTATAATTCTGCATGCCTGATCTATCCAAGTGGCACATGCCCCGGCTTCTCTCCACAGCCGCGAGGCTTGTCGAATACGAGTGGAACGAGCGGCTGGCCTCCCTCGGCTTGACCCATGCGGGTGCGACTGTCCTGGAGATCCTTGCCGTGGAGGGGGCAATGGCCCAAGCACAACTGGCGAAGCGGGTGCGGGTGCAGCCACAGACCGTTGGCAAGACCCTGGCACGGCTGGAAGCGACTGGTCACATATCCCGCGTCCGCGGCGAGAACGACCGGCGCGAGCAACGGGTCAACATCTCCGAAAGCGGCAAGGAGACCTTCCACCAGGTGGTGAAATTGGGACAAGAGCTTCTGGGCGAGGACGACGAGACCGAGCAACTCAAGAATCAACTCATCGGTGTCGTCCGGGACCTCGGCAACGACAGGTTCGGCACCAAGAGGCCTTTGCGCCCCGGCTAAACCGGCGGACCAACGACGGAACCTTTTCCGTGGCTGGTGCGGTTGGGCCTCCGATGATCTTGACCGATGGCCGTGGAGCACGGACGCCCTCAGCCTGGCGGATTAGCTGAAGGGAATGGTCTGAATACCAGTTGAAAGCCGTCGTCGAACTGGAAACGGCTGACCCCGATCTTGTACACCGGCTCAAGGTTCTCCGGGACCAGCACCTCGGACGGTGTGCCGGCAGCAACCACCCGGCTTTCGTTGAGTAGCAGGACGCGGTCGCAGTAGGCAGCAGCGAGGTTGAGGTCGTGCAGGACCACGACGACGGCATGGTTGCTGGTCCCCGCCAGGTCGCGCACCAGCTTGAGGATCTCGTGCTGATAGCGGATGTCCAGATGGTTGGTCGGTTCGTCGAGCAGCAGGTGCGTCGCTTCCTGCGCCAGCGCCCGGGCGATCAAAACACGTTGCCGTTCCCCGCCGGAGAGCAGGTCGAAGCCCTGGTCCGCCCGGCCCAGCATGCCGACCCGTTCCAGTGCGCGGGCCGCGGCCTGTTCGTCCCGCGCCTTACGCCGGCCCAGCCGCGGTTGGTGCGGGGTGCGGCCGAGCAGCACCATGTCGGAAACCAGCAGGGGCAGGTCGCCCGGTGTCTCCTGCACGACCACTGAGACCGTCCGGGCGCGCTCCTGCGCGTTGAGCTGGCGCAGTTCCTTATGGTCCAGCATGACCGTTCCGGTGTGCGGGGCCAGCGATCCGTACAGGATCCGCAGCAGGGTGCTCTTGCCGCTGCCGTTCGGTCCCACCACGCCCAGGACTTCGCCGTGCCGGGCGTGGAGGTCAACGCGATCCAGGACGTCGCGGGAGCCGTAGGAGAAGGAGATGCCGGAGCCGGAAATCACTGGCCGAACCGCTCGACGATCCGCTCGAGTCCGGTGACCGACAGCGGTGACGGCGGCTCGGTGAAGTTGAACAGTTGCACGAGGATGTCGTCGTTGGCCACCGCGGTCATGGAGGAGGCTCCCTTCGAAGATGTGACGGCGTCGGCCACTCTGCTTGGGTCCCCGGCGGAGTGGAGCAGGATCAGGACATCGGGGTTGCGGCCGATGAGTTCCTCGCGGGTGACCTCGAAGACCCGCTGGTCGACGTCGTTGAAAACGTTTTTCAGCCCGGCGGCCTCCAACTGCGGTTGGGCCATGGACCTTGTGCCGTAGGCGTAGGTGCTTCCGCCGCCGACCGTCGGGTAAAGGACGGCCGCAGTGCGGCGGCCGGTGTTGGCCGTCTCGGAGGTGATCTGCTCCACCTGGGCCTTGAGCTCGCGGGCTGCTTTTTCGGCCCGTTTTTCGACGCCGAAGATCTTGCCGTAGGTGCGCAGCTGATCCGCAACGGTGCTGAACCCCGGGGTTTCCGAGGCGTTGGGGCAAAAGGACGGTTCCTGCAGCATGGGGATGCCCGCGGCGGCTAGTGTTTCACGGTTAAGGTTTTCGGCCGTACCGAGGACCAAGTCCGGTTGCTGCGCCAACACGACTTCCTGCGAAATCTGCAGGTGGCCCGTGGTGTCCAGGCGGTCGGTCAAGAGCGGAATGCGGGCGAGTTCGTCTTGCGTGGCCGGGTCGAAGTATTCGGCCGGGTAGACGCCTGCGCGGGCCACTACTGTGTCCATGACACCGAGTGCGGCCAAGTAGGAGACCGGTGAACTGTCCAGCATGACAACCCGTTCCGGCGGCGCGTCCAGGGTGACCGCGGCGCCGCAATTGGTGATGGTCAGCGGGTAGCCATCGGCCTCGGGTGCTGCAGGTGTCCCGGCGTTCCCGGAAGTCCCGGCGCAGCCGGCCAGGCCGAGGGCGATTGCCGCCGCGGCTGCAGCGGACAGCAGGTGGGCGGCAGCTTTCATGAGATTCTCCTCGGGCTAGTGGATGTGGGCGATAACGCGGACGTGGGGTGACGCTCAGCCCGCCGGGCGCATCCTGCGGATGAGGTAGAGCAGGAAGGGAGCGCCGATGAAAGCCGTGATGATCCCGATCGGCAACTCCTGCGGCTGCAGCAGCATCCGTGCGAGCAGGTCGGCCCAGATCAGGAAGATTGCGCCGAGCAGGGCAGAGACCGGGATGACCCGGGAGTGGGTGGCACCGACCAGCCTGCGGGCGAGATGCGGAACTACCAGTCCAACGAATCCGATCGATCCGGAGGCAGCGACGACCACACCGATGCACAGGGAGATGATGATCAGCAGCTGGGTGCGGAACCGGCCGGGTGCAACGCCGACAATGTGAGCGGTTTCGTCGCCGATGGCCAGCGCGTCCAAGCGCCTTCCGGCAAGGGTCAGCAGGCAGCTGGTAATCAGGACCACCACGACGACGATGGCCAAGGGGCTTCCCCACTGGGCCAAAGCCAGGGACCCAAGCAACCAGAACATGACGGACCGGGCGCCCTCTGCCGAGCCGGAGGCGAAGACCAGAAAGCTGGTCACGGCGGTCAGCGCGTATCCGATCGCAACGCCGGCCAGCAGCAGCCGCATTGAGGTCACTCGTCCGGCCGAGCGCGCGATAAGGAAGACCATCATCGACGCGGCCAGCGCGCCGATGAAGGCGCTGGCGGGCAGGGCGTGTTCGCCCACCCCCAGACCGACGCCGAACAGGATCATGGCTGCCGCACCGCTGGAGGCTCCGGAATTGATGCCGAGCAGGTAGGGGTCGGCCAGCACGTTGCGCACCATTGCCTGCAGCGCTGCTCCGCACACCGCCAATCCGGCACCTACGACGCATCCGAGCAGCACGCGAGGCATCCTGACGTCCCAGACGATCGTCGAGGCTGTCGGATCGGGCTGATACCCGGACGGCTGGCCCGGCATATGCGACAGGATCACTTGGACCACGGTCGCGGTATTCAGCATGACAGGCCCGGTCGCCACAGACAGCACCATTCCGGCGACGAGAAGCGCGGCCAGCGCCACTACCCAGAAGAGATGACGACGCCGGAGCCTTGCCCGCAGCAGCGGGTCCGCGCCGCGTGGGGTCTGGCCGTCGCGCACGTCGCGTGCGCGTGGGGTAGGGTCCGATGACGGAAAGATGATCAGTGCCTCCAACAAGGCTGGGTCAGTACTTGCGAAGATTCAGTGGTTGCTGGCCGAACCAGCGGTGGCGGAGCAGGTCGACGGCGGCGTGCAGCATGGCGTTCAGCGTGTCGGTGCTGCGGGACAGGGCGCGCAGGGCGAATCCGGGGCCGTTGAGCAGAGACAGGCCGAGCTGCCCGCCGGGATCCATGGGGGCCAACCGGTCCTGCAGCTCGCGCACCAGGTCGCCGTCCACCCGCGGGTCCACCACGAGCATCGAGCCCAGGTGCGAATAGTCTTCGAGGAAAAGCATGCTGGAGAGCGGCGCGTCCGGATCGCCGGGGCGGATCAGCAGGTTGTCCAGGGCGAGCAGGCGGCCGTCGCGGTAGATGTCGTTGCGGATGCGCACCTCCTCGTACCGGAAGGGCCTGCCGTCCGGGGACCAGCCGGGAGTGACCACGTCACACATCACCAGGGAGGAGTCCGCGGCGAGCTCGACGACGGTCTCCTGGCGGTAGGTGGCCTCCCGGTACGCGATGAGCTGGTCGGGCAGGTACTCCAGGCTGGCGCCGGGGCCGAGGCGGAACCGGGTGCGCTGCACGGCCGGTTCGCCCGGCGTCCGATAGATCTTGGTGGCGGACTGGGTGGTCAGCAACAGGCGGGCCTGGTCCTCGACCTGGACGTCGACCTCGTAGACATCCCCGCCAAGGTAGCCGCCGCCCGGATTCACGATCGTGTAAGCGACCTGCGCGGACGCGTCCAGGTAATGCGGTCGGATAACCCGCAGCGCGCCCTGGTGGTATTGCGAGGTGGCGACGCCGCGGCCGCCGCGCAGGCCCACCGTCAGGCGCAGCTCACCGGTGGGAAGCTGCACGCCCGCCGGCTGGGCCGCGCTCACTGCGCCAGGTCCTGCATGAGCACGTCGCGGCGCAGCCAGTCGATGACCTTGTCCAGGCCCTCGTCCGTCTTCAGGTTGGTGAAGCAGAACGGCTTGTCTCCACGGAATTCCTTCGAGTCGGACTCCATGACCGACAAATCTGCACCCACGTGCGGCGCCAAATCGGTCTTGTTGATGATGAACAGGTCCGATTTGATCATGCCCTGGCCGGCCTTGCGCGGGATTTTTTCGCCCTGCGCCACGTCGATGATGTAGATGGAAAAGTCCACCAGTTCCGGACTGAACGTCGCCGAGAGGTTGTCGCCCCCGCTTTCGATGAACACGACCTGCAGGTCCGGGTGCCGCTTGATCAATTCCTCCACGGCGGAGGAGTTCATCGAGGTGTCCTCGCGGATGGCGGTGTGGGGGCAGCCGCCGGTTTCGATGCCGATGATCCGGTCCAGCGGCAGCACGCCGTTGGCGGCCAGAATCTTCGCGTCTTCAATGGTGTAGATGTCGTTGGTGATGGCGGCCATGGAGATTTCGCCGGACAGGTGCCGGGTCAGGCGTTCGACCAGCTGGGTCTTGCCGGCGCCGACGGGGCCGCCGATACCGATCTT
This sequence comes from Arthrobacter sp. Y3223166, assembly GCF_059090935.1. Lineage (NCBI taxonomy): Bacteria > Bacillati > Actinomycetota > Actinomycetes > Micrococcales > Micrococcaceae > Arthrobacter > Arthrobacter sp. Y3223166. The sequence goes on along the minus strand of NZ_JBNHGE010000001.1, from coordinate 104,761 downwards.
GATGGGTTCCATTGTCTTACTCCTTGTTCCGTGGGCCGGCCGCGGTGCGGCCGGGTCTGTTGCGTGCGACGGCGGGTCAGGACATGAACATGCGGGCGCGCTGCCGCTCGTGGCGCATTTGGGCGATTTCCAGTCCCGGGGCGGCGGCGCCGAAGTCGCCGCGTCCCAGTCCGGCGATCCTCGCCGTTGCGACGGTGATCTCCGGATGGGCCTGGCGCAGCACCCGCTGCCCGGCGTCCTGGCCGATCGGGATGCCGCGGATGGCATTCTGCGTCAGCGAGGTCGCCGTCGAAAACAGGTAGGTGCCCAGCAGTTCCGGCAGCGGAACGTGCAGGCTTCGCCCGGCGATGGCGAACGCCAGCGCCGGATGTCCGCTGCATTCGCCGCTCGCGACGTCCTCGCGGTACTGCTCGATCTCGTCGCTGTCGAGGATGACCGAGGCAATCTGGAGCATCCGCGCACCCATTTTCACGCCCGCCTCGCGCACCTGCCGCGGCAGGGCCTGCGCCGCCAGCATCGCGTCCAGCTCCCGCAGTTCCGCCGTCGAGCGGGCTTCCAGGGCCAGCCGGATGGCAAGGCCGTCGCTGTATGTCAGCTGGGTGTGGATGAACTGGCCGAGCCAGACCGCAAAGGTCTTCTCGTCGCGGACCAGCCCGCGTGACAGGAACGTCTCCAGCCCGAACGAGTGGCTGAAGGCGCCCGTGGGCAGGGCGGAGTCGGCCAGCTGCAGCAGGGGCAGCAGGTACGACGACGGGTGGCGCCCGGGTGCCTCAGTGCGTGTGTTCGGCATGTCGAAACGGCACGGGCATGACCCGCTCCTGCCGGGAGTAGGGCACCTGCATGTGCTGCAGGTAGTCTTCGACGGTGTGGTCGTACTGCACCACCATGACCTCCGCCCGGTAGTCGCTTCCGGCGTCGAAAAATTGCGCCTGCAGGTGCCTGTTGCCCAGGCTGTGGGCCACCACGCCCATTTCCCGGATGGTGCGCGGGGCGATCACCAGCACGTCCGTGGGCAGGACGCTGACGACGATGACGTTCGACTCGTCGCGGAACAGGATGTCGCCGTCGCGCAGGTCTCCCGGGGTGGCCAGGCGGATGCCGATTTCGCGGCCGTGATCGGTGGTCACGCGCTGGACGCGTTTGACCAGTTCGCTGCTGGGAAGTGCTACCTTCTCCTCGTGCAGGCCGGCAAGCTCCGTGTGCGGAAGATCGTGCCGGTTGGCGATGACGCGCTCAATAATCATTGACTACGTCCTTTCAAGGTATGGCTCGGTTTAGAACAGGAAGTAGCGCTGGGCCATGGGGAGCACGGTCGAGGGCTCGCAGGTGGCTACTTCACCGTTGACCGTGACGGTGTAGGTTTGCGGGTCGACCTGGATGTCCGGCGTCTCCCCGTTGTACTTCAGGTCTGCCTTGGTCAGGGTGCGGATGCCGTGGGCCGCGCGGACGGTCCGGCGCAGGTTCAGCCGGTCCGGGATGCCCTCGTCGATGGCGATCTTCGGCATGAACGTGATCGAGGACGAGTGCACGGCGCTGCCCAACGCCCCGAAGTTGTGCCGCAGAGTCCGCGGCTGCGGGGTAGGGATGGAACCGTTCGCATCGCCCATGATGGACTGCACGATTTGTCCGCCCTTGATCACCATTTCCGGTTTGACGCCGAAGAAGGCCGGGTCCCAAAGCACCAGGTCCGCGAACTTGCCCACCTCGACGCTGCCGACGGAGTCGGCGATGCCGTGGGCGAGCGCGGGGTTGATGGTGTACTTGGCGACGTAACGCTTGAGCCGGAAGTTGTCGCCGATTTCCGGGTCTTGCTCGAACTTGCCGCGCTGGCGCTTCATGGCATCCGCCACCTGCCAGGTCCGCAGCACCATCTCGCCGGCGCGGCCCATGGCCTGGGCGTCCGAGCTGGTGATCGAGAAGACGCCGAGGTCGTGCAGCACGTCTTCGGCGGCGATGGTCTCCTTGCGGATCCGGGAGTCGGCGAAGGCTACGTCTTCGGGGATGTCCGGGTTCAGGTGGTGGGCGACCATGAGCATGTCCAGATGCTCGTCGAGCGTGTTGGTGGTGTAGGGCAGAGTCGGGTTGGTCGAAGCCGGCAGGACGTTGGGCAGCCCGGCGACGCGGATGATGTCCGGGGCGTGCCCGCCGCCGGCGCCTTCGGTGTGGAAGGTGTGGATCACGCGGCCGTCGATGGCGCGGATGGTGTCCTCCACGAAACCGCATTCGTTGAGGGTGTCCGCGTGGATGGCGACCTGCACGTCGAACTCGTCGGCGATCCGCAGCGACATGTCGATCGAGGAGGTTGTGGCGCCCCAGTCCTCGTGCACCTTGAAGCCGATGGCCCCGGCCCGGATTTGCTCGGCCAGCGGACCGCGCGCGCTGGCGTGGCCCTTGGCAAGCAGTCCGATGTTGATCGGCAGGTCGTCCACCGCCTGCAGCATCCGGCCGATGTGCCACGGCCCCGGCGTCACGGTGGTCGCCTTGGAGGCATCCGACGGCCCGGCGCCGCCGCCGATCAGGGTGGTGACGCCGTTCGCCAGGGCCACCGGCACCTGGTCGGGGCTGATGAAGTGCACGTGCGTATCGATGCCGCCGGCGGTGAGGATCTTGTGCTCCCCGGCGATCACGTCCGTCGCGGCACCAATGGTGATGTCGACGCCGTCGGAGATGTCCGGGTTGCCCGCCTTGCCGATCTTGAAGATGTGCCCGTCCCGCAGTGCCACGTCGGCCTTGTAGATGCCGCTGTAATCCAGCACGACGACGTTGGTGATGACCGTGTCCGGAATATCCTGGTCGCGGGTGCGCTGTCCGTTCTGGCCCATGCCGTCCCGGATGACCTTCCCGCCGCCAAAGACAACTTCCTCGCCGTAGCGGGTGTAGTCGTGTTCGATCTCCAGCAGCAGGTCGGTGTCCGCCAGCCGAATCGCATCGCCGGTAGTCGGCCCGTACATCTCCGCATAGTGCCTGCGGTTCATCTCGAAGCTCATCGCTGTTCCTCCCCGCCGCCGTCGGTCTTCTCCGCGGCAGCTTGCCCGGTCTGCTCCGCGGCCTCGCCGCGTCCGCCCGCCTTCTTGGCGGCGCCGCCGGCCTTGGGGCCGCGGGATTCGTCGACCAGGTCCATGCCGTACGTGGTGTGGAAGCCGGCCGCCTCGACGCCGACGTTGGGCAGGTCGATGTCGTATTCGGCCGCCAGTTCGGGCTCAGCCTCGGCGTTGATGCCGGCGGTGCCGCCGATGGCGTCGGTGTAGGCCGGGGGGACGCTGGCGCCCAGCGACCCGTTCATGTGGTTCCGGAAGCCGTAGACCTCGCGGTTCCCGGCGATCTCCACCAGGTGCACACTGCGCGCATCGCCGGGCTCGAATCGCACGGCCGTGCCCGCCGGAATGTCCAGCCGAAAGCCGCGCGCGGCGACCCGGTCCATATCGAGCGCCGGATTAACCTCGGCGAAGTGGTAATGCGAACCGACCTGAACCGGCCGGTCGCCCCGGTTGGTCACGTTCATGATGCGGGTCTCGGCGCCCTCGTTGCAGATGATGGGCTCGCCGCGCAGGATGTATTCTCCCGGTTTCATGGGTCTCTCCTCAGGCTCAGCGGATCGGGTTATGGACGGTGACCAGCTTGGTGCCGTCGGGGAAAGTGGCCTCGACCTGCACATCGGCGATCATCTCCGCCACGCCATCCATGACGTCGCCGCGGGAGAGGATCGTGGTCCCGTAGCTCATCAGGTCCGCGACGGTCCGGCCGTCGCGGGCGCCCTCGATCAGTTCATAGGTGATCAGGGCCACCGCTTCGGGATGGTTGAGTTTCAGGCCGCGCTGCTGGCGCCTTCGGGCAAGGTCGGCGGCGACCACAATCATGAGTTTTTCGTGCTCACGGGGCGTTAAATGCATGTAGAACTCCCTAGTCCGTAACAAAAAGAAGTGTCCACCCGTTATCTACAACCGGTCAGAGACTAGACCGGGAGGCCCGTGGATAAGGCAAGGATAGCCACGGAGATCGCACCCGGCAAATTGGTGGGAATCCGGTGGCATCACCGCCTCACAATTGCTTGACATCGAGCTTCCCGGTGTCCTTCACACCCGGTCGGCTCGTCCTGCTGAAGCGACCGCGACCAAGGTCACACGGTCTCGGACCGGTAGCCCGGAGCAGGCGGGAGGGCTTCCGCCCCGTCCCACCAAGCGAGCGCGCGCGTGGCGTAGAACGTAAGCCACTTGGACGGCTCACCCGGCGGCACGTCGACGTCGAACCATACGCGGCCGGGGTGGCGGCGTTCCTGCAGCCAGGTGCTGTCCGACTGGCGCGCGGCACGGATCACCTCCACGGCGTCGGCGAGCCGGGGATCGGGAGCCGTGCCGTCGTGGAGCGTGGCCGACCTGAAGTAATCCACGGCATTCAGTGCGCTGTAGAGCCAGCGGAACGGGTAGGCGAAATGCGCGGCCCAAGGCCCGACGGGTTCACCGGTCGACCGGGTGTACAGCAGCCGGCGTTCCAGCAGGTACTCTTCGCCGGCGTGGCGGGCGGCGCGGAGATCGTCCGAGCCCCCGGCGACGGACTCGTAGTACAGCAGCCCTTTCAAGGTGTTGAGTGTGGAATGGAAGGACGAGCGGGTGGAACCTTCGATCCATTCGCAGTTCCAGCCGCCGTCGGGCAGTTGGTGCTCGATGAACCAGGTGGCGATCCCGCCCACGTCCGCACCCAGCCAGGCGCCGTTGGCCAGGGTGAAGGCGTTGATGCAGCAGTCCACCTCGCCGTCCCAGTAGGGCAGGTTCTCGTATTCCCAGCGGCTATTGGCGGCGAGCAGGTCCGCCGTGCCGGCAAGCGCTGTTGCGTCGAGGCCCCAGTCCCGGAGGTAATTGAGCGACCAGGTTGTGGCGGTCCACGGCTGTCCGGCGCCCTCGGCCGCTTCCGGCCCCTGGAAGTCGAAGTCGCTGGGGAAATAGGCCCCGCCGGCCCACTGGCCATCGGGGTCTTGGTGCGCGAGCAGCCGCGCGCCGAAGCCCTCGGTGGCCACGTTCGCTTTTGTCGCGGCCCACCGTTCGGGGGGCGCATGTGCGAGGTCCCGTTCGACCTGCCAGCGCAGTGCCGGATCGGAGTCGAGCAGCCAGCCGACCAACGCCGCCTCGGGCTTCATGATCAACAGAGTAGCGGCCCCCGTAAAAGAACAACATGGCCTCCGCGCCCCGCCCCGCTCGGGGAGGGGAACCGAAGGACTGCGCTGGGCGGGCACGACGTCGTGGCCGGAGACCGCCGCCGCGGAAAAGTGGCCAAAGGCGGTCACAATGGGTGAATGCGATCACAGAGATGGGAGGCCCGGCCGGGGCAGCATGTTGAAGCCACCGATGCCGGACCTTATGGCCAACACGCGAACGGAGCGCCCTGATGAAGACACTGATTCCCGGATTGCCGCTGAATATTACCGACCTGACACTCGACCATCTGCCCGTGCCGGCTGCCCAAGTGGCCGAGGGCGCGCCGACTACCGGCCTGCATGGCCTGGGCCGGCTGGGCGACCTCGGCGTTGGAGTCTGGGAAATGTCCACCGGCAGCATGAACGATACGGAAGCCGACGAACTGTTTCTGGTCGTCTCCGGCAGCGCCACCGTGGAATTCCACCACGACGACGCCCATGACGCCGCCGGGACGGCGGTCCCGTTGGCCCCAGGCTCGCTGATGCTGCTGTCGGCAGGGATGCGCACCACGTGGACGGTGCACGAAACCCTGCGGAAGCTCTATCTCACGCCAGAGCGGGAGTCATCCGACGCGGAGTGATGCATCGGACTGCTCCGTCCAGCCGGTCGGCTTCTCCGTCGAAGATGGTCTTGAAGCAGTGTGCGGCGGCCGTCCGAGCCTTGCGAGAGAAGGAAGGCGACGTCGGTGCCCGGGTGAGCACCGACGTCGTCCCATAATCCCCGAAGCTACTTGACCTTGTCCTTGAGGAACTGCACGGACCGGCTCCAGGCGAGCTTGGCCTCCTCGGGACGGTAGTTGCCCTGCGGGTTCTCGTCGTTGTGGAAGGCGTGCGGGGCGTCGTAGAAGTAGTAGGTCACTTCCGCGCCGGACTCGCGGCGGATCTGCTCCTCCTGCGCCTTGGCCTTCTCCACCGGGTAGGACTTATCCTGTTCGCCGTAGTGGCCCTGGATGGCGGCGCGGACCCCTTCGTACGATGTGGGCACGCCCTGGCCGACGCCGTAGAACGGCACGGCCGCGCTGATGCGCTCTCCCTGCTGCGCGGCCAGCGCCAGCACAAAGCCGCCGCCCATGCAGAAACCGATGGCACCCACCGTGGAACTGGTGACTGACTCGTGGGCCAGCAGGTAGTCCACGGCGCCGGCCAGCAGCCGGGCGCCTTCCTCTTCCGGCAGCTTGGACATCATCGCGGCGGCTTCCTTGCCGTCGTGGGCGATGCGTCCACCGTAGAGGTCCGGTGCCAGCGCGACAAAACCTTCGGCGGCGAGGCGGTCGGCAACATCGCGGATGTGGTCCACCAGGCCCCACCACTCCTGGATGACGATGACGCCGGGGCCCGACCCGGACTCGGGCACGGCCAGATAACCATGGGCCTCGGTGCCTGCTGATTCGAAGGTGACGTTCTGGTACGTCGGGTTGTCGGCCAAAGTCCTACTCCTGATCACTCGGGGGCATTCGTTGCCAGTCTAGGACAGCGGCGCATGTTGTCGTGCTTGCCGGGCGGCGGAGGGCCCGTGGCATGGCCAAGCCGGTTGTCGGGGCGGAGAATCGGTCTATGGAACAGCTGAGGAAGACTTTCACCGCCCTTTCGATTGCTGCCGGGCTGGCCGTTACACTGTCGGCCTGTGACGCCACCGGAGACGACATATCCCAGCCCGAACCCGGCCAGGCCCAGCCGGCCGAAAGCCCGGCCGGGGCCGGCAACCCGAGCCCTGGCGGCACCGGATCTGCCATGCCCGGTGAACGCAATGCGCGGGCCGCGGTCGAAACCGCGGTGAATGCCGTCCGCGGCAGTTCCGCGATCGAACTCGACTACAGCGACCGGCTTCAGGCCTGGGAGGTGGACGTCTTCGACGTCGATGCCGAGCTCGAGGTACAGGTCTCGCCGGACGGCAGCGAGGTGCTTGAGCAACGGGAATCCGGGGGTGCCGAACCGGAGCAGGCCCGAGAGTTGGAGCAAACCAGGGTTTCCATGTCCGAGGCCCTTGTCACCGCCGCGGAAGCCGAACCGGGGAACGTGGACGAAGTGACGCTGGGGGATGAGGACGGCCTCCCGGTGTGGGAGATCGAGATCGACCGCGGAGACGGCTCCAGCGCCGACGTGTTGATCGACGCCGTCACCGGTGAGCAGATCCGCTAGAGGGCGAACCTTTCGAAGGCCATTCAGGTGCATAATTGCCCTCGGGAATGATGCTCCTTGTACCCGGGGCCGAATCTGTCGTGGTGGCCACCTCTTATGCCCATGCCTGCTGGCTGTAGTGCACGGCGCGTCCGCCCACCATGGTCATGGCGGCAGCCACGGTGTGCAGGTCTTCTGAAGCCAGATCGAAGGGCTGGCGGTCCAGTACCACCAGGTCCGCCAACGCGCCCACCCGGAGCAGGCCGCCCTGATCAAGGCGGTTCAGCCTTGCTGAACCGGAAGTATAGGCGGCCATGGCAATCTCCAAGGCCAGGGCCTCGCTTGGTATGAGAGGCTCTTCCCCCGACATTTCGGGGCCGCGGCGGTTGACGGCCACATGGATAGCCTGCCAAGGGTCGGGGGTGGAGACCGGCCAATCCGATCCCATCGCCAAAGCGGCGCCGGAGGAGACGAGGGAGTTGAAGGGGTATTGCCAGCCAGCCCTCTCGAGTCCGAGGATCGGCAAGGTCAACTCGGTCATCTGCTCGTCATTCTGCGCCCAGAAGGCCTGGGCGTTGGCTGTGACTCCGAGCCTGGCGAAGCGCGGCACATCCTGCGGGTGGACGATCTGGATGTGTGCCATATGGTGCCGTCTGGCGGTGCCGCCTGTGTTGGTGTTGCGGGCGTGCTCGATGGCATCGAGCCCGTCGCGCACCGCGCGGTCTCCAATGACGTGCATGTGCAGGTCAAAGCCCGCACCGTCCAATGCTGCGACCGCATCGAGGAGCACTTCCCTGGGCATATACGTCAGGCCGCGGGAGTCCGCTGCGCCGTGGTCGTTGGAACCTCCGGTGCAGGTGCACGGGCGCAGGTAGGGATCCAGCATCGCCGCTGTCTGATTCTCAGCCACCCCGTCCACCATGATCTTGGCGCTCGTGGTGGTGAAGCCCGCAACTCCGTTCTCCCGTCGCCGTTCTTCGAATCCTTCCACCAGCTCGGCGAGGTTGCCCGACGTTGTGGTGCGCGGCACCCACAAAGCTCCTGTGGCCCGTGCGGTGAGCATGCCGTTTCCGGCCAGCTGCCGGTATATCCGGCTGACGTCCGGGTAGCCCGCATAGTCCCCAAGGATCGCTTCCTGCCAGCCCGTGACGCCTTGCGCGTGCAGGAATCGCTGTGCCTCGAGCAGTGCTTCGGCCAGTTCCGCATCGGTGGGTTCCGGCACCAGCTTGCCCACAAGGTCCATGGCGCCCTCATGCAGAGTGCCGGTGGGGTTACCGTCGCTGTCCCGCTCCAGCCGCCCATCAGCAGGGTCCGGTGTTCGGGCATCGATGCCGGCCAGCTGAAGGGCCCGGGAGTTGACCCAGGCCCCGTGGTGGTCTCGGTTAAGGAGAAACACCGGCCGGTCTGCAACGACCTCGTCCAACTGCTCCTTGCGAGGGGCGCCGCCGTGGAAGTCGGCCATTGACCAACCACCCCCGGTGATCCACTCCTTGTCGGGATTAGCTGCGGCGTATTCCCGCACAGTGGCGAGCGCGGCCTTTGCCCCTGAGACCTCCGACAGGTCACAGCTGAGTCGTTCAATCCCGCCGTAAACGGCGTGTACGTGGGCGTCGGTGAAACCCGGGCACAGCAGCCTTCCGCGCAGATCTACCGTTTCCGCCGCTTTGCCGGCCGCGGCACGCACCTCATCGTCCGTGCCGACGTCCGTGATCCGCCCGCCGGTCACGGCGACTGCGGTAACGTCCGGTCGCAGGCGCACCCCGTCGAAGATTCTGCCGGAGTGGAATACCCAGTCGGTCATGCTGCTCCTTTGCGGTCCTTTCCTGGCCGGCGGCTTTTCCTCGACCCGCTGCTCGTCTCCGCCGGGGATGGTGTCAGGTGCGAATGATGAGCAGGTGCACATCATAAGACAGGCAACAGCCGCAAAGTCAACACCGTTGACTCTGCTTGTCTTACACTCCTCGGGCCCGCGGCGCGCCCGGGGCGCAACTGTGATCCAGATCACAGCCGGGACTGTTGTGGTGAGGTGGGCCACTATGCCACTCTTCAGTCAGCGCCGTTGACAACGCCGTTGACTTTACCCACAGGTGTCGATCGCTCCACTAGCCATACCCCTCGAAGGGAAACACATGCTTCCGACCAGTTCCATCCCGCCTCTCACGCCCAGGGTAGTTATTGGATTTCTTGGCACCTGGGTGATGGCTCTGCTTGCGGCCAACCTTGTACCCGTGCTGATCGGGGCGCTCATTGCGGACCTCGGCATGTCCATCACTGCGGCCTCTGCGCTGGCCACGGCAATGTCACTGGGCACCGCAGCAAGCATTTTTGCCTGTACCAAGTTGGTCGCGAAGGGAGACCGTCCCAGAGTTGCCCGAATAGGCCTGCTGGTTATGGCCCTCGGTTTCGGTGCGGGTGCCGCGACTCTGAACGAGACCGCCGTTGGCATCGGTATTGTGCTTGCGGGCATCGGCGCCGGCACAGTGGTGGCTGCCGGTACCGCAGCTTCCGCTGCTACCCGTGATCCGGACAAGACCGTCAACATAGTCATGATCGTCAACCGCCTGGCTGCGGCGGCACTTCTGGCTATCGTGCCGGTCCTCGGCAGCGACCTCCGCACGATTCTGCTCATCCTGACGGCAGTAGGGCTGGTCGGACTGCTCGCCGCTGGAGGGTTGCCCAACGTGCCCATCGAGGTAGCCCAGAAACCCGTCTCGGGGCGCCAGTTCGGGATCAAGGCCATCATTTTGGCGTTGGTTTTTGGGCTTTGGAGCATGACCGAAGACCTCGTCTACGCCATCTCCGGTGTGATTGGCACTGAACATGCCGGGATGACACTCGAGGACCTTTCCCTCGTCCTTTCGCTCAGCGTTGTCGGCGGTCTCGCGGGCGCGCTGCTTTCCCCGCTTGCCCTGAAGCTCCTGGGCCGATCCCTGGCCATCGGACTGATAATCACCATCGGATCCATCTGCAAATACCTGGTCTTGACAGCCGACGGATCAGCCACACTGTCGACAGGACTTGTAGTGGCTGGAGCGATGTACGGCGCCGTGCTGGCGCTGGTCTTCGCGCTTGCCGCGCGGATGGATCTCTCAGGCCGCGTGGCAACCCTTGTCACCGGCGTTTACATCGTGGGCGTTGCACTGGGACCGGTCGTCGGCGGCAGCCTGATCGGCATCATCAGCACGGACGCTTTGGGGCTGGCCATCGGTATTCCCAGCCTCATTTTCGGAGCGCTGCTGTACGCAGTATCCCGCGCCAGCGGTGTTGCGGAGCGTGGTGGTGAAATCGTCGAGTCAGTGAAAACCCAACAGGACGCAGTCGTGTAGCCGGGGAACAGGGAACGGCGAGAATCCGTCTCCGCCCTCCTCCACCTGACACCACGGCATCCGATGTGCGAGGCTACAGGTGTGGCGCACATCTTGGGGCGGGAAACCTAATGGGGGCAGAGGCGGGACTCGCTAATCCCCGGCAGCGGGCAAAAGGGCTCAATCGCGAAATCATCATCGATACCTGCCTGCAGCTGACTGACGAGTCCGGTGCTTCCGCACTAACGTTCCGCCGCATCGGGCGAGCCCTGGGCGCGGACCCCACCGCACTGTACAGACACTTTAAAGACAAAGACGAACTGCTTCTGGCGCTGACAGACCGTCTGATCGGCGAAGCCCTCCGTGATTTTGAGCCAACCCAATCCTGGCGAGAGGACATCCGGGAGTTGCTCATTCGCGGGCGCAGGGCCTACCTGGCACATCCCCAAGTGGCTGCCCTCGCCGCCGTGCGTGTGACACGGCAAGAGTCCGAGATGCGCTTCGTGGAGACGATTCTCGCCACCTTACGAAAAGCAGGATTCGAGGGTGACGACGTTGTCAAAATTTACCGGGCTTGCGCCGACTTTATGCTCGCCTGGACAGGTTTCAGTGCTGCCCTGAAGTTACTGGGCGAGAAGTCGGCAACGGACGTTCGGGCTTGGGCAGAAGCCTACGCCCAAGCTCCGGCCGGCCGCTTCCCGAACGCTGCGGCTGCTGCAGCCTCCATGTCAGCTATCGACGACGACGAGAACTTCCTATTCTCGCTGGACCTGCTGCTTGACGGCATTGAAGCCCGCTTAGCCGTGTAGCGCCCTGCTCGTTCAGGATCCTGCGGGCGCCGCGAAACCCAGCGTCTTGTCGATGATGTTCTCCAGCGGCTGCTGCCGGGTGTAGCGGGCGAAATTGTCCGCGAACTGCCCGGCCAGCTGGGGCAGCCAGCCACGGGCATCACCGCTGAGGTGCGGCGAAATGATCACGTTGTCCATCTTCCAGAGCGCGTGGTCGGCCGGCAGCGGCTCGGTTTCAAACACGTCCAGTGCGGCTCCGGCGATGGCGCCGGATCGCAGCGCCGCCACCAGGGCGTCGGTGTCCACGCACGCCCCGCGGCCCACGTTCACCAGCCGGGCCGTGGGCTTCATGGCCTCCAGCACGGCTGCGTCGACGAGGTGCCGGCTCTCTTCGGTCAGCGGTGCCACCATCACCACCCAGTCGAAGGTTCCGACGACGGCGGCGAGTTCCGACGACGCGTACACCTCGCCGAAGTCCGCGTCGTCGCTGCGGGCAGTGCGCCCGGCCCCGGCAACGTGCAGGCCGAGGGCCTTGAGCACGCGCGCGATCTCGCGTCCGATGGCACCGGTGCCCACGATGAGGGCGCGGCCGGACTCCAGTCGTTCGGTCTCACGGTGCCGCCAGGTGCGCTCCCGCTGCAAAGACAGCAGACCTGGCAGGTCCTTGGCGAAGGCGAGCATCCCGGCGAGGACGAATTCGGCGATCGGCCGGTCGAAGATGCCGCGGGCGTTGGTAACCACCACGCCTGAATCCCGCAGTTCCTGGAACAGGAGCTTGTCCACGCCGGCGGCGGCCACATGAATCCACTCCAGCGAGCCGGCCGCATGCCAGGCGTCCTCCAGTGCGGGGGAGAAAAAATCCCAGAGGAACAGCACCTGGGCGCCGTTCAAGGCTTCCTCCAGGTCGTCCGCGGTGGCGTAACGCACCTCCGCGGCGGCCTCCACGTCCTCCATGCCAGGCGGCAGGTGGTCTTTGTACAGGACGGTGACGACGGGTCTGGCCGCTGCGGCCATCAGGCTTCCGGCGCCTTGTTGCGCCGCGACTTCAGCGCGCCCAGCTGGTCGTCAACTTCTGTGCTGGCCTCCAGCCATTCGAAGGCCTCCTGCACTTGCGGCGAGTCCGGGTCCGACCATGCGATTTCGTTGCGGGCGGATGCCTCGGCCTCGATGCGACGGGTCTCCCGCTCGGCATCCCGGGCAGCGGACTGCATTCCGGTTGCGCTGCCGGCTGCCGCCGAGGCGGCCTGCTGCATGCCGAGCGTGGCCTGAGCGACGTTGTGGCGTGCCTGAAGGGTCTGGTACCGCAGGCGGCTCTCGTCTATCCGCGAGGACAGGCGGGCGAGCTCCCCGTCCAACCGGCGCCACTGATCGGCCATGCGCTCATATTGCCGGGCGAGGGTTTCCACGCGCTTCGACGCCGTAATGCTCCGGTGCAGGAACTCGCGGGCCCCGTCGTCGTCGCCGCGGGCCACGCACTCTTCGGCCTGGCGGTCGCAGTACGCCTGCTCTGCTTTGGCCTCATCCAACAGCAGCCCGATGCGGCGGCAGTCGGCCGCGATGTCCGCGACGCTGCGGCGGGCTTGGTCCACCGCTTCGGACTGCTGCTGCTGGCTGGCCTCTATGGCCGCCAGGGGATCGACCGGAGTCTCCCTGGCCGCGCGGTTGGCGCGGATGATGCGTCCAAGGCGGTGCTTGATGGACACGTTAGCTCCTCATGGGATCGGGCCGACGCCGCGCCGGGGCGGGCTGGCGGCGCGGCGGGCCGGACCGGGGGTGGGGCGGGACGGCGGGGCTGCGCCCGTCGCGGACACCGCGGTAGGCCGAGGACCATGCGTGCAGCGCCTCGATCTCCCGGGACAAATGCCGGCCGGCCAGTTCCAGCTGTTCGGCGTCGGCAGAGTACCCGGCTTCCACCAGGTGTTGCCGCAGTTGGCCCGACAGCCGGGTGAGTTGTTCGGTCCGCCCGCCCAGGCTGGCGGCGAGGGAGCGTTTGACCTCCGGGACCGGCTCGCCTTCCGCCAACTTCAGCTGTTCGTCCAGGGACCGGGAAGCCGTTTCAAGCCTGGCGGCCACCAGCGGCAGCTCCCCGACGGGGCGGCCCTCCGCCCGGGCGGAGGCGAGTGTCCGTTCCGTCGCTTCCGCCGAGCGCTGCAATCCGAGCCGCTGGCGGGCCAGGCGGCGGCCGGCGGCGTCCTTGCTGAAACTGCGGACGGTGAGCGACCCCCGGCGCAGCCCGTTCCGCAACCGGCGGGAGCGCCGGATCCTGCGGATCACCAGCCAAACGGTCACCGCCGCGGCCGTCCCGACGCACAGCACGGCGATGCCGGTGAACATCAGGATTTGCATGACCATGTCGGCCAAAAAGGTTCCGGTACTGGCGGGCACTGGTGTCAAGGGCATGCCTCAAGTTTGCCCCCGGATGAGCGATTCCTGCCAGTGGGAGTGAATTGCCGGGCAAAACGGCGGGGCAAAACAGCCGGGCACAACAATGGAGCCGGTTCCCGTACGGGAACCGGCTCCATTGGAAAAGACTAGAGCGGCGTTGCCGCTGCCGTCTTAGAGGCCGCGGATGTTGGCAGCCTGCAGGCCCTTGGGGCCCTGCACGGTTTCGAATTCGACCTTCTGGTCTTCACGCAGTTCGCGGTATCCGCCACTGTTCTCGATAGCCGAGTAGTGAGCGAAGACGTCGGCCGAGCCGTCGTCCGGAGCGATGAAGCCGAAGCCCTTTTCAGAGTTAAACCACTTGACGGTTCCAGTTGCCATTTTGTACTCCTCCGAGTATTTACACGGCCCGCGGACTTCACGGGTCGCTTGCAGCGGTGTTTTTCGTCCGCCGTTCAGAGAAGCACAAACCCTTCGGTGAAGGGCCTGTTGCTCAAAATCAAATGCGCAACACAACAACTACAAAAATTACTGTACAGGACTTTGGCCGGGAATCCGAACGGCGCTACCACGGCACCCCCTGTTCAGGGCGCGTTCAGGTTGTTATCGTAAAGTGATCTTCATCTACGGGGCATTCGCCCTATTCCGCGGCTGGGAAGTCGGACCCGAACCACTGAAGGCTGCATGAGCATATCTGTATCTCCACCGACAACTTCTACCCGTAGCAAGCGCGGTTCTTCCGCCGCCAGCGGCTACTCCCAGCTGTTGAGCACCGTGCGGGATGCAGGTCTGCTGCGAAAGCGCAGGGGGTTCTACATCAGCCTCTTTGTTGCACTGGCGCTGGGGCTGGCGGGCGCGGTCACCGGATTCGTACTGCTTGGCGACAGCTGGTTCCAGCTGTTGATTGCCGGCGCACTGGGCATCCTGTTCACGCAGTTGGCGTTCCTGGCCCATGAGGCCGCCCACCGGCAGGTCTTCGAAACCGGTCCGGCCAACGACCGCGCCGGAAGGTTCCTGGCCAACGCCGTCGTGGGCATCAGCTATCAGTGGTGGATGAACAAACACACCCGGCACCACGGCAACCCGAACACCATCGGGAAAGACCCGGACATCGAGCAGGACACCGTCTCCTTCCTGCCCGAACAAGCTGCCGAACGCCGCGGCCTGATGGCCTGGTTCACCCGCCGGCAGGGCTACCTGTTCTTCCCGCTGCTGATGCTCGAGGGCATCAACCTGCACGCCACCTCCATCAGGTCGCTGTTTGCACGCGGCCCCGTCAAGGGCCGCAAGAGGGAAATTTCCGTGCTGTTCGCGCGGCTCACTCTTTATATCGCGGCCATCTTCTTCTTCCTCCCGCCGGGCATCGCGTTCGCGTTCCTCGGAGTGCAGCTGGCCGTCTTCGGGGTCTACATGGGTGCGTCCTTCGCGCCGAACCACAAGGGCATGCCGCTGATCCCCAAGGACTCGAAGGTGGACTTCCTCAGCCGCCAGGTCCTGACCAGCCGCAACATCGTTGGCCGCACCCCCGGGGGAAGCGGCGCCATCAATGCGCTTATGGGCGGGCTCAACTACCAGGTGGAGCACCACCTGTTCCCGAGCATGCCGCGGCCCAACCTGGCCAAGGCCGCCCGGATCGTGCGCGAATACTGCGCCAGCCACAGCATCCCGTACACCGAAACGTCGCTGCCCAAGTCCTACGGCATCGTGGTCCGGTACCTGAACAAGGTTGGCCTGTCGGCGCGGGACCCGTTCGACTGCCCGATGGTGGCCGAGTACCGCCGGCTCTAGCGCTCAGCAGGTTCCCTACAGTTGCCGGTGTCCAACGCGGACACCGGCAACCGTCGTTCTAGAGCTGCGTGAAGGCGGCCGTGGCCGGGTCCGCGCCGATGCGACCGCCGGCGTCAAGCGCCGTGATCGCGGCCAGGTCCTCCGCATCGAGCGTGAGCCGTGCCGCGGTCAGGTTTTTCGCTATCCGGCCCGGGTTGGCGGACTTGGGGATCACGATGTTGCCGTTGGCCAGATGCCAGGCGAGCACCACTTGGGCCGGAGTCGCCAGATACTTTGCCGCGATGGCGGTGACCGTCCGGCTCTCCAAATCGGCGCCCTGGCCCAGAGGGCTGTAGGCCTCGACGGCGATGCCGTGCCGGCGGCTGAGCGCCGCCACTTCGCGCTGCTGGAAGGTCGGGTGGATCTCGATCTGGTTGACCGCCGGCACCATGCCTCCGGCGGCCAGCAGGGTCTGTAGATGCTCGGACAGGAAGTTGGAGACGCCGATGGCCCGGCTGAGGCCTTCGGCGTAGAGTTCTTCGAGCGCCTGCCACGCCTGCACGTACAGGTTCTGCGAGGGCACCGGCCAGTGGATCAAGTACAGGTCCACGAAGTCCAAGCCGAGTTCGCGCAGGCTGTTATCAAAAGCCCGGCGGGCGTCGGCCTGTTCGCCGTTGCGGAGCTTGGTGGTGATGAACAGTTCCTCGCGCGGGATCCCGCTGGATCTGATCGCCGCGCCCACGCCGGACTCGTTGCGGTAGGCGGCGGCGGTGTCGATGTGGCGGTAACCGGCCTCCAGCGCAGCTTCAACGGCCCGCTGCGTTTCAGCCGGTGGCACTTTGAAAACGCCGAAGCCCAACTGCGGGATGCTGACGCCGTTATTGAGATCGATCGCGGGCACTACGGCCATCGGGAATACTCCTTCGGTGCAGGGGGGCGGAACTACTTCTTCGGGACCAGCACGCCGTAGACGCGCATCTCGGCCAGATGCTGGCCGTCATGGTCGTGAATGGAGATATCCACGATGTTGTTGCGGCCATAGCGGGTGCGTTCGACGCCGGTGGCCACCAGGCGGGCTTCGGCCGCGCCGGGCGCGATGTACGTTATTTCCGCCTGGCGGGAGACCGACGGCCGGCCCAGCGACTCGCAAACGAACGCGAAGCACGTATCGCCGAGCGTAAACAGGTAGCCGCCGTGCAGGATGTGGTGACCGTTCAGCATGTAGTCCTGGACGCCCATGGACATCACTACACGGCCTTCTTCGGCCTCCAGCACCTCGATGCCAAGGTGCTGCGACGCCTTGTCTGAGGCATAGCGGTGGCGGACAAGCTCCTCGACGGTGGAAAACTGCTCGTCGGTGGCGGGGGTAGTCAACAGAGCCTCCGGATGTGGCACGGATCATGGGCGTGACCAACGCTACCAATATCCACACCGGTCGATGCTCATCGGCGGGCTGCAAAACCGGTTTGCAGCGGCGCGGGGCGGGCTCAGTCGTCGCTGGAGTGTATTTTCCGCCGCGTGCTGAGCAGGTCCACGCCGGGGCGGTAGGCAATGTAGTTCTCGGCCGTGTCCAGCACCTGGACCACATGGGCCCGGTCGCCGCCTACCAGCCCGATGCCCAGTTCGGCCCGCCGGTAGAGGTTCTGTTGGCCGACTTCCGCCACTGAGACATCGAACCGCTTCCGGACCTCGGCGATGATCGGCCGCAGCACGGATCGCTTTTCCTTGAGCGAATGCACGTCGCCCAGGAGCAGGTCGAACTCAATCCAGCCGATCCACATGCTGACGAGTCTAGGGCAGGTGGTCCATCGCCTCACACGGGCTGGAGTTCGGCTGCGCGCGGTGGATTCCCATGGCCAACACCTCGACCAGGGCGGAAAGCGTGCGCACGTCCTCCGGCGACAGGCCGGAGAGCAGGTCCTGCTCGGCACGTGCGACGCGGACCTCGAGCTCCGAGAGTGCGGCGCGTCCCTGCGCGGTGGGAACAATTTTCCGTGCACGCCGGTCGTTCGCGGCGGGGACGCGCTCCACCAGCCGGGCGGCCACGAGCTTGTCGAGGATGTAGGTCAGGACAGTGCGGTCGATCGCCAAGTGCGACCCGAGGGCCTGTTGGTTCGGCGGGTCCCGATGAACGACGGCGGAGAGGATTTGGTAGCCGCGGATGCCTTCCGGCATGCCGGTGACGGCCTCCTCGAATTTTGACTGGTACCCGCGCAGGACCATGCCGAGGTTCCAGCCGAAGTCGCCGGGAACCGGGCCGTGCGTCCTGTCCGCTGTGGCGGCTCGTTCTCCTGTCATGACTCTCATGATAACGAATCATGCGAAGTTGCACAGATAATCTGTAGTGAATATAGTCTGTCGGACAGCATATTTGCAGACTGGAGTTGGAATGAAGCGTGGCACCGTTGGCATCCTGGGGGCTGGCCGGGTGGGCACCGCCGTCGCGCGACAGGCGCTCACAGCCGGCTACCGGGTGAAGATCGCGACGTCCAAGCCGGCCGCAGAGATCGCCTTGCTGACCGAAATCATCACGCCGGGGGCGGAGCCGGTCGACGCCGCGGAAGTGGGGGAGGCGGACCTGGTTCTCGCCGCGATCCCGCTGCACCGTTACCGCACGCTGGATCCGGGCCGGTTGGCCGGCAAGACCGTGATCGATGCGATGAACTACTGGGCACCGACCGACGGCGTGATCAGCGATTTCGAGAACGACCCGCGCGGCAGCAGCGAGGTCGTTCAGGATTTCCTGGCGGGCGCGCGACTGGTGAAAACCCTGAACCACATCGGGTACCGGGAACTCGAAGAGGAGGGCCGCGATCCGGGTTCCGCCGGCCGCCGAGCCTTGGCTCTTGCCGGCGATCACGACGACGCCAAATCCCTGGTCGCGGCCTTCATCGATCGCCTGGGTTACGACCCGGTCGATGCCGGCCCGCTCTCGGCCGGCCGCGCCTTCCAGCCGGGGACCCGCATTTTCAACGCCGCCCATGCCGCCGACGAGCTCCGCGGCCTCTTGGCGGAGGCCACCGAACCGGCGTGTCGATGACGGCATCAACAGGCAGAACAGGACAAGACATGGAAATCGGTGCCTACAGCTTCGGCGACACGCAACTCAATCCGGACGGCAGCCAGCGGGAGACGTCGGAGGCCATCCGTAACCTCTTTGAGGCGATCCTCCACGCCGACACGGTTGGCTTGGATTACTTCGGGATCGGCGAGCACCACACCACCAGCATGCCCGCGTCCTCGCCGGGCGCGATCGTCGCCGCGGCCGCGGCCGCCACGCAGCAGATCCGGCTCGGGAGCGCCGCCAGCATCATCTCCACGGACGACCCCGTTCGCGTGTTCCAGCAGTTCTCCACGGCGGACGCGATTTCCGGGGGCGGCCGCGTCGAGATCACCGCGGGCCGCGGTTCCTCGGTGGAAACATTTCCGCTGTTCGGCTACGACCTGGGCGACTACGACGAGTTATATGCGCAGAAGCTGGATCTGCTGATGGCCATCAACAACAGCCGCGCCCCAGAAGTGACGTGGAGCGGATCCCGGCGGCCGCCCATCGCGGACCTGGCCGTCGTGCCGCGCCCTGCCGCCGGGCCGCTGCCCATCTGGCTGGCCACCGGGGGCAACGCCGGTTCTTCCGCCCGGGCCGGGCAGCTCGGACTGCCCGTCTCCTACGGGATTATCGGCGGAGCCCCGCACCGGTTCGCTCCACTGGCCGAGCTTTACCGGCGCACCGCGGCCCAGGCCGGCCACAGCGGTCCGCAGATCAAGGTTTCCGTTGCCGCCCTCGGGCTGGTGGCGCCGAGCAAGCAGGAGGCCCTCGACCGGTTCTACCCCGGCTGGCACAACCTCAACGTGGAAATGGGCCGGCTGCGCGGCTGGCCCGCGCCCGACAAGCGCGCTTTCCTGGCCCAAACCGAGGCCCCGGGCGCCTATTACGTCGGCGATCCGGACGACGTGGCCGAGCGGATTGCCCACCTGCACGGATACCTCGGACATGTGCGCCACTTCCTGCAGACCGACATCGGCGGGCTGCCGCACGAGCACCTGATCGACTCCATCACGCTGCTGGCCACCGAGGTCAAGCCGCGGGTTGAGCGGCTGCTGTCCCGGAAGTAGGCACGACACGCCGCCGGCGCGCCCCGCTGGCCATATCTATCCGCGGCTCGAAGCGACGCCTCCGCCGCCGTCCTAAGCTAAGGGCGTGGATAAAGCGGTGGACAGACAAACGGACCAGGCAGAGCTGGCGGCAACAGTCATCCTGCTGCGCGACGGCCCGGAGGGACTGGAAGTCCTGATGCTGGAACGCCCCGGCGGTGGATCCTTCGCGGGGGCCTGGGTATTCCCCGGCGGCAAGGTGGACCCGGGGGACTACCGTGCAGCCGAAGCCGAAGCCGAAGCCGAAGCCGACGCCGAAGCCAAACCCGAACCCGACGCCGACGCCGAAGCGGGCACCGGCACAGAGGCCGGCGGCGCCGTCGAACGTGACCAGGGTCGGCAGCTGGCGGCGGCAAGGATCGCAGGGGCGCGCGAGACCTTCGAGGAGACCGGCCTGCGGATCGCCGGCCAGGACCTGGTACACCTGTCCAACTGGGTGCCCCGCCACAGCCTCGTCCGCCGCTTCCAAACATGGTTTTTCACGGCAGTGGCCCCGGTCGGCGAGGTCGTGCTCAACGACGGCGAGCTGGCCGGCTTCGCCTGGATGCGGCCCGGCGAAGCGCTCCGCCGGCATGAGACGGGGCTGATGCGGCTGGTCCCGCCGACCTGGGTCACCCTGCATGAACTGGGCCGCTTCAACACCGTTGCGGACGCACTGGAAGCCGCTCGGAACACGGAGCCTTTCGACTATGAGAGCCACGTGCTTGACGACCCGGCCAGCGGACAGGTCATCGTGTGGGCGGGCGACGCTGCCTACCCCGGTCCCGGGCCGGCGGCGGCCGCCGGGGCCAGGCACCGGCTCTCCACCGCCTCGCTGCCCTGGCGGTACGAAAGGAACCGTTAGTCCCCTGCGTCGCCGGCCCGGCACGCCTACACTTGAGGCACCTGCTGCCACAACCGACCGGGAGGCCGCCATGAAGAAAGCCATGAAGAAGAAGTCCTTGAGGGATTTGAGCGGGGGGCAGCGGCTGCGTGTCGCCACCATGGCCGGGCTGCAGCTTGTCTTGCAGACGGCCGCTCTGAAGGACCTGAAGAAGCGCCCGGCAGCCCTGGTCAACGGGCCGAAGCCGGTGTGGTTTGCCGCGTCCTTCCTCAACTTCATCGGCCCTGCGGCCTACTTCCTGCTCGGCCGAAAGCGCTGAGCTCCTCAGCACAAACCGTTGATCTATTCAATTCAGCGGTGCTAAAGACCGTCGCGCAGTGTTGCCCGCGTAACGATGGCCTAGAGTGTTTGACGTCACCAAGTGGCGTCGACCACACTTGAGCTAGTGAACGCATGTTCGGCTAGCGAACAGCGCGGTCTGTATCCCCGTTCTCCTCGGGGCAGAAGGAGTGGAAATGAAATGTGCGCTGCATAGGGCGCCGCACCTCGTCGGGATGCTCCCATGAGCGCCCCCGCGGTGACAACTGACAGCAAGGGGCCGGCGGCCAGCCGGTCCCGCCGGCGCCCGTCGAAGAAGCGTCCCACCAAGCAGCTGCTGGGCCTCGCCGGGATCCTTGCATTCCTGCTGGTGTGGGAACTGGTGCCGCGGGTGGGGATTGTTGAGGCCCGCTTCCTGCCTCCTGCCTCCGAGGTGCTCGCCGTGCTGTTCAACGATTTCGGCCTGGCGGCGTTCTGGCTCGCGGTGGGCGAAACCATGCTCGCGTGGTTCCTTGGCCTGCTGATGGCGGTGCTGCTGGCCGTGGTACTTGGCTTCATCATCGGTTCGTCAAACTTCCTGCGGAAATTCACGAACTCCACGGTGGAGTTTTTGCGCCCCATCCCGTCGGTCGCGTTGATTCCGCTGGCCGTGCTGCTGTTCGGCGTGAAGATCGAGTCCTCGCTGATGCTGATTGTCTACGCATCGTTTTGGCAGGTCTTCATCCAGGTGCTGTACGGAGTGGCCGACGTTGACAACGTGGCGATGCAAACGGCGAAGTCCTACGGCTTGGGCCGATTCGCCCGGGTCCGCCACGTGGTGTTCCCCACCGCCCTGCCGTACCTGATGACCGGGGTGCGCCTGGCCGCAGCGGTGGCGCTGATCCTGGCCATCACGGCCGAACTGGTGATCGGTTCCCCGGGCCTGGGCAGGGAAATCGCGCTGGCGCAGTCCGGTGGCGCGATCGCGGGCATGTATGCGCTGGTGCTGGCCACGGGGCTGATCGGCGTGCTGGTCAACCTGGTGATGCGCTTCATTGAGCGCAAGACCCTGTCGTGGCATGAATCCATCCGTTCCGAGGTGATCGCGTGAAAGTCCTGAAAAGCGTTGCCTACGCGCTGGCGCTGCCGGTCATCCTCGTGCTGATCTGGTGGGCCTCGACGCTGGGCGCGACAAACTTCTTCGTGCCCACGCCGGCACTGCTCGTCGACGCGTTCGCCGAGACCTGGTTCGGAGAACGGCTTTTGTCCGACGTGCTGCCCTCGATCGGGCGGCTGATCATCGGGGTGGCCGCGGCGATCATCCTGGGCATCGTCGCCGGCCTGCTGATCGGCTCGATCAAGTGGCTGCGCGACTTCACCGAGCCGGTGCTGGAGTTCTTCCGCGCCATCCCGCCGCCGGTGCTGATTCCGGTACTGATGCTGCTGATGGGCATCACCGACACGATGAAGATTGTGGTCATCATCTCCGGCTGCATCTGGCCGGTGTTGCTGAACACCATCGAAGGCGTCCGCGCCATTGACTCGGTGCTTTCGGACTCGGCGCACACCTACGGCATCGGCGGCATGGCCCGCGTGCGCCACCTGGTGCTGCCCTCTGCGGGTCCGCAGATCATGGCCGGCGTCCGCCAGTGCCTGTCGATCGGGCTGATCCTGATGGTGATCTCCGAGATGTTCGCCTCGTCCTCGGGGCTGGGCTTTACCATCGTGCAGTTCCAGCGTTCCTTTGCGATCCCCGAAATGTGGTCCGGCATCGTGGTGCTGGGCCTGATCGGTGTTGCCATGTCATTCATCTTCCAATGGACCGAGCGCAAGATCCTGCGCTGGTACCACGGCCTGCGAGAGGTAGAAAATGCAGCCTGAAACCACCCCGGTTCCGACCGGCAAAACCCTGCCCGAAGGCCAGGCCATGCTCTCGGTGCGCGGCGTCAAGAAGGTCTACCACACCGACGGCGGCGACATCGAGGCGGTGCGCAACCTTACCTTCGACCTGCGGGCGGGGGAGCTGGCCTGCCTGGTCGGCCCGTCCGGGTCCGGCAAGACCACCTTGCTCAAGTGCATCTCCGGCCTGCTGGCCCCAACCGAGGGTGAGGTGCTGCTGGACGGCGCCCGGGTGACCGGCCCGCCCAAGAAGATGGCCGTGGTGTTCCAGGAGTACGGCCGCTCGCTGTTCCCCTGGATGCGGGTGCGCGAGAACGTGGAGCTGCCGCTGAAGAACGCCGGCATGGGCAAGGCCGAGCGCGACAAGCTCGTGGACGACGCCCTCGAGGCTGTGGGCCTGGACCACGTGCCGCAGTCCTACCCGTGGCAGCTCTCCGGCGGCATGCAGCAGCGCGTGGCCATCGCCCGGGCAGTGGCTTACCAGCCCGAGGTGCTGCTCATGGACGAGCCGTTCGCCGCCGTCGACGCCCAGACCCGGGCCGACCTGGAGGACCTGATCCGCACGGTCTGGAAGAAACTGGGCGTCACCGTCCTGTTCGTCACCCACGACATCGACGAATCGGTCTACCTGGGCCAGCGCGTGATCATCCTGTCCTCCTCGCCGACCGTGATCCAGGAAGACCTCGAGATCGACCTGCCCGACGAGCGCGACCAGCTCAACACCCGGGCACTGCCGCGGTTCACCGAACTGCGCCACCACGTCTACGAACAGATCCAGCTTGCCAAGCAGGGCCACCGCCCCGCCGCCGCCACCCAGGCCGGCAGCGCCGGCTAGCAGGAGGCAGTGGGGCGCCGGCCGCATCCTGGGCAAGGGGTGCGGCCGGCTCCGATTTTTAACCAGTGCGCCGGTCCCGCCCGCCCTCCGAGATCGACTACTCGGATAACGCCCTCCTCAGCGCTGAAAAGGGCGTTATCTGAGTAGTCGAGGGGGTGGGGTTGGGGTGGGGTTGAGGGAGGGGCTTGGGAAGAGGGGGTAGCCGGGCCTGCGGCGTCCGGTGTGCGGCGCCCCTCGCGGCCGGTTAGCAGGTGATGCGGCGCAGCAGGTCGCGCAGAACGCGGCGCCCGTCTCGGCCGGTCAGAAGGCGATGCGGCGCAGCAGGTCGCGCAGCGTTTCCCGTTCCTGTTCGTTCAGCCGGGCCAAGGACTCGTCCGAAGCCTCGCGGATGATCGCTTCGGCCTGCTTGTACAGCTTCCGGCCCGATGCCGTCGCAACGATGACCTTGGAGCGGCGGTCGCGCGGGTCGGCTTCACGGGTGACGGCGCCGCGCCGCTCCAACTGGTCCACCAGGGCCACGATCTGGCTGGGGTCCAGGCTCAGGAAGTCGGCGAGTTCGCGCTGCGACGGGTTCTCCCCGCTGCACGCCAGCGACAGCACAGAGTAGGACCGCACCTTCAGGTCAAGCTCGGCCAGCATGTTGTTGGCCAGGCCGGAGCCCAGCGAACGCGCCCGCGCCGTGAGGAACTCGATTTCGTTGGCCAGATCGGTGCCGTACAGCCGTTCAAGGCCGGCGGTCGCCGACGGGCGGACGGCCGTTGTTGCTGCGGACATGGTTCCTCGCTAGAAGTAGGTGCTGCCCAAAATGATTGACTTTTTCAATCATATGGGTTGTCATGGGTTCTAGACCAGCATAAACCGCAACGCACCCCCACCGTGCGGGACGAAGGAGCAGCAGATGTCTTTGGCCGGAAAAACAGCGATCGTCACCGGAAGCGGCCGGGGCCTCGGCCTGGCCTACGCGCAGGAGCTTGCCCGCCAGGGTGCCTCCGTTGTGGTCAATGACGTGGACGCGCAGGTCGCGGAGGAAGCCGTCGCCAGTATTACCGGCGCCGGCGGCCAGGCCATAGCCGTCGCTTCCCCAGTGGGGCCCACCGAAACTGCCCGCCAGCTGGTGGCCGCCGCCGTCGAGACCTTCGGTCGCCTGGACATCCTGGTGACCAATGCCGGAGTGCTGCGGGACAAGTCGCTGCTGAAGATGACCGACGAGGACTTCGACCTGGTGATCAACGTGCACCTGCGCGGCACCTTCACCTGCGTGCGCGAGGCCTACGCCTACTTTAAGGAGAACGCTGTCGCGGGACGGATCATCACGATCGGTTCGCCTACCGGCCAGCGCGGCAACTTCGGCCAGACCAATTACGCCGCGGCGAAGGCCGGGATCGTCGGGATGGTCCGGACCTGGGCGCTGGAGATGAAGAAGGCCGGCGTCACCGCCAACGCCGTGATTCCGGTGGCAGCCACCGCGATGACGAAGACCGTGCCGTTTTTCCAGAAGGCCGTGGAGGCGGACGAGCGCGGCGAGGCCATGCCCGACTTCTTCCGCAAGGAGCTGGGCTTTGGAACGGCCGACGACGTTGCCGGGTTGGTTGCCTACCTCGCCTCCGATGCGGCAGCCAACGTGACCGGCCAGGCGATCGGGGTGGGCGGCGACCGGCTGCAGTTATGGTCCCATCCGGAGCCCGTCGCCACCGAGTTCCTGGACGGCGGCTGGAACTACGAAGCGCTGAGCGAGCGCTTCCAGGACCTGTTCGGCGGCCGGCTGCAGAGCGTGGGCGAGACGTTCCCCGAGCTGCCGGCGGAACTGCAGCCCGAGTCGGCGGCGAAATAGCCATGCCTCCCACGCGTTACGAACCGGTGCTCGATGTCGCGTCGCTGGCGGCGATCGACATGCATGTTCACGTCGAGATCGACGGCCACGGACACCTCTCGCTGCCGCAGGAGCTGATGGACGCGTCGAGCGCGTACTTCAAGGCGGAGGAGCGGACGCCGTCGCTGGATGCGATCGCCGAAACGTACCGAAAACTGAAGATGGCGGCCGTGGTGTTCACCGTGGATGCCCGCACCCGCCTGAAGCACGAGCCGAACAGCATCGAGGACATCGCCGAGGGCGCCGCCCGCAACAACGACGTGCTGATCCCGTTCGGCTCCGTCGATCCGCTGACGGGTCCGGAGGCCATCGACCGGGCCAAGTCCTTGGCCGAGGATTACGGGGTGCGGGGCTTCAAGTTCCACCCGAGCCTGCAGGGCTTCAACCCGGCCCACGAGCGGTTCTACCCCCTGTGGGAAGCCCTGCAGTCGCTTGGCCTGCCGGCGGTGTTCCACACCGGCCAGAACGGCATGGGGGCCGGCACCCCCGGCGGCTCTGGAATCAAACTCGGCTACTCGAACCCGCTGCTGCTGGACGAGATCGCCGCCGACTTCCCGGGATTCCGGATCATCATGGCGCACCCCTCGGTGCCCTGGCAGGACGAGGCCAACTCGATTGCCACGCACAAGTCGAACGTGTTCATCGACCTGTCCGGCTGGTCGCCAAAGTACTTCCCGGAATCCCTGGTGAAACTCTCCAACTCCGTCCTGCAGGACAAGGTGCTGTTCGGCACGGACTACCCGCTGATCACCCCGCAGAAGTGGCTGGGCGCGTTCGCGGACCTGCCGATGAAGGACGAGGTCCGGCCGAAGATCCTCAAGGACAACGCGGTGCGCCTGCTCGGGCTGGGCGGTGGGCAGGCATGAGCACGGTGGCCCAAGAGAAGGCCGGCACCGCGGCCGGACCCTTCTATCCCTCCGACCAGTACGGCTACGCCGCGCTGCTGACCGACGCCGAACGCACCGTGCTCGGCCGGCTGCGCGGCGTGCTCGAGGAGCAGGTTCAGCCGCTGCTGGCGGACTACTGGGAACAGGGTGAGTTTCCGTATCAGATTGCCCAGCCGCTGTATGACCTGAACCTGATGGCGCCGGCCGAACTGACCGACGGCGGTGCGAAGCCCTCCGGACTCTACGAGGGCTTCCGCAACTTCGAGCTCGCCCGAACAGACGCCTCCGTCGCCACCTTCTACAACGCCCAGTCAGGACTGTTCCGCACGGCCGTGACTCTGGGCGGCAGTGCCGGGCAGGCCGCCGAGCTGGACCCGAAGATCCGCAGCTTCGAGTTGAAGGGCGTCTTTGCGCTGACCGAACCGGAACACGGATCGGACATCGCCGGCGGGCTTGAGACCAGCGCCCGCCGCGAGGGAGGCGAATGGGTGATCGACGGCGCCAAGCGCTGGATCGGCGGGGCCGCCGCTGCCGACGTGCTCGCCGTCTTCGCCCGCGACCAGGCGGACGGACAGGTCAAGTGCTTCCTCGTCCCGACCGATGCCCCCGGGGTCGGCATCGCCAAGATCTTGCGAAAGACCTCGCTGCGCATGATGCAGAACGCCGACATCGCGCTGGCCGGAGTCCGCGTACCGGACTCCGCGCGGCTGCAGAACGTCAACTCGTTCGCGGACGTGGCCTCGCTGCTGCGCAACATGCGCTCCGACGTCGCCTGGATCGCCGCGGGCGTACAGGCCGGCGCCTACGAGGCCGCGCTGCGCTACGCCAAGGAGCGGCGGCAGTTCGGCAAGCCGCTGGCCGGATTCCAGCTGGTTCAGGAGAAGCTGGCCACCATGCTCGGCAATCTCACGGCCTCGCTCGGCATGGCGGTGCGCCTGACCCAGCAGCAGGAGGACGGCATCTACAAGGACGAGAACTCGGCGTTGGCCAAGATGTTCTGCAGCGCCCGCATGCGCGAGACCGTTGCCCTGGCCCGGGAAGTCGTGGGCGGCAACGGCATCACCCTGGACACCGACGTCGCGCGGTTCCATGCCGACGCCGAGGCCGTCTATTCCTATGAAGGCACGCACGAGATCAACGCCCTGATAGTCGCCCGGGCAATCACCGGCACGGGCGCATTCCGCTAGAACCATCCATCTTTCCAAGGAGCCCTCTATGAGCAACACCGTCGTCAACCTCGAAGAACTGCCCAACCTGGTCGGCAAGGACCTGGGCTACACCGACTACCGTGAAATTACCCAGGACCAGGTCAACACCTTTGCCGATGCCACCGATGACCACCAGTGGATCCACACCGACCCGGAAAAGGCCAAGGAAGGACCGTTCGGCGCGCCGATCGCCCACGGCTTCCTGACCCTGTCGCTGGTCATCCCGCTGTGGAGCGAATTGTTCGATGTGGAAGGCGTCACGACCAAGGTCAACTACGGCCTGGACCGTGTGCGGTTCACCAGCCCGGTGAAGGTCGGCTCCAAGGTGCGCCTGCATTCGGTGATTTCCGAGGTCACCGAGGTGAAGGGCGGGGTCCAGATCAAGACCAACAACACCATCGAGATCGAAGGCGAGGAGCGCCCCGCGGTCATCGCGGAGTTCTTGGCCCGCTTTTACGCCTGACGCCGGGCCGCTCCTTGTCCTGACGGCTGCACAAATCCAACCTAACTGTTGATTTATTCAACTATTGTATCTACATTGTAATTAGGTGTGGCGTCGATCACAGTCAGTCTCCCGACGGCGGGGGCGGCGGCGCCTAGGACCGCGAGGAGCATTTCATGAAGAAGCACTTGGCGAAGTTGTTGGCCGGTGGCGCGATTGCCGCGATGGCATTGACCGGCTGCGGCTCCGGTTCCCCCTCCGGGTCGAACGAAGCGCCGGCGGAACAGTCCGGCGCCGCCGGCTCCGGGCTCACCAAGCTCACCGTAGGCGTGCTGCCGATCGCCCCGTCGGGAGCCATGCAGTACGGCATCGATGAGGGCATCTTCGAGAAGCACGGCCTGGAACTGGAGTTGCAGGCCGGGCAGGGCGGCGCTGCCATGCTGCCCGCCGTTTCCACCGGCACCCTGAACTTCGCCGTCGGCAATCCGCTGTCGGTGATGACGGCGGTGGACAAGGGCCTGGATATGAATATCGTCACGGGCTACAGCAACTCCAAGGCCGAGGGCGAGGATATCAACGCCGTGATCGTCAAGGCTGATTCCGGGATCGAGGACTTCGCCGATCTGGAGGGCAAGACCACCGCGGTCAACACACTCAAGACCCAGGGCGACCTCACCATCATGGAATCGGCGGCGATCGACGGGGGCGACCCGTCCAAGCTGAAGTTCAGCGAAATGCCGTTCCCGGACATGGAAGCCCAGCTGGAGCGCGGAAACGTTGATGCCATTTGGGTGCCTGAACCCTTCCAGTCGAAGGCGTTGGCCAACAAGGACTACAAGCTGCTGGGCTACCCGAACCAGAAGGCCTTGCCGGGCCTGCCCACCATGGTGACCTTCACCAGCGGCAGCTACGCCGACCAGAACGCGGAGATCGTGGCCGACTTCAAGGCAGCCGTTTCGGAAACCCTGACGGCCGCGGAAGCGGATCCGGCTGGCGTCCGTGCCGTCCTGCCGGACTTCATGGGCATGCCCGAAGAAGTGGCGAAGGGCCTGAAGATGGAAACGTTCGACGCCGAGCTCCCGGTGGATGTTCTCAGCGACATGGGCGAGCTGATGGTCAAGTACGGGTACGTGGACAAGGCTCCGGACGTGCCGGCCATGGCCGTCCAGTAGCCTTCGTTCTTGGCTTCAGGTGGCGAAGCGGTTCCCGGGATGCGGGAGCCGCTCTGCGGCCTGTTGCAGGGGTTCCCGTCGTTGACGGCCTCCACTATGTCCGTAGATACTGTGACCTAAGGCACACTCTTGCTGCATGGGGCGGTGAGTGGGAGAGGGACCCGTGAAGAGAATTGGAACGGCGGTTGCGCTGGCGGCAGTGCTGGCGGTAACAGGGTGCGGTGGGGGCAGCCCGTCCGGTGGCGGTGATGCGGCCCCGACCGGTGGCACCGAAGCCGCCGGCGGAATGACTCCCATCAAGGTTGGGGTCATCCCGATCGTCGACGTGGCTCCCATCTATCTGGGTGACCAGGAGGGATTCTTCGAAGAAGAGGGGCTGGATCTCGAACTCGTTCCGGCGCAGGGCGGCGCGGCCATCATTCCGGCCATCACGAGCGGTCAGATGGATTTCGGCTTCAGCAATGTCACGTCGCTGGTGATTGCCCGCTCCAAGGGGCTGAACATGCAGATGGTGGCCAACGGCGCTTCAACCACCGGCAACCAGGATGAGGATTTCGCGGCCGTGATGGTCAAGCCGGACAGCGGGATCAAGGAGATTGCGGACCTGACCGGCAAGCGCATCGGCGTGAATACCCTGAACAACATCAGCGACTCGACGATCCGTGAGGCGGTGGAGCAGGCCGGCGCGGACTCGTCGGACCTGAATTTCGTCGAGATGCCCTTCCCGGACATGCCCGCGGCGCTGGCCAACGGCAATGTGGACGCGATCGCCGCCGTCGAGCCGTTCGTGACCATCGTCGAAGGCGATGGTGCGGTGCCCGTGTTCTCCAACTATGCCTATCCGGTGGAAAACCTCACGGTGGCGACCTACTTCACCTCGGACGACATTGCCGAGGAGAAACCGGACGTCACCCAGGCCTTTGTTCGGGCGATGAAAAAGTCGTTGGCGTTCGCCGACGAGAATCCGGACCGGGTGCGCGAGATCCTGCCCGAGTACACGCAGCTTGACCCCGCGGTCATCGAAAAGCTGACCCTGCCGAAATTCCCGCAGGAGGTCAATGCCGAGTCCATCCAGGAGATCGCCGACATCTCCCTGAAGAACGGCCTGATCGAGGAGATCCCTGATATGGAGGCGCTCCTGCCGCGGCAATAGGCGTCCACCGGCCTGCGTTGGCCGACGTGTTGCTGAGGGTCTGGCGGTGCGGCTAGGGGCGGGCCGTCGGCGGAAACGCCTCTCCGCGCTCGCGGAGGGGCGTTTTCCTGTTCCCGGGCGGGTCGAACGGCTGCCTTCTGTGGCGGACCGCCGGTTGTGGTGCGGCGAAGGCCGATGGTACACCCGCATCTTCAACTATTGACTTTCTCAACTAAATGGCCCTAGGTTGGAGATGTCCAGTGTGATCTGGTTCACCGCTGAGCCGTAAGTCCGGCCCCCGCCCGCGGGCTTGAGGGTCGGGGCCGCTCGAGGGGGCTGTCCAGACCCGCTCGCCGGGTACGTCGGAAGGTATGTCACCATGCACAATCAAGGTCTTGGGGCCTGGATCCACAAGCGCCGCATGAAGTCCGCCGCGAAAACCGCCGTCATCAGCAGCGCGGGTGAACTGAGCTACGGGGAGTTCGCCGGGCGGGTGGACCGCCTGGCTAACGCCCTGGCGGACCGCGGCGTCGGCCGCGGTGACCGGGTGGCCTACCTGGGGGAGAACCACCCGGCGTTCCTGGAAACCTTCTTTGCGTGCGGGACCCTGGGCGCCATCTTTGTTCCGCTGAACACCCGGCTGGCCCCGCCCGAGGTCCAGTTCGCCCTGCAGGACTCCGGCAGCCGCATCCTGGTCCACGCCCGCAGCCTGCAGACGCTGGCTGACCGCGGCAGTGCGCTGCTGGGGCTAAACCGGCGGATCGTGGTGGAAGATACCCCGGCGGGAACCGTTGCCGAGGCAGCCGAGCCGGGCACCGTCGTCGAACTTTTGGAGGAAGTCATTGCCTCCGGCAGCACAGAACGCCGCGATGAGGCAGTGACGCTGGATGACCCGGCCATGATCCTCTACACATCCGGCACCACGGGCCGGCCCAAGGGGGCGCTGCTCACGCACGGCAACATGACCTGGAACAGCATCAATGTGCTCGTGGACTTCGACATGGCCAGCACCGACGTCGCCCTGATGATCGCCCCGATGTTCCACGTGGCATCCCTGGGCATGGGCGTGCTGCCGGCCCTGCTCAAGGGGGCCACCGTGGTGCTGGAGCCCAAGTTCGATCCGGGGCGGACCCTGATGCTGATCGAGAAGTACAAGGCCACCAGCATCAGCGGCGTGCCGACCACCTACCAGCTGCTGTGCGAGCACCCGGACTGGGACAAGACGGACATCAGCTCCCTGAACAAGCTGACCTGCGGCGGATCGGCCGTGCCCATGCGGGTGCTGGAGGCCTACGAGGCCCGCGGGCTGTCCTTCACCAACGGCTACGGGATGACCGAAACGGCCCCCGGAGCCACCACGCTGGCGGCGGAGAAGTCCCGCCCGAAGGCCGGATCGGCCGGGCTCCCGCACTTCTTCACGGACATCCGGATCGCCGATCCGCTGGGCGAGGTCCTGCCCCCGCGGGAGGTCGGCGAAATCCAGATTGCGGGTCCCAACGTCATCCGCGAGTACTGGAACCGGCCCGATGCTATGGCCGAGAGCTATGCCGACGGCGTATGGTTCAAGTCCGGCGACATGGGCTACGTGGACGACGAAGGCTTCCTCTTTATCTCCGACCGGCTCAAGGACATGATCATCTCCGGCGGCGAGAACATCTACCCGGCCGAGGTGGAGCAGGTCATTTTGGAGCTGGAGGCCGTCAGCAGCGCCGCGGTCATCGGCGTCCCGGACGAGAAATGGGGGGAGGTGCCGCGCGCGGTGGTCACGCTCCGCGAGGGCTTCTCGGTGTCCGCCGAGGAGATCCAGCAGCACCTGGACGGGCGGTTGGCCCGCTACAAGATCCCCAAGTCCGTGGTGTTTGTGGAGGACCTGCCGCGGACGGCCAGCGGAAAGATCCGCAAGGCCGACCTGCGGAAGGAATACTCGAACTAGACGGGGCTGCCCCCGGGCGCGGGCTACTTGCGGGCGCCGAACTGCCTGCGGGCGCCGGCCAACTTCCGGGCGCCGAATTGCCTGCGGGCGCCGGCCTGCCTGCGGGCCCGGGCTACTTGGGGGCGCCGGCCTACTTGCGGGCGCCGGCAGGCTGCGGCGCCTGCGGCTGCTGGACGCCCGGCTGGTCGGAAAGCCGGTCGATGAGCGCGAGGCCGCGGCGGGCCCAGGTAATCTCCTGTTCCGCACGGGCCACGAGCCCTTCATAGGTAAAGCGCTTGAAGGCCTTTACCCGCGTCCGTTCGCTCGCCGGGGTGCCGGCCAACCGGCGATTGAGCATCTCGCTGCTGTCGTCGTCGATCTCGCGGATCCGCTGCTCCCACTGCTGCCGGAGCGCGGTGTGGTGCTCAATGTGCGCGCGCATCTGTTCGCGCGCAGCGTCCGGTTCGGCCCACTCCAGGTAGGCCGCCTTCAGGTGGGCTGGATCCCGCACCCGGGTGTAGTCGAGCGTGGTGTTCATCCACTCCCGGAAGGCCTGTAGCCCGGCGGCGGTGATGTGGTAACGGCGCTTCCTCCCGCGCTGGCCCCAGATGACCTCCTCCCCGTCGAGCAGCCCTTCCTGCTCCATCCGCCGCAGTTCCGGATAGATCTGGGAGTCGGGCGCGTGCCACACATTCCCGACGGACGACTCGAATTCCTTATAGAGGTCGTAGCCGGTCATGGGTTCGACGCTGAGCAGCGCCAGCAAGGCGTAGCGGAGACTCACTGATTCAACTTCCTTTTCAGTGTTGTGTTGCCAATCACTATATCCATCGGTAGTCGGATGGCCACGCGAAAATCGAGGTTGATCGTGGATCGTGGTCCCGAAGCCGTTGTTTACGGGATGCCGGGCCGCGCTAAGTGCGCGCCGGCCCAACCGGTTCCAAAGTCCGGTCCAGCGGGTGCTCAAGCTCGTCCTTCAGCATTCCGCCGAAAATAAGCGCCAGCACAGCCAGGAGCGGCAGGGCGAGGCCGATCAGCAGGAAAATCAGCCAGACAGGCACGACTTCGCCCAACGGCCCGGCGAGCGCCATGGAGACCGGCATCAACGCCAGCGAGACGAAGAAGTCCAGGCTGGAGATCCGGCCGAGCAGGTGCGGCGGCACCCGGCGCTGCAGCAGCGTGCCCCAGATGACCTGGCCCGCGCTGCCGGTCGCGCCGACCACGAACAGTGCCGCGGCCATCCACCAAAAGCTGCCGGTGAAGCCGATGACGGCGATCGGCAGGGCGCCGGCGCCCCAGAACAGCAGCATCATGGTCAGGTAGCGCCGGGGCAGCCGCAGCGAGGCAGTCACCATCGCCCCGGTGGCGCCGCCGATGCCGAAGATGCCAAGCAGGAAGCCAAACGTGCGCGAGTCCCCGCCCAGTTGGTCTGCAACCGCAAACGGCAGCAGTACCTCAATGGGGCCAATGAAGATGAGCACGCTCACGACGGCCCACAGCAGCGTCCAGAGCAGCCAGGGAGTCTTCAGCGTGTAGGCCACGCCCTCGCGCAGATCCGCCAGCACGGAGCCGCGCTTGCCCGGGGGCTCGTCTGCAGCGGCGACCGACGCCGTCGTCCCTGCATCCGGAGCCAGTTCCTGTCCGAGGAAGTTCAGGATGATCAACGCGGACAGATGGCACAGCGTGATCCACCCGATGGCCGCCCCGGGGGAGAAGGAGGCGACGATCATGCCCGCTGCCGCCGGTCCGGCGGCCTGCTGCAGCAACGGCCGCATGGTGCCCTCCATGCCGTTGGCCGCCAGCAGGTCCTCGGCCGGCAGGATCCTCGGCAGGATGGCCGAGTAGGCGGGAAAAAAGAACGCGGCACCGACTCCCAGCAGGAAGGCGGCTGCGGCCAGGTGCCACAGTTGCAGCAGCCCGGTCATGGCCAGCAGGGCCACCGCGCCGATGGCCACCAGGTTGGCCGCCTCCACGCTGATAATCAGGCGGCGGCGCGGAAGACGGTCCGCCGCGATGCCGCCGAGCAGCACGAACGCCAACAAACCGACGCTGGCGCAGGTGGCGACGAGCGACAGCTGAATGGGTCCGCCGCCCAGGGCGATGACCTGATACACCATGGCTACGGCCCACATGCCGGCGCCGAAGACCGAGATGGCCAGGGCCGAAATGAGGATGCGGTAGTTGCGATGGGCGAAGGGCCGCAGCGCGCGGGGCGTGGACATGGTTGTTCCTGGGATTAGAAGGAAAGGCTCACATAGTATCCACCCAGTGATTGAGAAATGCAAACCACTTATCACCCCCTATGTTGGTAGTGGCTTTCCGGCTAGACTCGCTGCAGGTCGGTCAAGGGTGACCGGCACCACACGAGGAAGGAATTCCGACTATGGCCGACCCCAAGCACGCGCCGTCCCAGGCGGCCCGGACATTGCTCGACGACTTCTCGCTCGAGATGACCGGCAAGGATGTTCCCGCGCTGGAAGATGCCGCCGGCACGATTCCGGCGGGAACGCGGATCAACGTCACCTTCCTGGGAAACGAGGACCTGCCGACGCGGGTTGCGGCGGCGGCCGCCGTCAAACGGCACGGCTTCTTGCCGGTACCCCATGTCTCTGCCCGGCGGTTGGCGTCGCGGGCCGAGTTGGAAGACTTCTTGCAGGCGTTGTCCGCCGATGCGGCACCGGAGGACGTCTTCGTTGTCGGCGGCGACCCGGCCGAGCCGATGGGGCCTTATCCGGACTCGCTCGAGGTCATCCGCAGCGGGCTCCTGCCCCGGTACGGAATCCGCCGCGTGGGCATCAGCGGCTACCCGGAGGGGCATCCGGACATTTCCGGCGAGGTGTTGTGGAAGGCGCTGGAAGACAAGCATGCCGAACTGCAGCGGCAAGACCTTGAAGCGGTCATCATCACGCAGTTCGGCTTCGACACGGATCCCGTCTTCGACTGGCTGGCCGAGGCCCGCCGCCGCGGGATCCACGCGCCGGTGCGCATCGGCATCCCCGGGCCGGCCGGGGTCAAGAGGCTGCTGAACTATGCCAAGCGGTTCGGAGTGGCCTCGTCCGCCGGGATCGTGCACAAGTACGGCTTCTCCCTGACCAACCTGCTGGGGACGGCCGGGCCGGACAAGTTCCTGGAGGAATTCGCCGGCCGTTATGACCCATCGGTGCACGGCACGGTGAAGCTTCACTTCTACACGTTCGGCGGAATGAAGGCCACGGCGGACTGGGTCAAAGACTTCCGCGCCGGACGGTAGCGCTGCGCGAACGGAAGCTCATCGGGGACGGTGACTCCGCGCCGCGGCGATGCCCAGCCGGCTTCCGGGGGCTGCGCTGTCCACGTTCAGACGGAAGTGTCCATCTTTTGGTGCGCCATGGCGCCCTGACAGGGGACGATGCTTGAACAGGTTCTAATACTTGGGCAGCGCGGCTCCTGAGCGGCGCTCGCTCGCGGGAGTCAGGGCCGGATCGGGCCGCCGGCGTGGCCCCGCCCAGGTTGGCTGATGGAGCCCCTGGGGGCGTGGTGGGCGGTTCCCGGCCCTGTTGCGCACCGCCGCTCTGTGGTTAGGTGAAGACAGGGCGCACCAGCGCTTGAGGGAAGGAGATTCATGAGCGAGGAAATCAACAACCCGGACCGCTACGACCGTACGGAGCGCGAAGAGAACCAGGGCGGCGAAACCTCCCGGGACGAGGAATTGCTCCCGCCCGGTGAGTTGCCTGCGGATGCCAAGAAGGGTCTGGCCAACGTTTACGGCGATGCCGACCGGACGGCTATTGACGATCCAGTCAGCGCGCCCGGCCCCGAAGACGCCGCGGCGATCGAGCACATGGAGCAGCACTTCCGCGTCGGCGAGACCGAGTCGGGCGAGCGGTACATCGAAGAAACCGGCAGCCAGGAAAACAGCAGCTGACGACGGTCCCGCCTGAGCGGCGCCAGGAAAACGGCAAAACGGCGGGGAAGGTGCCCTTGGCACCTTCCCCGCCGTCGCGGCCTAACGCAGCCTGGCTCAGGCCTTCTGTCCGGAGCGCCAGCCGCCGGGGTAGTCCTGGCGGACTGCCTGTGAATACGGCACCGGGCTGACGATGGCCCGCACGTTCAGCTGCCGGTGCGGCTCCACGGTGGTCTTGCGGGTCCCGCCGTCGGGCTCGCCCCAGAGCACCGTGACCTCGGTGCCCTCCGGCACGTCGGCGTCCACCGTGGCCAGGGACAGCGCCCGGTTCTCGTTGGCGGAGTAGCCGGTGAACATGGACAGGCCGATCGTCTCGCCGGCGGCATCGAGCACCGCGTCGTAATTGGACGAACCATAGTTGGCCAGCGGCAGGTCAAAGTACTTGTACGGCGTGCCCTCGGTGTCGAAGAGCGAGGCGAAGATCTTCGCCATGTCCTCGGCATTCCATTCGAGCGTGACCTTCTTGCGCTGGTCGGCCGGGTCGATCTTCTCCAACGCCTCGCGGCCGATGAAGTCGTGGTCGAACTTCACCATGTGGCCGTACCCAAGCTCCCACGGGTTGAGGTAGTAGTCCTCGATCTTGTCCGAAACGAAGCTGCCGGCGACCGCGTTGACCGCCTCGTAACTGTCGGCGCCGAGCCATTCGCGGTAGGGGCGCAGCTCCTCGCCGGTGTAGATGGCGGGCAGCGGGGAGGGGATCCAGCCCGATTCCAGGGTGTTCGACGGGTAGGCGCGCGAACCGACGGCCAAGAGGCCGAACTCCTGGCCGGCCTCCAGGATGGTGTCGCGGACCTGGTCGTACGTCTCGTACGGTCCCCAAATCTCCAGCCCCGGTGCGCCGGCCATGCCGTGGCGCAGGGTCTGGACCTGCCGGCCTGCGACCTGCATCTGGTCCATGTTGAAGAACTTCAGCTGTTCAACCTGGCCGCCGTTGACCTTTTCGATGATCTTCCAGGCGTTCGGGCCCTGGATCTGGAAGCGCCAGTACTTGCGCTTCACCGGCTGTCCCATGGGCCGCGACGGGGAGCGCCGGTCCACCTCGATGTCCACGTCGTAGCCGCCGGTCTCACCGTGATAGATCAGCCAGTTGGCGGCGGGGGAGCGGCCCACGTAGACGTACTGGTCCTCCGTTTCGTGGAACAGGATGCCGTCGCCGATGACGTGCCCGGCCGGCGTGGTGGGTACGTACTGCTTGGCCTTGTTCACGGGGAAGTTGGCTACCGAGTTGATGGCGGTGTCCGAAATCAGCTTCAGGGCGTCCTTGCCCCTGATGAACAGGTTGTCCATGTGGTGCGACTGGTCGAACAGGACCGCGGACTCGCGCCAGGCGCGCTGCTCGCTGCGCCAGTTCGTGAATTCCGGGGCGACAACGGGGTAAATGTAGGCGCCGATCTGCGAGTTGCGCAGCATCTCGACGGTGTTGCCGGACTGGTCCAAAACTTCCTGAAGATTCTTGGCGCTCATGGGTTCTTGTCCTCCTCGATGGCGGGCCGGAGTGTGACGCATTGCACATTTCCAAGATACTTCGACTCTATACCTATGGAGATAGTTATGTCGACGGTTTAACGCGGGATTTTTGCGGAGCTTCGACGGCTGCCGGCCGGCCGCTGGTTCTCGCCGGCGCTGTAAATCACGAGGGCGGGCGGCGGAGCGCTTAGCCTGCCGGGCAGCGCATGGTGTGCAACGCGAAAGGGTGCCCTTCCCGACGTCGGAAAGGGCACCCTTTGCGGTCCGTTGACCGGGTGGGTCAGCGCTCTCCGGCAGCCACGAACGGCTTCCCCGCGGTTGCGCGGCTGACCGCTTCGGCGAACTCCGTCTCGATGTCCGGCTGCGGCTTGTGCGTGAAGAGGCTGACGACGACGGCGACGGCGACGTTGAGGATGAAGCCCGGAACGATCTCGTACATGGTGGCCGAGAGCGCCGAGGTGCCCCAGATGAACACCGTGACCGCGCCGGCCAGCATGCCGGAGAGCGCGCCGGCGACGGTGAGCTTGCGCCAGAACAGCGACAGGATGATGGTCGGCCCGAACGATGCACCGAACCCGGCCCAGGCGAAGGCTACGAGCCCCAAGATGGTGTCGTTGCGGCTCCAGGCCAGGAGGCCCGCCACGAGGGCGACGACCAGCACGCCCAGGCGGCCGAGCATCACCTGGGTCTTCGCCGGGGCGTCCTTGCGGGCGAAGATCTTGTACAGGTCCTCCACCAGGGCAGACGAGCACACGATCAACTGGGAGGAGATGGTGCTCATGATCGCCGCCAGCACCGCGGCCAGCACGAAGCCGGCGATGAACGGGTGGAACAGGATCTGCGCGAGGTCCAGGAACACCGATTCGGCGGACTTGGCGTCCGTGAGGGTGGCGCCCGGGTTCTGCTGGAAGTAGGCCACGCCCACCAGCGCGGTGGCAACGGCGCCGAATACCGTCATGAGCATCCAGCCGATGCCGATCCGGCGGGCCGCCGTGGCCTCGCCGGGCGTGCGCAAGGCCATGAAGCGGACGATGATGTGCGGCTGCCCGAAGTAGCCCAGTCCCCAGGCCGCAGCCGAAATGCCGGCGACTGCACCACCGGTGAACAGGCTGAGGTGGCTCGGATCCACCTCACGGATGGAGTCGATGGTGGCAGCCAGGCCGCCGGTGGCGAACACACCGACGATCGGAACCAGCAGCAGGGCCGCGAACATCAACAGCCCCTGGGCGACGTCGGTATAGCTGGCGCCGAGGAAGCCGCCGAACAACGTGTACAGGACGGTGACGCCGCCGACCACGAGCATGCCGACCCCATAGGTGGAGCCGAAGGAGGATTCGAAGAAGACGCCTCCGGCCACCATGCCGGAGGAGACGTAGAAGGTGAAAAATACCAGGATGATCACGCCGGAGACTATCCGCAGCAGCCGCGAGCGGTCCTTGAGCCGGTTCTCCAAAAAGCTGGGGACGGTGATGGAGTTATTGGATACCTCCGTGTAGGAGCGCAGCCGCGGGGCCACGAACTTCCAATTGAGCCAGGCGCCAATCGTCAGGCCGATGGCAATCCAGGCTTCGAACAACCCGCCGACGTAGAGCGCCCCGGGCAGGCCCATCAGCAGCCAGCCCGACATGTCCGAGGCGCCGGCGCTCAGTGCCGCGACGCCGGGCTTGAGGCCGCGGCCGGCAAGCATGTAGTCGTCCAAATCGCTCGTGCGCCGGTAGGCCCACCATCCGATGGCCAGCATGCCTGCCATGTAAATCAGCATGGCGATGATTTGGAACATCTGGTCGTTCACGAGGTTTCCTCCGCCGTGTCTCGGTTTGGTGCGCCTCAGTCTTCCAGCGGGCTACAGGCGTGGCCAATCGCCGCCGCTTTGTGTCGCACGGGACGAAGAACCGCGGGGTAACCGGCGGTCCGCTGAAGGCCGGGGCAGAAGTTCATCTGCCGTGGG
The DNA here is from genome assembly GCF_059090935.1 of Arthrobacter sp. Y3223166. Classification (NCBI taxonomy): domain Bacteria; kingdom Bacillati; phylum Actinomycetota; class Actinomycetes; order Micrococcales; family Micrococcaceae; genus Arthrobacter; species Arthrobacter sp. Y3223166. The sequence continues at coordinate 65,226 of NZ_JBNHGE010000001.1, read as the reverse complement.
TTACAGCGGCTCTGGCCAAGGTGTAGCCTCTATCTGGCCTCAATCCACCCTTTCGCCGAAAGTTGCGTCACGTCCCGATGCTGCTCCGCCTCATCCGCCATTACGGCCGCCCCTACCTTCCCTACGTGTTCGCCGTGGTGGTGCTGCAGCTGATTGCGACCATCGCCGCGCTGTACCTCCCCAGCCTGAACGCCCAGATCATCGACGAGGGCGTGGCCCGGGGCGACACCGACTACATCTGGGGCACCGGCGGCCTCATGCTGGTGGTCAGCTTTATCCAGGTGGCGGCCGCGATCGCCGGGGTTTATTTCGGCTCGAAGGCAGCGATGGCCCTGGGCCGCGACCTCCGCCGCGGCATTTTCCACAAGGTCACCGGGTTCTCCGCCCGGGAGGTAGGACGATTCGGCGCGCCGAGCCTCATCACCCGCGGCACCAACGACGTCCAGCAGGTGCAGATGCTCGTGCTGATGGGACTGAACTTCATGGTGATGGCACCCATCATGTGCGTCGGCGGCATCATCATGGCACTGCGCGAGGACCTGCAACTGTCGTGGTTGGTGTGGGCATCGGTGCCGCTGCTGTTCGTCGTCGTCGGTTTGCTGGTCTGGAAGCTGATGCCGCTCTTCCGGATGATGCAAACGAAGATCGACAACATCAACGGGGTGCTCCGTGAGCAGATTACCGGCATCCGCGTGGTCCGGGCGTTTGTCCGCGAGCCCTACGAGGCCAAGCGCTTCGAGAAGGCCAACCGCGAACTGACCGATGTCTCGGTCTCGGTCGGCAACCTGTTCGTTTTGATGTTCCCCTCGATCGGCATGATCCTTCACCTGGCCACGGCGGCGGTGCTGTGGTTTGGCGGACTTCGCGTGGACGCGGGCGAGATGCAGGTCGGTGCCCTGACGGCGTTCCTGCAGTACCTGCTGCAGATCCTCATGGCGGTGATGATGGGCACCTTCATGGCGATGATGATTCCCCGGGCCTCGGTCTGTGCCGAACGCATCGGCGAGGTGCTCGACGTCGAGCCCTCCGTGCATGAACCCGCCGAGCCGCAGCAGGCCCGGGAACCGGCCGGCGTCGTCGAGTTCCGCGACGTCACGTACTCCTATCCCGGCGCAGAGGAACCCGTGCTGCGCAACGTCAGTTTCACGGCCCGGCCGGGGCAGACGACGGCGATCATCGGCAGCACCGGCGCGGGCAAGACCACCCTGATCAGCATGCTCCCGCGGCTGTTCGACGCCGACAGCGGTGAGGTGCTCATCGACGGTGTTCCGGTCACCCGGATGGAGCGCACCGACATCACGGACCGCGTGGCGCTGGTGCCGCAGCGGCCCTACCTGTTCTCCGGCACGGTGGCACACAACCTGCGGTTCGGCGATCCGGACGCCACGGATGAAGAACTCTGGGAGGCGCTGCGCGTGGCCCAGGGCGAGGACTTCGTCCGTGCCAAGGACAAGGGGCTTCAGTCGGCGCTCTCGCAGGGCGGCACCAACGTGTCGGGCGGCCAGCGCCAGCGGCTGTGCATCGCCCGCGCCCTGGTGGCCAAGCCCAAGGTCTTCCTGTTCGACGACTCGTTCTCCGCGCTGGACGTGGCAACCGACGCCAGGCTGCGGGCCGCCCTCAAGGGGACCACCGGCGACGCGACAGTCATCATCGTCGCCCAGCGCGTCGCCACCATCATCGACGCGGACCAGATCCTGGTGATGGAGCACGGACAGATCGTGGCCCGCGGCACCCACGGGCAGCTGCTGGAGAGCTCGGAGACCTACCAGGAAATTGTTCAATCCCAGACTGCGGTGGAGGAAGCGGCATGACGCCGGACAAGGAAGCCCCGGCCGAGGTGGCCACCGGGCCGGACCCCGTGACGGCGCCAACGCCGGGAGCCGCCGCTGAAGCCGAGGCCGAGGTGCTGGAAGAACAGTTCCAGCCGGGCGAGGCCGACCAGGACTTCATGACCGGGACGCCGGTCCGCAAGGCCCAGCACTTCTGGCCGTCCGCCAAGCGCCTGTTCGGGCTGCTGAAGCCGGAGAAGGCCGGGATCATCCTGGTGCTGGCCATGGTGCTGGTGGCAGTCGTGCTTAATGTGATTGCGCCCAAGGTGCTGGGCAACGCGATGGACGTCATCTTCAGCGGCGCCATTGGCGCGAACCTGCCCGCCGGCGCCAGCCAGGAAGAAGTCATCGCCGGGCTCCGCGCCCAGGGCCAGGACCAGTTTGCCGACATGCTCAGCGGCATGGAACTGGTTCCCGGGGTCGGCATCGACTTCCAACTGCTGGGCAACCTGATCCTGCTGGTGCTGGGGATGTACGTGGTCGCGTCGCTGTTCATGTGGCTGCAGGGTTGGCTGCTGAACCAAATCGTCATGCGGGTGGTCTTCGGGCTGCGCCGCGACGTGGAAGCCAAGCTGAACCGACTGCCGCTGAACTACTTCGACACCCGCCAGCGCGGCGACATGCTCTCCCGGGTGACCAACGACGTCGACAACATCCAGCAGGCGCTGCAGCAGGCGTTCGCGCAGCTGATCATGTCCGCGCTGAGCCTGCTCGGCATCACCATCATGATGTTCATCGTCTCCTGGCAGCTGGCCCTGATCGCCCTGATCGCCCTGCCGCTTTCCGCCGTGGGCGCCGGCCTCATCGGCACCCGCAGCCAAAAGCTGTTCACCGCGCAATGGAAGAACACCGGAGCGCTCAACGGGCACATCGAGGAATCGTTCAGCGGCCATGATCTGGTCCGCGCCTTCGGCCGCGAGCAGCAGTCGGTGGAACAGTTCGACGAAAAGAACGAGGAACTCTACAAGGCCTCGTTCGGCGCGCAGTTCGTCTCCGGCATGATCATGCCGGTCATGCAGTTCATCTCCTACCTGAGCTACGTCGGAATCGCCGTGGTGGGCGGCCTGCGCGTGGCATCCGGCTCCATGACCCTGGGCGATGCCACCGCGTTCATCCAGTACTCGCGTGAATTCAACCAGCCGCTGGGCCAGATGGCGGGCATGGCCAACATGCTGCAGTCCGGCGTCGCCTCGGCCGAGCGCGTCTTCGAGCTGCTCGACGCCGACGAGCAGGCCCCGGACACCGCCACCGAATCGCTGCCCGCCCAAACCGAAGGGCAGGTCCGGTTCCACAACGTCAGCTTCAGTTACAGCCCCGACAAGCCGCTGATCGAGGACCTCTCCTTCGCCGCGCGGCCGGGCGAGACGGTGGCGATCGTGGGGCCGACGGGCGCGGGCAAGACCACCCTGGTGAACCTGGTGATGCGCTTTTACGAACTGGATGCCGGCCGCATCACCCTCGACGGGGTGGACATCACCGCCCTCAGCCGGGCCGAGCTGCGGTCCAAGGTGGGCATGGTGCTGCAGGACGCCTGGTTGTTCGGCGGCTCCATCTACGAGAACATCCGCTACGGCAACCTGGACGCCACCGAGGAAGAAGTGATGGCGGCCGCTAAGGCCACCTACGTGGACCGCTTCGTGCGGGCGCTTCCGGACGGCTATGACACGGTGATCGACGAAGAGGGCAACAACGTCTCCGCCGGTGAGAAGCAGCTGATCACCATCGCGCGCGCGTTCCTGGCGAACCCGTCGCTGCTGATCCTGGATGAGGCGACCAGCTCGGTGGACACCCGCACGGAACTGCTCGTCCAGCACGCCATGGCAGCGCTGCGCACGGACCGCACCAGCTTTGTCATTGCGCACCGGCTCTCCACCATCCGGGACGCCGACGTGATCCTGGTGATGGAGGACGGCAAGATCGTGGAGCAGGGCAACCACACGGAGCTGCTGGCGGCCGAAGGCCCGTACTACCGGCTCTACATGTCGCAGTTCGCGGCGGCCGCGGATCCGGTGTCCTGATCCCCTGAACGGGAGGACGACGACGGCGGCGCCCGCTTCGGCGGGTTCCGCACCGCGCGCGGGCCCGCCCGCAGGCGCCGCCCACAGGCGCCGCCCACAGGACCGCAGGCGCCGCCGCCCACAGGCCCCGCGCGCAGGCACCGCCGTCAAGCGGTGCCCACAGGTTCCAGGCGCAGGCACCGCCGTCGGGCTCTTAGCGCGTGGCGCTTTCGGCGATCAGCTCCGCCGCGCGGCGCAGCAGCGGGAGGTGGCTGACGATGGCCGTCTCCAAGGTGTCGGGGGTGGCCAGCATATTGACGCCGACGGCGGCGAGCACCGTGCCGCCGCTGTCCCTCACGGGCACGGACAGCGTGCGGTGGCCCTGCTGCAGTTCGCTGTTGTTGACCGCGTAGCCCTGCCGCCGGACCTGCTCGATCTCCTGGCGGAAACGCCAGGTGCTGTCGATGGTCTGCTCGGTCAGCCTGCTGAGGCCGCCGTCGACGGCGGACCGGAGGCCGTCCTCGGACAGCCCGGCCACCAGCACCTTGCCCATCGACGAGGCGTGCGCCGGAATCTTGGCGCCGACGGTCAGCCCGGCGCGGATCATGCGCGGCACGCGGGTCGCCGCGATGCAGATGACGTCGCCGCCGGCCAGCACGCCCGCCGTGCACGGTTCGTTGAATTCCCCGGTCAGCCACTGGACCGCCCCGCGGGAGGCCCGGACGAGCGGAGAGCCCGCGACGTAGCCGTGGCCCAGCTCCAGGGCCTGATGGGCCAGCGAGAACAGGTCATCCCGGCAGCGCACATAGCCAAGGCTGACCAGCGTCCGGAGCACCCGCGCGGTAGCCGCACGGTTCAGGCCGGCGCGGGCGGCAACCTCGGCCGCCCGCATCTGCGGATGAGCGTCATCGAAGACGCTTAACACCGAGAGGCCGCGCGCCAGGGTGCGCGCGGACGGCTCTGTCATGGCCCTGGTCACGTGCGCGTCGGAGGTGATGCTCATCACCGTCGAGGATACCCGGCGGGCCGCCGGATTGTGACGGCGGTTACCTGCTCAGCGCTACTCGGTGGTGCCGGATTGGTCCTCGAGGACGCCGCGGACGGAGGACTCGGGAACCCACATCACGTCCCCGTGCTCGGCGTTGGCCACCCGGGCCATCACGAAGAGCAGCCCGGAGAGCCGGTTGAGGTAGCGGCCGGTCTCGGAATTCACCACGTCGCCGTACTCATCCAGTGCCGCCCAGACCGCGCGTTCGGCGCGACGCACCGCCGTGCGGGCCTGGTACAGCAGCGCAGCGGAGAGGGTTCCGCCCGGCAGCAGCATGCCGCTGAGGTCCTTGGCTTCCTGCCTGAAGTGGTCGATGGCGCGTTCCAGCCGCTCCACATGCTCGGGGATGATGCGGGCGTCCGCCGCCTGATTGCCGCGATACGGCACCAGCAGGTCGGCCATCAGGTCGAACAAGTCGTTTTGGACGCTGACCAGCATGGCGCTGACCTCCGGGGACACACCCCCGCTCGCCATGGCCACGGCCACAGCGGCGTTGGCGGCATCCACTTCGGCATGCGCGACCACCCTCGGGTCGTTCTTGGACACCTCGCCGTGGCTGCCGAAGGCGGTGTACCCGGTGTCGCCATAGTGGTCCATCCGGGTCTGATCATCGCTTTGAAAGTCGCCATCTCCACTCATGCCTGCCATCATACTGACGGGACGTTTGACATCGAAGAGCCGCAGCAAGCCCGGAGCGCCGCACGCGTACAGCCGGTGACAACAGTGAGGATCAGTGATGAGCAGCGAATTTACCGGCCCCTTGCCGACTGTCTCCCGGGATACGGGTGACGACGGGCAGCGGGGCTGGAATACCGTCGACAAGACGGTTTTCTTCGTTTCAGGCAGCATTATTGTTGCCATCTGCCTGCTGGGTGTTTTCTTTACCCAGCAGGTGACCGAAGTAACCGGATCAATTCTCGGCTGGGTGACCAACTCCTTCGGTTGGTTGTTCATCCTCGGCGCCACCGGCTTCGTAATCTTTTCGCTGGTGCTGGCCTTCGGCCGGTATGGCAACATTCCGCTCGCGCAGGAGGGCGAAACCACCGAATTCTCCACGTTGTCGTGGATTGCCATGATGTTCAGCGCCGGCATGGGCATCGGCCTGATGTTCTTCGGCGTCTACGAACCGGTCACTCATCTGGCCTCGCCGCCGCCCTTCGTGGATGCCGCTCCGGGATCCCCCGAGGCCGCGAACAGCGCGATGGCCTACACGCTCTTCCACTGGGGTCTGCACCCGTGGGCCATCTACTCGGTGGTTGGCCTGGCCCTGGCCTATTCGACGTACCGGATGGGCCGCGGCAACCTGATGAGTTCGCCCTTCCAGGCGATCTTCGGCAAGGAGCGGATTGAGGAAAAGGGCTGGGGCAAGCCGATCGACATCCTGGCGATCATCTGTACGAAATTCGGTTCGGCGACCTCGCTGGGCCTGGGGGCGCTGCAGATTGCCGCCGGATTGGCGCTGCTGCGGACCGGCCGGTTCGAGGAGAACCCCGGCGTCGTGGCTCCGATCCTGATCATCTGCGTGCTGACCGTGGGTGTGGTGATTTCGGCGGCCAGCGGCGTTGCCCGCGGCATCAAGTGGCTGAGCAACACGAACATGGTGCTGGCCGCGGTGCTGCTGGTGTTCGTCTTCGTGGTGGGTCCCACCGTCTTCATCCTGGATCTGGTCCCCGCCGCGATCGGCGACTACCTGGCCAACATCGTCCCCATGAGCTTCCACTCGGCCGTCTTCGGCGGCACCGAGTGGCTGGCCAACTGGACCATCTTCTACTGGGCGTGGTGGATCTCCTGGACCCCCTTCGTGGGCACGTTCATCGCCAAGATCTCCCGCGGGCGAACCATCAAGGAATTCGTCCTGGGCGTGCTGCTGGTCCCCACCGCCGTGAGCGTGGTCTGGTTCTCGGTGTTCGGCGGTGCGGGCATCCACCTCCAGCTGGGCGGTGAAGATATTGCCGGGACCGGAGACGAGGCGGCCGGTTTCTTCGCAACCCTGCAGAACTATCCGTTCTTTTTCGGCGCGGCCATCGTGGTGATGGTGCTGACGGCGGTGTTTTTCGTCAGCGGCGCCGACGCCGGCGCCGTCGTGCTGGGAACGCTTTCCTCCCGCGGCCGAAAGGAGCCGTGGAAGCCGCTGGTCATCCTCTGGGGCGTTCTCACCGGTACCGTCGCGGCCGTGCTGCTGTTCGTCGGCGGGCTCGACGCGCTGCAGACGTTCACCATCCTGGCGTCAACGCCCTTCGTGCTGATCATGGTGGGACTCTGCCTCTCGCTGTACGTGGACTTGCGCCGGGATCCGCTGCGGCAGCGGCGCATGGGCCCGGTGCGCGGAGCCGTCAGCGTCCCCAGCACCGTGCCGTTCGCGGTGCCGGTGACGTCCGAGACGCCGGTCGTCCAGCCTGGCCAAGCCGGGCGCATCAACGGCTCCGGCGGCCCCGACCATCCCGCGGGGGGATTGCCGGAGGACCTCGGGGACGGCAAAAAACACGGACACCACGCGTAGCGGGACTAGCTGGAAAGTGGCGGGACCGGCGCGGCTTAGCCGGTCCCGTCCGCCCGGCAAGTTACCTCCGGGTAACATGGCGGCATGCACCTGATCTTCCGCACCCTCCTGCTGCTGCTGACGGCCCGCCGCCGTCCTGCCTTGGACATATGGGATTCGTCCACGCTGTCCCTGCGCGTGCTGCCCACCGACATCGACATCGCCATGCACGTCAACAACGGGATGTATTTCTCGCTGATGGACCTCGGCCGCTTCGAGCTGATGGTGCGTGCGGGCGTGTGGGACACCTTCCGCCGCAAGGGCTGGTCGCCGGTGGTCGGCGCGGAGACCATTTCCTTCCGTAAATCGCTCACACTCGGCCAGCAATACAGCATCGAAACCCGGATCATCGGATTTGATGACCGCGCCATCTTCTTCGAGCAGCGCATGGTGGCCGACGGCGAAATCCATGCCCGCGCCTACATCGCCACCCGGCTGGTTTCGAAGCAGGGCCCGGTCTCCAATGAGGAGATCTTCGCTGCCGTCGGCCAGCGGCCGCCGGCGGACCTGGTTTTGCCCGAATGGCTGCACGAGTGGCGGGAGAACAACGCCCTGCCCAGCACCCGACGGCCCGCCCCGCACCGCTGGGTGCGCTGACTCTGGTCGGCCGCAGCCCGTTCCCCTAGGCTATGGGAAAGGAGGTGAGCGGTCATGATCGCAGCACCCGGAGACCGCATCGTCATCAGGGGCAGGACGGTGGACTCGGCTGACCGGCACGGCGAAGTCATCGAGGTCAGGGGCGACGGCGGAGCTCCGCCCTACTTCGTGAGGTTCGACGACGGCCATGAGAGTGTCGTCTTCCCCGGCACGGACTGCAGCATCGAGCACGCTGCCGGGTAAGAAGCCGCTGCCGGGTCAGAAGCCCGCTGCAGACGGGGCGCGCTGCCGGGTCAGAAGCCGCCTGCAGGCCAGGCCAGATGCGGGGTCAGAAGCCCGCTGCGGGCCAGGCCCGATGCCGGCTAAACGAGCCGGCGGGCGCGCAGGACGCTGTCCGTGATCGTGGCGGTCTGCCCGTCCGGGCCCGTGACCTCGCGGGGGACGGAGTCGAGCGTGTCGAGGGCCCAGTCCGGGGAACCTAGTCCGAGTGCATCGGCCAGCTCCCCGGCCGTGGGCAGCGGTTCCTCGGGTTCCGGATGTCCCGACCAGGGCGGAAACGATTCGTGGCCGACGACCAGCAACGTGCCGCCGGGTGCTACCGCGCGGGCCGCCGTGGTGAGAATGGCGTTCCGCGGCAGCTCGACCGGCGAGTGCAGGAATTGGGCGCAGACCAGATCGTAGCTTTCCTGCGGTTCCCAGCGGGCCAGGTCCTGTTGGAGCCACCGGATGCGGTCCGCAACACCGGCCTCGTCGGCGTGTTTGGCCGCCCGTTGCAGCGCGAGCCCGGACATGTCGAGGCCGGTGACCGTCCACCCCTTGCCGGCGAGCCAGATGGCGTCTGCGCCCTCGCCGCAACCCAGCTCCAGGGCGGTGCCGGACGGCAGGCCGGAGACCTCGCGGACCAGCATGGCGTTCGGCCGGCCGCTCCACACCTGGTCCCTTTGGCTGTAAAAGGACTCCCAGAACTGGTCGGGCTCTTCCCGGCGGTCGTGATGATGCTCCATGCCTGCAGACTCTACGCCCGCGAGGTGACGGCGGCGACGGCCCTGCAGCCGGTCCCCACGGGCGGGGAGGGAAGAAATAAAGACGGGCACCGCCGTCGTTGTGCAGGATGTGTGCCCGCGGCAACCACCCCGGGCGTCCCGCGACGAAAGGCCCCGCCGACGTGAACGTACCTCTGTCCATCCTTGACCTGGCAACCATCGGCCCGAACGAAACCGTGGGTGAAAGCCTGGCCGGCAGTGTGTCCCTGGCGCAGCGGGCGGAGGAACTGGGCTACCGGCGGGTGTGGTACGCCGAACACCACAACATGGCGTCGATCGCGTCCTCGGCCACCAGCGTGCTGATTGCCCACGTGGCGGCGCACACCAACAGCATCCGCCTGGGCGCCGGCGGCATCATGCTTCCGAACCATGCCCCGCTGACCATCGCCGAGCAGTTCGGCACGCTGGAGGCGCTCCATCCGGGACGGATCGATCTTGGCCTGGGCCGTGCGCCGGGCAGCGACCAGAACACCTTGCGGGCGCTGCGCCGCGATCCGATGAGCGCCGAATCCTTCCCACAGGACGTGCTGGAGCTGCAGGGCTACCTGACCGGACAGTCGCGCATCAAGGGCGTGGATGCGACACCGGGCAAGGGCACCAACGTGCCGCTGTACATCCTGGGCTCCTCGCTGTTTGGCGCGAAGCTGGCCGCGGCGCTGGGGCTGCCGTACTCGTTTGCCTCGCACTTCGCGCCCAATGCGCTGCAGGACGCCGTGTCCGTCTACCGCCGCGAGTTCCAGCCGTCGGAGCAACTCGCCGAACCGTACGTGATCGCCGGTGTGAACGCCATCGCCGCGGACAGCAACGAGGAAGCGCAGGAGCAGTTCCGGGTTGTCCGGCGCAGCCGCGTCTCGCTGCTGTTCGGCCGCGAACGGACCTTTACCGACGAGGAAGCGGACCTCATCCTGGACTCGCCGCAGGGCCAGCACGTGGAGCAGATGGTCAAGTACTCGGCCGTCGGGACGCGCGAGGCGGTGGCGGAGTACCTGGAAGGCTTCGCCAAGCATGCCGGCGCCGACGAGCTGATTGTGGCGTTCCAGGCGCCGACCGTCGCGCAGCGGCTGCGCGCGCTGGAGCTGACGGCCCAGGCCGCCGGGCTGGCCGCTTGAGCCGCCGGCTGCGCGCGCTGGAGCTGACGGCCCAGGCCGCCGGACTGGCGGCCTGAGCCGCCGTCGTCGGGTTACCGTTTGGCCGCGATGTAGTAGGCGTTGAACGGGTCCTGCTCGACGTCCTTGACGACCGTCCCGGAAAAGCCCGCATCCGCCAGCATGGACAGGGCAAGCTGCCGGCCCCATGCGGTGCCCAGTCCCGCGCCACCCTGGCCCAGCGAAACACTCATGCAGTGCATCACCGAAATGGTGTAGAGGAAGCCCGCCCAGGGCAGCGACAAGTTGTCCTCCACATTGCTGGAGGCCTTCATGTCCACCATGAGGAAGGTTCCGCCGGGCCGCAGGGCCGCATGGATCTCGCCGAGCACGCGCGCCGGCTGGGCCTGGTCGTGGATGGTGTCGAAGGCGGTGACCAGGTCGAACCGTCCCGGTTCATTCAGCTCGGCGACGTCCCGGACCTCGAACGAGGCATTGTGCAGGCCCATGCGCGCCGCTTCCTGCCGTGCCCGGGCGATTCCCTCCGGCGAGAAGTCGTAGCCGGTGAACCGGCTGGCGGGAAACGCCTGCGCCATCAGGTTGATGGCGTGCCCGCTGCCGCAGCCGACGTCGGCCACGTCGATGCCCCGGCGCAGGCGTTCGACCAACCCGTCGGCCAGCGGCAGGATCTCCTCGATCAGCTCGGCGTCGAAAACCGCCGAGCTTTCCTCCGACATCAACTGGTGGAAGCGCGGATAGTCGGCATAGGACAGCCCGCCGCCCTGGCGGAATGCGGCGACGACCCCCTCCTCCACGCCGCCGAGCAGCGGGATGTACTGAAGCAGCCGCGCCAGGTTGTCCGGGCCGGCGGCCCTGGTCAGCGAGGCGGCGTGTTCGGCCGGCAGCCGGTAAGTGCGGGCGACCGGGTCGTAGGCCACCACTTGCGACGCGGCCAGGCCGTTGAGCCATTCGCGCACGTAGCGCTCGTCCAGCTCCGCGGCGTCCGCGATCTGCTGGCTGGTGGCCGGCGGCAACGCCGCCAGTGTGTCGAACAGCCCCGTCTGGTGACCGATGCTGGCCAGCATGGCCAAGGCGCCGTCGTTCAGGATGGTCAGGCAGCGCTGCGCGAAGGCTTCGGCGGTCTCGGTGTCGAACTGTCCGGCAGCTTCCTGGATGGTGGTCATGGCTTCTCCCGTGGTCTGGAAGCAGGCACCTGTTGCCTGCTTCAATCCCACGGTAGGGAGCCGGCGGCACCGGGAACATCGGGCAAGTTCTGTGGATTCGGGCGGCGCGGATGGGGCAAAAGATGCAGGCGTCAGGCTCGGGCCAGCCATGCGGGTGTCAGTGCCTGCCTACGTTGCAGGCGTCAGGGTCCAGCCAACGATGCAGGCGTCAGCGCCGGGTCAAGGGAGCGGTAACGCCGTGCTCGTGGGCCCACGCGGCGGCCGCGGTGCGGGACGAGACACCGATCTTGAGGAAAATATTGGCCAGATGCCTACCGACCGTCTTCTGGCTGATGAACAGTGCGGCTGCCGTTTCCTTGTTCGTGGCACCGCGGGCGATGCAGGCAAGTACCTCCGCTTCCCGATCCGTCAGGCCGCCCGGGGACCTTTGGCCGTCCAGGCGGCGCACATCCGGCTCCGCCCCGAGCTCCCGGTAGATGGCCAGGGCCGTCGCCTCTTCCGACGCCGCGGTCTCCGGCTGGCCCAGCTTGCGGTGCACGGCGGCGAGCAGTTCGTACACCCGCGCGGTGTCGTGCCGGTGATGCAGGGAACGATAACCCTGCAGCGCGGACCTCAGCACGGGGAGGGCCTGCGCGGCCTGGCCGCCGGAAAACAGCAGGACCCCGCGGGCATGCCGTGCCCAGGCCAGGAAACCGGGGCTGCTGAAGTCACCGGCAGATTGCTCCAGTTCGCGGCAGTATTCCTCGGCTTCCGCCGTCAACTTCAGCTGCACGGCGAGTTCTACCGCGGGGAGCAGCATTTGTGCCCGGGTCAGCCGATCGTCGGACTCCAGCGCTGCCGACAGGCCGGCCCACGCGGCGTCGAGATGTCCGCGCGCGGCCAGCAGTTTGGCCTCGCCGGGCTGTGGCTCAACACCCAAGTCCCGCGCCCTGGCGTAGGAGTCGGTGGCGCCCTGCAGGTCGCCGCGCAGCCGGCGCAGCTCGCCGAGTTGGTAGTACCCTTCACCGGCGGCCCACACGTTTCGGTCCGCCAGTTCCGAGCTGCTTTGGGCGATCTCGCGTTCCACTCCGTCCCAATTGCCTTCTATGCTGCGGATTTGGAGCCGGTGGATGTGGCACACGCCGGAAAAGACCATGCCGCCCGCCAATTGCTCGCACCAGCGCTCGGTAGCTTCGGTCCATGCCCGCATCCGCGGCAGGTCGGCCAGCTGGTAGCAGGCGTGGAGTACCGTGCAATAGATGTCTCCCGACCAGGTTGGGGGCACCTGCCCGGCGAGGACCGGGAGCATCGCCTCGTCCAAGGCCGCGAAGCCCGAGGCCGTCCGCCCGGCCCGCAGATCGGCCAAACCTGTCAGGGTGAGGCTGAAGGAATGCAGCACGGGCGCGTTGAACCTCCGCCCCATCTGTTGCAGCTCCTCGGCGGCGGCCAAGGCCGGCTCCGGGTCTTCGGCAAACAGCAGCGCGTTGACGGTGTCCAGATACAGCAGGTAACCGTGGACCGGGCTCTGCGGGGCATCCAGCAGCATGCGCCTGGCGCGGTTGATCCAGCCGGAGGCGATCATCAGGTCCCCGCGCAGCGTCCACAGCAGTCCCAGATCCAGGGCCTTCATGGCGGCAGCGAGTTTTTCGCCGTCGTTCTCGTAGCGGTGGAAGACTTCCTCGGAGTCCATTACCGATTCGCGAACATCCCCCACCCACCAGGCGGCGTCGCCCAGCCGGGCCAGATCCTCCACGTCCAGTGGCGAGAGGCTGCGGGCCTGCTCGAATCCGTCATAGGCTGGGCGCCATTCCCCGCGCGCGTAGGCATCGCGTGCAGTAGCCAGCAGTGTTTCGATTGGCTCCATAGCGCTCCTGCATTTCAGGGTAGTCCTCCCGCAGCCGGCAGGGAACTGCGTAATCATCGCCATAATCGGGTTTGCAGCGGAGGGCTGCCGGTACAGTGGTGCCGAAACCGGACCACAGTTTCCGCAAGGAAATGTCCCCAAGAAGGAGCAAACATGAGTTCAGCCGCCGTTGCGCGACAGGGTGTCCTGGCCGACGCCCTGGTCCCCAGCACCGCCTTGGCCAACACCGCGCTGGTTGTGGGCGGGGCAGGCCTGACCGCCGTCATGGCGCAGCTGGCCGTGCCGCTGTGGCCGGTCCCGATCACCGGCCAGACCCTGGCCGTCCTGCTGGTCGGCAGCACGCTGGGCCCGGTCCGCGGCATGCTGTCGATGGCACTGTACTGGGTGGCCGGCGTGGCCGGCATGCCGGTGTTCAGCGACGCCTCCTCCGGCCTGGCCGCCGCCGTTGGCCCGACCGGCGGCTACCTGGTGGGCTTCATCGCCGCCGCGGGGCTGACCGGCTGGCTGGCCAAGCGCAACTGGGACAAGAAGTTCCTGGGCGCCACCGTTTCATTCTTGGCGGGCACCGTGATCACCTTCGTCTTCGGCATGGCCTGGCTGGCCATTTCCCTGGGCGCCGACCTGCAGCAGACGCTCGAGTGGGGCCTGTACCCGTTCATCATCGGCGGCATCGTGAAGTCGCTGATCGCGGCAGCCGCCATGCCGGCAGCGTGGAAGCTGGCGGCCCGACTGCCCAAGGACTCCGCCCGCGCCTAGCGGCTGGGTGGCTAAGCGCCTGGGCGGCGGGCGGCGGGCTTTCGCGCCCGCTGCAGCCTGACAACTTCACAGCGCGACGCCGGTGCCCGGGTGGGGATTCTTCCTCGCCCGGGCACCGGCGTCGTTGTCTGTGGTGTCGGCCGGCGGGCCGGGTGACGCCGGTTGTCTCTCTCCCACGCCTGGTCCCACCAGCGTTCACCGACATGATTCCCATGCGCACTCGACACGCATTCCCCCGCACTGGGACACGTATTCTCCTGCGCATTCGAGTGGTGAGAAGATGCAGCGAACAGGGCCGTTTCGCTGCATCTTCCCGCCACTGGATGGTGAGCGATCCGGGTTCGCGGGTCCAGGTTCCACCGTCGCCTCGCTGATCGCATAGGTTGGGATGGTGACGGCGCAGCAGGAAATCAGGGACTTTGTGGTGCGGCTGGGGGAGTTCGAGACGGGCCCGGCGAGCCGCAACTTCTTCTCGGCATCGGTGCCGGCGAACGCACCGCGCCGGCACAACATCGCCAGGTACTTGGAACAGATGCTGGAACGCCGCCCAAGGTCCTGCTGGTCGGGGAGGCCCCCGGGTACCGCGGCATGACGGTGACCGGAGTCCCCTTCACTAACAAGGCGCTGATTTCAGGGCGTGACCCGTTCGGCATGTTCGGCCCGGGCAACGGTTACGTGGTTCCGCCGGAGGTCCTGACCGTGCCGGCGGAGCCGACGGCAACGGTGATGTGGAACGTGCTGGCTGAACTGGACTTCCTGCCGCTGCTGTGGAGTGCCTACCCGTTCCATCCGCACCAGCCCGGGCGGCCGCAGTCCAACCGCACCCCATCGGCGCCGGAGATCGCGGCCGGCACGCTCTACTGGCAGGATCTGGCCCGGCTGTTCAGCATTGACGCAGTCGTCGCAGTGGGGAACATCGGGCACCGGAGCGTGACCGCCAGCGGGTTGGACGTGCCCAAAATCCGCCACCCCGCCCATGGCGGCAAGGAACTGTTCCGGCAAGGCCTGCAGGACCTGCTGGACACCGGCGTCATCCGGAGGAACCAATGACACCGTCGGCAGCTCCGGGCCCGGATGCTCTGCGGGCGCTCCGGCGCTGCGGTCAATGAATCGGCCGCCCGGGTGACGACCAAAAGGACTGCGCCGATCTGGCCCATCCAGGGCTTCCGGAAGGGCCAGATCGGCGCAGTCAATGGATGGGGGACTGCCGGTCGGGCTAGACGGCTTCGAGCACGCTGACGTAGTTGGCGATCGCCAGGCCGCCCATGTTGTGCACGGCCGCCCGCCGGGCGCCCGGGAGCTGCATGTCGCCGGCAGTGCCGGACAGCTGCATGGCGGCCACCACGTGCTGCGAGACGCCGGTGGCGCCGACCGGGTGGCCCTTGGCCTTCAGCCCGCCGGACAGGTTCACCGGCAGCTTGCCGTCCCGGTACACCCAGCCTTCCTCGATGGCGCGGCGGCCCTCGCCGGCCGGGGTCAGCCCCATGACCTCATACATGATCAGCTCGGCGATGGTGAAGCAGTCGTGCACCTCCGCCAGGTCCAGGTCCTCCAGCCCCACCCCGGCCATATCCAGGGCGCGCTGCCAGGCGGCGCGGCTGCCGGCGAAGGCGGTGGGATCGCGCTTTTCGGCCGGCATGAAGTCGTTCGCGTGGCCGAACCCTGCCAGCCGGACTGCAGCCGCCGCGGCACCGGAACGCGGCGACTCGGTGCTGAGCACCACGGCGGCGGCACCGTCCGAGACCGGAGAGCAGTCCGTGCGGCGCAGCGGCTCGGCGACCACGGGGTTCTTGTCCGAGACCGTCCGGCAAAACTCCTCACCGAGATCCTTGCGCAGCTGCGCGTAGGGGTTGGCCACACCGTTGCGGTGGTTCTTCGCGGCAATCGAGCCGAGGACGTCGCCCACCTCGCCGTAGCGCTTCTGGTAGTGCTTGGCGGTCTCGGCAAACAGGCCGGCAAACCCGGTGGAGCTCGGCTTGCCGGCGGCCTCGTAGTCGGCGCCCAGCAGGGCAGCGCCCACCACGTCGGCGCCGGCATGGGTCATCTTCTCGGCGCCGATCACCAGCACGTTGTGCGCCGTGCCGGCCAGCAGCGACTTGGCACCCTGCTGAACGGCCGCCGAACCGGACGCGCAGGCGTTCTCCACCCGGGTTGCCGGCACGTTCGCCAGATCGTCGGAGACCTGCAGGGCCAGCGAGGACGCAAAGCCCAGCGGCACCATGCCGGAGTTGAACTGGCCCAGGTAGATCTCGTCGATCTGCCCCGGCTCCAACCCGGCGTTGGCGATGGCCTCCCGGGCCACCCCGACAATCAGCGATTCCAGCGTCTCGTCGGCCAGCTTGCCGAAGGGGGAGTGCCCCCAGCCGGTCAGCAGGATGTCCCGGCCGAAATGTTGCTTCAGGCTCATCAGTGAGTTCCTTCCAGCGCTGTTTCCCGTGCGCCGGCCGGTTCGGCGGCGGCTTCGTCCAGTTCAGGGGCGACGGCGAAGTCCGGCTCGGTCTTCTCCCGCACCTCGGCCACGGTGACCCCCGGCGCCAGGCGGACCAGCCGCAGCGGGAGGGCACCGCCGTCGTCGTCAATGTCGAAGACGGCGAGGTCCGTGATGATCCGGTTGACCACCTTCACTCCGGTCAGCGGCAGCGAGCATTCGTTGACGATCTTGGGCGTGCCGTCCTTGGCGACATGCTCGGTGAGCACCACCACGCGCGGGGTACCGGCGACCAGGTCCATGGCGCCGCCCATGCCCTTGACCATCTTCCCGGGGATGGTCCAGTTGGCCAGGTCGCCCACGGCGGAGACCTGCATGGCGCCCAGGACAGCGGTCTTCACGTGGCCGCCGCGGATCATGCCGAAACTGGTGGCCGAATCGAAGATGGAGCCGCCGGGCAGCACCGTGACGGTCTGCTTGCCGGCGTTGATCAGGTCGGCGTCCTCGTCGCCCTCGTACGGGAACGGGCCCATCCCCAGCAGGCCGTTTTCGCTCTGCAGCACCACCCGCACGCCTTCCGGCAGGTTGTTGGCCACCAGCGTGGGGATGCCGATGCCCAGGTTGACGTAGTCTCCGTCGTTCAGTTCGGCGGCCGCGATGGCCGCCATCTCGTCACGTGTCCAAGCCATGATGTGCTCCTTCTGGTCTGAAATCTCAGGCGCCGACGGCGGCGGGGCGGGGGCGGACGGTACGCTGCTCGATGTCCTTGGCGCGGTCCGAGGCCTGCACGAGGCGCTGGACGTACACGCCCGGGGTGACGATGTGGTTCGGGTCCAGCTCTCCCGGCTCCACGATCACCTCGGCCTCGGCGATGGTGACGCGGCCGGCGGTGGCCACCACCGGGTTGAAGTTGCGGGCGGTGTAGCGGTAGACCAAGTTGCCGTCCGTGTCGGCGGTGTGGGCGTGGACGAGGGACAGGTCGGCTACGATCCCGCGCTCCTGCACGTAAAGCTCGC
This sequence comes from Arthrobacter sp. Y3223166, assembly GCF_059090935.1. Taxonomy (NCBI): domain Bacteria; kingdom Bacillati; phylum Actinomycetota; class Actinomycetes; order Micrococcales; family Micrococcaceae; genus Arthrobacter; species Arthrobacter sp. Y3223166. The sequence continues at coordinate 47,861 of NZ_JBNHGE010000001.1, read as the reverse complement.
CGTCGAACTCCTCGTGCGGCTTGCCTTCGGCGATCACCGTGCCCACCCCGGTCTTGGTGTAGAAGGCCGCGATGCCCGCGCCGCCGGCGCGGAGGCGCTCGGCGAGCGTGCCCTGCGGGTTGAACTCGACCTCCAGCGTGCCGGCCAGGAACTGCTGGGCGAACAGCTTGTTCTCGCCCACGTAGGAGGCCAGCACCTTGCGGACCTGCCCGGCCTCGATCAGCACGCCCAAACCCTTGCCATCGACGCCCATGTTGTTCGAGACCACCGTCAGGTCCTTGACGCCGGAATCGCGCACCGCGTCGATCAGGTCCGCGGGGATGCCGGAGAGCCCGAATCCTCCCACCGCGATCGTCATCCCGTCATGCAGTACGCCGGCCAGCGCGGCGGCCGGTCCTGCCGTCAGTTTGGACATTGCTTCCTCCTCGTTGAGTGCCGTCCGCAGCCACTCGTCCTGACCTGGCGCGGAACTTGTCCATCTTGTGGACAGCTGTTATCCGGCAGACTAGTGGTGCCGCGGCGCAACCGTCAACGGGCGGCCAAGAACTGCATTCACAGTGTGGACAGCGGCGGGTAGACTGTCCACATTGTGGATCGGCGGGGCGGCATAACCGACCCGGCCCGGCCGCCAGACCGCCAGGAGGACAATTGCCGGACAAGCAGGTACAAGGAGCCCAAGTGGTCGGCCGGGTAGCCCGGCTGCTGCGGATCGTCGGACGCGCCCCGGAGACCGGCGCGGCCCTGGCGGACATCGTCCGGGCCTCGGGCCTGACCCGGCCCACGGTCTACCGGCTGCTGAACTCCCTCGCCGCCGAGGGCCTGCTGGACCATCATGCGGAGACCGGCACCTGGCATCTGGGCCCGGAGCTTTATGTGCTCGGGTCGGTGGCCGCTGGCCGCTTTGCGATCGAGGACCTGGCCCGGCCGCGCCTGCAGCGGTTGGCGGACGAAACGGGCGAGAGCGCCTTTCTGTCCATCCGGCGGGGCGACGAAACCGTCTGCCTGGTCCGGGTGGAAGGCAGCTTTCCGGTCCGCTCCTTTGTGCTGCACGAAGGCGTCCGCTTCCCGCTGGGCATCGCTTCGGCCGGGCTGGCCATCATGGCCTTTCTGGAGGACGGGGAAATCGACCGGCTGCTCGACGACGGCGGTGCCCGGGTTGAGCGCTTCGGCCCGGCGCATGCGCCGGACAAGATCCGCGCGAACCTGGCCGAAACCCGGCAGCGGGGCTATACCGTCAACCCGGGGCTGATCCTGGAGGGCAGTTGGGGGATGGGCGCGGCCGTCTTCGACCGGCACGGCCAGCCGGCCTGGGCGCTGTCGCTGACCGGCATCGAACAACGGTTCCGGTCCGACCGGCAGGAGTTCCTCGGCAAGCTGCTCCTGGAGGAGGCGCACATCCTCACGCAGCAGTTGCGTGAACAGCCCCAGGTCCGCCGTTAGGCTCGAGGCAGCCGGGCACTTTCGGCCGGCACCAGAACACCCTAGGAGCAACGATGGCCGGGCACCACCCGCTGCGCACCGCCGTGATCGGCTACGGACTCTCCGGCAGGGTCTTCCACGCGCCGTTGCTGGAGGCCGCGGGCGGGTACTCGCTGGACGCGATCGTCACGGCCAACCCCGAGCGGGCCGCACAGGCGGCGGCCGGGCACCCGCGCGCCCGGATCGTGGCAACGGCGGAAGAACTCTTCAACGCGCCGGAGCCGCTCGACGTCGTGGTGGTGGCCACCCCGCCGGCCAGCCACTACGCGCTCGCCGACGCCGCGATGGACCGCGGCCTGCACGTGGTGGTGGACAAGCCCTTCGTCCCCGCATCCGCCCAGGGCGACGCCCTGCTGGCCAAGGCCGGACGGGCCGGCGTGGTGCTCTCCGTCTTCCACAACCGCCGCTGGGATTCGGATTTCCTGACCCTGAAACAGCTGATCGGCGACGGCGAACTCGGCCGGGTCCACACCTTCGAGTCCCGCTTTGAGCGCTGGAAGCCGGAGGGTCTGCGGGCCTGGAAGGCAACGGCCGGCGTCGCCGGTGGCGGCGGCATCCTCTTCGACCTCGGCGTCCACCTGATCGACCAGGCGCTCACGCTCTTCGGGCCGGCCGCCACGGTCTACGGCGAAACCGCGCGCCACACCGCCCCCGCAGCATCCGCCGCCGACGAGGATGCCTTCGTCTCCCTGCTGCACGAATCTGGGGTGCGCTCGCGGTTGTCGATAAACCTCATCTCAGCGCTGCCCGCGCCGCGGTTCCATGTGCTCGGCTCGGCCGCCGCCTTCACCTCCTGGGGGCTGGACAGCCAGGAGGCCGCGCTGGCGGCGGGCGCGGTTCCCGGAGCAGCCGGATACGGCGAGGAGCCCGAAGAGCGCTGGGGAACCCTCGGCACGCCGGGCCACACCCGCAGGGTTCGCTCCGTCGCCGGCGCCTACCCGGAGTACTACCGGCAGCTGGCCGCGGCCATCCACGAGGGCGCCCCGGTTCCCGTCGAGCCCGCGGACGCCGTGGCAGCCATCCGCATCATCGAGGAGATCCACCGGCAAAACCGGACATAAGGGCGGGCAGCGGCGCCGACACAAGATGCCCCAGAGCGGCCGTGGGCCCCCAGCCGCGGCTTCCGTCCGGCCGCCGCGTGGGGCCAGGGCCGCCGCTTCCGTCCAGCCGCCGCAGCCGTCCCGCCGCGGCTTCCGCCCAGCCGCGGCTTCCGCCCAGCCGCGGCTTCCGCCCAGCCGCGGGTGTTCCCTGATCAGCCGTCGTCCTGCGGCAGGCGCGATACCGGGGCCGCGTGCGGAATGTGCCAGCCATAGTGCAGGGAGACCACACGGAGCCCGAACACCACCGCGGCCACGCCCACGGCGGCCAGCGTTCCGTAGACCCCGGCAAACCACAGCACCACCACCAAGGCCGAACCCAACATGGCGGGCACGGCATACAGATCGTCCGGGCTGAACAGTTGGGGCACCCGGTTGGCCACGACGTCACGCAGTATGCCGCCGCCCACGGCAGTGGTCAGGCCCAGCAGCGCCGAGGCGACAGGGTTCATGCCCAGGCTCAGGGCCTTGACCGTCCCGGTGATGCAGAACAGTGCCAGCCCGCCGGCGTCGAAGATCAGCAATGGACGCTGCATGCGTTCCACGCTGCGGAACAGGAAGAAGACCACCAGCGCTGCCACCACCGGCGGGACGAAGTACAGCGGATTGTTAAAGGCACTGGGGACGGTATCCAGAATTACGTCCCTGATGATGCCGCCGCCCAGACCGGCCAGGGAGCCAAGGAACACGGAACCGATGATGTCGAATTTCCGGCGGGCCGCCAACAGGCAACCGGACATGGCAAAAAAGAAGGTGCCGAAAAGATCCAGTACCAAGCCAACGGTCATGCCTGCCATCCAATCATTGCCCGCCCCTGTTCCTGCCTTTGCCCGCCGTTGCGCGGCCACAAAAACCAGTCCGGTGGTGCCCCGGACCGGCCGACGGCCCCGCCCTGAGTCACCCGGCCCGGCCGTAACGGTGCTCTGGGCGCCCGGTGCTGCCATAGCGCAAATGGATTTCGACGGCGCCGTCGTCCGCCAAAGCAGACAGGTACCGCTGGGCAGTGGCCCGGGAGATGCCAACCGTCTGCGCTACTTCCGCCGCGGACCGCTGCAGCCCGGGTGCCAACGACTCCAGTACGGCGGCCTCCGTGGCCGACCGGGTCCGGGCCGCCACGGCGGCCTCGGCCGGGTGCAGGGCGTGCAGCGCGCGGTCCACCGTATCTTGGTCCACGGCCGGCTGCTCAGCCAAGAGGCGGCGGTAGCGCGCGTAGGCACGCAGTTTTCTCGCCAGCTGCTCCGACGTGAACGGCTTGATCAGGTAGCCGAGCGCGCCGCGGCGCAGTGCTTTGCGGATGGACGCTGCGTCAGCTGCGGCGGTCAGCATGATCGTGTCCACGTCGACTTTCCGCAGCAGGTCCAGTCCCAACGCATCGGGAAGGTACACATCCAGCAGCATCAGGTCCGGTGCCTGGCCGTGAGCCGAGCGCAACGCCTGCTCGGCGCTTCCGACAGGCGCCAGCGCGCTGAACCCGGGGACGGAATCAACGTATCCGGCATGCAGGCGCCCCACGTGAAAATCGTCGTCGACAATCAGCACCTGTAGATCAGTCATGGTTCCCTCCTGGTGGTACAGGTTCGACCGTGCCCGGCAGCCTCGCGCAGAATACGGCTCCCGGCCCGAACGTGCGCCCTGGATCTGCCACCCAGACGTCCCCGCCGCGGCGCCGAGCCAGCCGGCGGCTCAACGACAGCCCGAAGCCTTGGCCGTGGATGTCGGGCAGGCCCGACACGTCGTCCGGCGGCGCGGTCTTGATCGATGGGTGGTCTCTCGAAGGGTCTGCCGTCGAGTAGCCCTCGGCGAAGATCTGGTCAATGCCGGCGGCCGCTTCTCCGGCGGCCGGGTGGTCGGCGGCGAGGCCGGACAGCCCGTCTCCTGAATCTGCCACCACCAGGTGCAGCGTTCCACCGTCTTCCGTTAACTCGTCCATGACCTCGACTTCCACCCAGCGGTCCGGGTTGCTCCCGAGCACAGCGGCCCGGACGGCGTTGTCCACCAGATTCCCGATCACCGTGGTGACATCCTGCGGGTCGGTGACCCGGCCGCGCACCAGCGTCTCGGGACCGACCCGGAGCACCACGCCGCGCTCGGCCGCCTCCATGCTCTTCGCTCCGATGAAAGCCTGCAGGTAGGCGTCCCGCAGCAGGTCGGCCTGTTCGGCCGGGTAGTTCAGCGGTCCGGTCTGCATGATGGACGTGAGGTATTCCTGGGCGCGGTCCGGGTGCCCCGTGGCGAGCAGGCCGGAAATGGTGTGCAGCCGGTTGGCGAATTCGTGCCGCTGTGCCCGCAGCGCGGTGCTCAACGCGCCTACGGCGTCCAGCTGGCGGGTCAGCGACTGGACGGCCGTGCGGTCGCGCAGCATGATCACCCAGCCCAGTTCGGGTGCACGCGGAACTACGGCGCCGGTGCCCGTTCCGGGACGGTAGCCGCGCCTGCCCGGGGTGCGGCTGGCCTGGACTTCGCGCGCGGATAGGATCAGCACCCGGGAACCAACCACCAGCTCCACGGTGGGCGATTGCGGATCGGCGGCGTCCAGCAGCCCGGCCAAGGCATCGGGCAGCACAGATGCCCCGGCGCCGGGGATCTCCAGCTCGGCCAGCGGCCGGCCGACGAGGTCCGCGTCGATGGGAAAGCCCAGCAGCCGTTTGGCCTCGCGGTTGAACACGGTGATCCTGCGGTCCGCGGAAACACCGATGACGCCCTCGTCCACGCCGCGAAGCACCGCCTCCTGGTCCTGGGCCAGCGCCGCGATCTCCTCCGGTTCGAGTCCGAGAGTCAGGCGCTTGAGCCTGCGGCCCAGCAGCAGGGAAGCGGCCATCCCCAGCGCCAGAGCCCCGGCAGTCGTAAGCGCGATGGGCAGGATGCTCCGGGCCAGGGACTGCAGCACGTCCTGGCTGGAGAAGCCCACACTGACTTCGCCCACCACGGATGCGGACCCGGGAGCGTACACGGGAACCTTGGCCCGCGCGGAATGCCCCAGCGTGCCCTGTTCCTGTTCGGTGACCTCGCGGCCGGCCAGTGCTTCCGATGGGTCGGTGCTGACCATGCGGCCCAGCTCGGCCGGATTGGGGTGGGCCAGCCGCAGGCCTGTGTCGTCGGTGATCACAACGAACAGGGCTCCGGTCCGGAGCCGGACGTCCTCGGCCAGTGCTTGGAGCGGTCCGTTCTCCAGCGCCCTTGCGGACAGCTGATCGGGCCCGGCATCGACCAGCGCGGCGGTCTCGGCGCGGACGTCGCCGGACGCCGCGACGGCCTGTGCCGCGGCGAGGGCCTGGCCTTCGGCGTCTTCGCCCAGCCGCTGGTAGGTCAGCCAGCCCAGAACGGCGGCGGAGAGAAGGAGCACCACGGCCACGACGGCCAGTTGGAGGAACAGCATGCGGGCCGAAAAGCCCATCCGGGGCGGTCGCCTGCCCCCGTTCTCCATGGTGCCTCCCGGGTGCGGCCCTCGGCCTGTGAGCTAAATGAGCAAAACGTGCTCAATAAGCAGTATGCACCTGAAGGGCGTTTAACCGCCATTCGTGACCCGGACCACCCTAATGTCTGTAAAGCCGGTCACACCGGCTGCATTAGACAAAGGAGTTGCTGTGCTGGTTTTCCTCGGCTTCGCAATGATCGCGGTCTTTATGGCGCTGATCATGACCAAGAAACTGACGCCTGTTTTAGCCCTGATCATTGTGCCGACTGTTTTCGGCCTCTTCGCAGGGGCCGGCCTCGGCCTGGGCGACATGATCCTCGAGTCGATGAAGTCGTTGACATCCACAGCGGCGCTGCTGATGTTCGCCATCATCTTCTTCGGCCTGATGATCGATGTCGGACTGTTCGACCCACTGGTGCGCTTCATCCTGCGCACGTTGGGCAACGACCCGGCCAAGGTTGTGCTCGGCACCGCGGTGCTGGCCGCCGTCGTCTCGCTGGACGGCGATGGTTCCACCACCTTCATTCTGACGACGGCGGCCATGCTGCCGATCTACCTGCGGCTGGGCATGAGCCCGGTGGTGCTCACCTGCGTCGCCGGCCTAGCCAACGGCACCATGAACATTGTTCCATGGGGAGGTCCGACGGCACGCGCTGCTGCCGCCCTGGATGTCTCCCCGACCGACGTGTTTGTGCCGATGATTCCATCCCTGCTGGCAGGCATCCTTGTCGTGATGGTCTTCGCCTGGACGCTCGGTTTGAGCGAGCGCAAGCGGTTGGCGGGCGGCAATCCCAAGGCCACCGCCAAGGGCAAGCCCGATCTGTGGACGGATGCTGCCCGGGACGACGACGGCGGTGCCGGCAGCTCCGCTGGAAACTCCGGCGTTGGCAGGGGCCGCGGCAGGCGCGGAGCCGGGTCCGGGAAGCCCGTCCCGGGTACCTCGCCGGTCGGCGCTCCGGCCGGTGGCTCTGTCGCTGTTCTGGAGGCTCCAGAGGAAGGCCCGGTGGGCGGATCCCTGACCGACTCCGCCCTGGACCCCAACCGGGCCACCCTGCGTCCGCATCTGTTCTGGTTCAATCTGGCCCTGACCGTGGCCGTCATGGTGATCCTGGTGCTGGACGTCGTTCCGCTGGCCTACGTCTTCATGGTCGGGGCCGCCATTGCCTTGGTGGTCAACTTCCCGAACGTCAAGGAACAGGCCAACCAGTTGGTCGCGCACAGCAAGAGCATCGTCGCCGTCGTCTCCATGGTGATGGCAGCCGGGGTCCTGACCGGCGTGCTGAACGGCACCGGCATGGTCGACGCCATGGCAGCCTGGCTGGTGGACATCATTCCGGACTCGATGGGGCCGTTCATGGCCGTGATCACCGGGGTGCTCAGCATCCCCATGACCTTCTTCATGAGCAACGACGCGTTCTACTTCGGTGTGCTGCCGGTGCTGAGCGAAACTGCCGCCCACTTCGGCATCGCCCCCGCCGAGATGGCACGGGCCTCCATCACAGGCCAGCCCGTACACATGCAGAGCCCGCTCGTCCCTGCGATCCTGCTGCTGGTGTCGCTGGCCAGCGTGGAACTGGGCGACCACCACAAGAAGGTGCTGTGGCGTGCCACCGTCGTTTCGCTGGTGATGCTGGCCGTCGGTGTCCTGCTGGGCGCCATCCCCTGGGGCTGAGCCGCCAGCCAAATACGACGCGGCGCCGCCGTCTGGTTTCGACCACCGGACAGTGGGCGCCACCGCTCAACCTTGCAGAAAACCGGTCCCGATAATTGTCCGGAAAACCGGTTCCGCGGCCGCAATGAAGGAGGCCCCCCAACCAAGAAAAGGAGAAAGCCGAGAAGTGGGCCGCTGTGACCACGGTGAAGGCTACACGGGCGTTGGCGAGCAAAGACCAGACGCAGCTGAGGTAGGGACCGCTGGCCTGGAGTGCCTAAGGTTCCGGCCCGTCTTGAGCCGCTGCTCGCCGACGCCGGGATAGACCAGACCATGACATCAAGGTCTATCCCGGCGCCGGCCGCGGCTTTCTCAACAACCATGGCCCGTCGGAGCTGACATTCGGGGACAAGGTGCTCGCCAAGCTGGTTGCCGCTGGCTATCACGAGCCGTCTGCCGAGGACGCGCGCAGGCGCATCCTCGCCTTTTTCCAGGAACGCCTGCACCCTGGCCTGAGGGGGGAAGCGCGATGACATACCGCAGCCTGAAGGGAGCGCTACGGGCAGCGCGGGCTGCAGCCGGTTTCACCGCCGGCTACCCGTCAGTTGTGCGGCCACGCCGGCTCCCCTTGGGTCATGCAGACCCGTCAGGTCTTGAACCTCCAACGCCTCGCCGAGTCCACGAGCGTCCGAGTTCCGCCGGAGGGCTCAGCCCAGCAGCAGGGCGACCAGCAGGACGGCGGGCAGCGAGAGCAGGGAGCTCAGGAAGATGATGTCCCGCACCAGCGTGGACTGCATGCGGAACTGGCTGGTGAACAGGAAGACGTTCTGCGCCGTCGGCAAGGCCGCCATGACGACCACGCCCAGCAGCGGGACGCCGCCGACATCGAACACGAAGTGCGCCAGCGCCCACGCGATGGCCGGCATCAGGGCCAGCTTGACCACGGAGCCCAGCGCGACGTCGGCCCGCAGGGCGCGCTGGGTCAGCGGCTTTTGCCCGCGCAGGCTCATGCCGAACAGCATCAGCAGCAACGGAATGGACGCGTTGCCGAGCATTTCCACCGGCGTCCAGAGCACTTCCGGCAGGCGCAGCCCGGTCACGGAGATGAGCGCCCCGACGGCGGTGGCGACGGTGACCGGATTGAGGATGGACTTGATCACGGTGCGCCAGAGCGGGACAGCCGCGGCAGCACCGCCGTCGTCCGGTGAAAGCTTTCCCGCAGCCGCCTTCCGCTGGCACCAGGCGAAGACGGTCAGGTACACGGGCGCGATGACCAGCAGCTGCGCCAGCAGCACCGAAACGACCGGGTCGGCGCTGCCCACGGCGTAGAGGGCGATCGGCACCCCGATGTTTCCCGCGTTGACGTAGGTGGAGGCCATGGCGCCACCGGCCGTCTGCGCTGCCGGGCGGCGCAGCACGAAGCGGCTGAACAGCGCATAGACCGCTCCCGCGAGGGCGGCGGTCATCAGCGCGATCGGAGTGTAGACGCCGACGACCGACGCGAGATCCGCCTCGGACAGCAGCACCAGCATCAGCGCCGGATTGGTGATGTAGTAGATCACCGGCGTCAGTCCGCGCTGCATCTCCGGCGCCTTCTGCGGGACGATGGCTGCGGCGGCAAAGCCGACGGCAACAATCACCAGCACCACGCCGAAGCCGAGCAGCACACCTTCCACGGAACCTCCAGAACTCACGGCTCTGCCCGGGCCGGCGCAAAACGCGCGGCCGGGCAGAGGTCAAACGGCGGGACACAAGAAGACCGCCCGCCCCGCAGGGTGCGGAGCGGGCGGCGGGTACTAGCGGACCAGGCAGGGGCGCTTGGGATCGAACTCCCAGCCGGGCACCAGGTACTGCATGGAGACGGCATCGTCGCGGGCGCCGAGGCCGTGTTCCAGGTACAGGGCGTTGGCCTCGGCCAGGCGTTCGCGGTCCAGTTCGATCCCGAGGCCGGGGGCCTGCGGGACCTTGATCTCGCCGTCGCGGATCAGCAGCGGTTCCTTGGTCAGGCCCTGGCCGTCCTGCCAGATCCAGTGCGTGTCCAGCGCGGTGATTTCGCCCGGGGCGGCGGCGCCGACCTGGGTGAACATGGCCAGTGAGATGTCGAAGTGGTTGTTCGAGTGCGAGCCCCAAGTCAGACCGAACTCGTGGCACAGCTGCGCGACGCGGACGGAGCCGGCCATGGTCCAGAAGTGCGGATCGGCCAGCGGAATGTCGACGGCGTTGGTGCGCACCGCGTGGGCCATTTCGCGCCAGTCGGTGGCGATCATGTTGGTGGCGGTCTGCAGGCCGGTGGCGCGGCGGAACTCGGCCATCACTTCGCGGCCGGAGAACTTGCCTTCGGCGCCGCAGGGGTCTTCGGCATACGCCACCACGCCCTGCATGCGCTGGCCCAGCCGGATGGCGTCCTGCAGCAGCCAGCCGCCGTTCGGATCCAGGGTGATGCGGGCGTCCGGGAAGCGCTGTTTGAGCGCGGTGACCGCGTCGACTTCCAAGTCCCCGGCCTGCACCCCGCCCTTGAGCTTGAAGTCCTGGAAGCCGTAGCGGGCCTGCGCGGCTTCGGCCAGGCGGACCACGGCGTGCGGGGTCATGGCTTCTTCGCGGCGCACCCGTTCCCAGTCGTCGGCGCCGTGGGGTTCGCGCAGGTACGGCAGGTCGGTGGCGTCCGGGTTGCCCACGTAGAAGAGGTAGCCGAGCATCGGCACCGCGTCACGCTGCTGGCCGTCGCCCAGGAGTTCGGCCACGGGAACGCCCAGGAACTGGCCGTGCAAATCCAGCAAAGCGGATTCGATCGCGGTCACGGCGTGCACGGTGGTGCGCAGGTCGAAGGTCTGCAGCCCGCGGCCGCCGGCGTCGCGGTCGGCGAAGGCCGCGGCGATTTCCCGCAGCAGGCTGCGGAAGCGGGCCACCGGGCGGCCGGTGATCAGGGCGCCGGCGTCTTCGATGGTGGTGCGGATTTTCTCCCCGCCGGGGACTTCGCCCAGGCCGGTGCGGCCGTCGGAGTCGGTCACGATGACCACGTTGCGGGTGAAGAACGGCCCGTGCGCGCCGGAGAGGTTCAGCAGCATCGAGTCGTGTCCGGCGACCGGGACCACTTCGACGGCGGCAATGGTGGGTTGGTTGCTCATGCGCTACTCTCCGGCCAATTCCAGCGCGCCGTCGATCCGGCGGTTCAGCTTCCAGGGGTTCTCCTGCTGCACCGGTGCCGGCAGCAAGGCATCGGGAATGTTCTGGTAGGCCACCGGGCGCAGGAACCGCTCGATCGCCAGCGTGCCCACCGAGGTGGTGCGGGTGTCGGAGGTGGCCGGGAAGGGGCCGCCGTGGACCATCGCGTGCCCGACCTCGACGCCGGTCGGCCAGCCGTTGGCCAGGATGCGGCCTGCCTTGCGCTCGAGCACCGGCAGCAGCGGGGCCACGGTGGCGTGGTCCTCGTCGGTCATGTGCAGGGTGGCGGTCAGCTGCCCCTCGAGCCGCTTGGCCGCAGCCAGCAGGTCCTCGGTGGAGGTGTAGCGGACCAGCAGCGAGGCCGCGCCGAAGATTTCCTCGTGCAGCACCTCATTGGTCAGGAAGGTGCGGACGTCGGTGCCGAAAACCGCCGGCGCGGGGGCGTTCTGCGTGGCGCCTTCCTGGCCGCGGGCCACCAGGTCCACCCCGTCCTGCTTCCCGAGGGAGTCGACGCCGGCGGTCCAGGAGTCGGCGATGCCGCGGGTCAGCATGGTCTGGCCGGCGGCCGGGGCCAGGGCCCGTCCCACCGCGGCCGCGAACGCGTCCCCGGCCTCCCCGGCGGGCACGAAGGCAAGCCCGGGAGCGGTGCACAGCTGGCCGCTGGAACCGGTGACCGAGCCGACGTAGGCCGCGGCCAGGGCGTCCAGGTCGCCCTTGAGCGCGCCGTCGAAGAAGAAGACCGGGTTGATCGAGCTCATTTCGGCGTAGACCGGGATGGGTTCCGGCCGTGCCGCGGCCGTGGCCACCAGTGCGGTGCCGCCGGAGCGGGACCCGGTGAACCCGACGGCCTTGATGGCCGGATCGGCGACCAGTGCCTGCCCGATGCTGGCGCCTGGGCCGTAGACCAGGGAGAACACGCCCGGGTGCAGGCCGGCGTCACGGACGGCGTCGGCAATGGCATGACCGACGATTTCGCTGGTGCCCGGGTGGGCGTTGTGGGCCTTGAACACCACCGGGCAGCCCGCGGCCAGCGCGGAGGCGGTGTCTCCGCCGGCGGTGGAGAAGGCCAGCGGGAAGTTGCTCGCACCGAAGACGGCAACCGGGCCCAGCGGGACCTTGCGCTGCCGGATGTCCGCCCGCGGCATCGGCTGGCGGTCCGGCTGGGCCGGATCAATGCGCACACCACGGTGGTCGCCCTGGCGTACCACTGCAGCAAAGAGGCGCAGCTGGCCGGTGGTGCGGCCGCGCTCCCCGTTCAGCCGGGCAGCGGGGAGACCGGTTTCGGCCATCGCGCGTTCGACCAGCTCGTCACCGACGGCTTCGATGTTCTCGGCGATCTTCTCCAGGAAGGCGGCATGCGTTTCCGGCTCCAGCGTGCTGAAGGAGGCGAAAGCTTCCTCCGCCGCGGCAGTGGCGGTCGCCAGCTGGGCCGCGTCGATCAGGCTGTAGGCCGGTTCGAGGACTTCGTTGGTGGCAGGATCGAAACCGTTGACAGTGCCGCCGGTACCGGTCACGGCTTCGCCGGCGATGATCGAATGGCCTGTCAGAGTTGTCTGCGTGCTGGGCATCGGATGCTCCTTCTGGACTGGGGATGGTCTGCGGTGGCTGCTGGGCGGAAAGCGGCCGCCCCGTGGAGGGCGGCCGCTTCCCTGGCGTGGAACCTAGGCGTTCTGCCGGACGTCTGCCGGGCGGATGCCGGCGGCCTCAATCAGGGCCGACAGGTCGGCGATGTCCTTCTCGGTCAGGTCCTGCAGCGGCGGGCGGACGAAGCCTGCGTCGCGGCCGACGGCCTTCAGGCCGCCCTTGACGATGGATACACCGTATCCTTTAACCCGGTCGCGGATGTCCAGGTAGGGGAGCACGAAGCGGTTCAGCTTCTCGGTCACGGCATCGCGGTCTTGGTTGCGGACGTCGCGGTAGAAATCCAGGGCGAACTCCGGCACGAAGTTGTACATCGCCGAGGAGTAGGTGCTCATGCCCAGCTGCAGCAGCGGCAGGGCAAAGGTCTCAGCCGTCGGCAGCCCGCCCAGGTAGAACAGCCGGTCGCCGTTCTTGGCGTAGACCTTGGTGAGGTGCTCGATGTCGCCCAGGGCGTCCTTGAAGCCGATGAAGTTCGCGTGCCGGTCGGCCAGGGCCGCCACGGTGTCCGCGGCGTAGATGGCGTTCGCCCTGTTGTAGACGATGACGCCGATGTTGGTGGCGGCGCATACGGCCGAAACGTGCGCCAGCAGGCCGGCCTGGTCGCATTCGGTCAGGTACGGCGGCAGCAGCAGCAGGCCCTCGGCTCCCGCGGCCTCCGCGTCCTTGGCGTTCTGGATGGCTTGGGCGGTGGAGCCGCCTGCCGAAGCAAGCACCGGAACCCGGCTGCCGGCTTCCTCAACGGCCATCCGGACCACGCGGGCGGACTCGGCCGGAGTCAGGCTGAAGCCTTCGCCGGTGCCGCCGGCGGCAAACAGGCCTGCGACATCGAAGCTGGACTGCCAGTCCAGGTGGTTGCGGTAGGCGGCTTCGTCGATGTTCAACTCCGCATCAAACGCCGTCACTGGGAATGACAACAGCCCGTCCTTGAGCTTGTCTGCGAGTTCATGGGGCGTGTACTGGGCCACGTGCATCTTCCTTTGCGATGGTGCCGCGGGCGGCGGGTTGAATGCGTTGGCTCCACCCTAGGAAGACAACGTGATGCCTGTCCAAGCCCTCTTTTGTATGGATTGATGCACTAAGAGTATTGACGTTCGGAGACGCGGTGGTGGTCGGCTGGCAGCTAGGAGGCTTTGGCCCACACGCTCTCCAGCATCCTGCGTAGCGCGGGGTTGTGCGAGTTCCGGCTCCAAATGGCATGCAGTTCCACCGAGTCCGGCGCGAGTTCGGGCAGATGCAAGTAGCTGACGCCATCGACTCCCAGCAGTTGTGCCGATTCGGGCACGAAGGCCACACCTCGGCCGGCCGCCACCAGCGCCACCATGGTCAGGATCTGGCTGACGGTGTGCACGACGTTGCCGTGCTCGATCGGGATTTGGCGCACCACCAGATCGTAGAAATAGCGCGCCTTGATCGGTGAATGCATGATGAGCGGCACGTCTTTGAGGTCGGCCACGGCCAGCGGACGTGCCAGTTGATCCAGCGGGTGCCCGCTGGGAACTGCGAGCATCAGGTTTTCCGACAGCATCAGGTGCGATTCGAAGAGGTCTGTGTCGAAGGGCGGGCGGGCCAGCCCCAGATCAAGGTCGCCGTCCATAATGGCTTGAACCTGCTCCCCGGTCACCAGTTCCTCGAGTTCGACGTCGACATCGGGCAGTTCCAGTGCAATCTCGGCGAGCAGGGGTCCGAGTACGCTGAAGGCGGTGGCGGCAGTGAAGCCGATCCGGATCTCACCCGCCCGGCCGGCGGCGATGCGGCGTGCCGTTCGGGGCGCCCGGTCTGCCGACACCACCAGCTTCCGCGCCTCGGAGAGAAAGGCGTGTCCGGCGGCGGTCAATGCCACCTTGCGGTTGTCCCGCTCCAAGAGTTCGACGCCGATGCTGCGCTCCAGTTTCTGGATCTGCCTGCTGAGCGGGGGCTGGGTCATGCTCAGCCGTTCGGCGGCGCGGCCGAAATGCAACTCTTCGGCGACAGCGATGAAACTTCGGGCCTGGTCCAGGGTGAACATGATGCCTTTCAAGTATCATTCAATGCACTAATGGGCTTGGACATGCATCATAGTCTCTTTCTAAGCTCGATGTCCGAGCCACTAGTGACCTGTCTCATATGAGTCGGGTCACGGCCGAGACCCGTTCGAACATCGCTGTTCATCGAGCAAGGAGCCCGAAGTGAAAGCACTCTCCATCCGCCGGACCGTTCTAGGTCTGACCGCTGCCTCTGCTGCGCTGGCGTTGACCGCTTGCGGCGGCAACGTTGGGGGCGGCACTGCCGCCGAGGGGGACAGCTTCCCCAACGGCCCCATTACTCTGACCGTCGGCCAAGCTCCGGGCGGGTCGACCGACCTGATCGCGCGCACCGCGGCCGAAGGTATGGCCGACGAGCTCGGCGTCGCTGTTCCGGTGGTGAACAAGCCCGGTGCCAACGGCGCCCTGGCAACGCAGGAAGTCGCGGCAATGGAGCCCGACGGACAGAACCTCGTCCTGCTGAATGCCTCGCTGATCACGATCACTCCGCTGGCAGTATCTGAAGACGAAGCCGTCAGCCTTGACGACCTGGATGTCATCAAGGGCCTCTCTCAGGACGACTACGTGTTGGTTGCCAGCGCCGAATCCGGTTTTGAAAACCTGGACGATATCAAGAACAGCTCCAAGAAGCTGACCTTCGGCACCACCGGCGTGGGCACCGGCTCGCAGCTGTCCCAGGCCATCCTGTTCGCCCAGGCCGAGATCAAGGGCACCGCGGTGCCGTTCGATTCGGGTTCCCCCGCGCTGACCGCTGTCATGGGCAACCAGGTCCAGCTGGCCACCATCCAGCTGGGTGAAGCAAAGCCGCAGATCGACGCCGGCAAAGTCAAGCCGATCGTTGTCTTCTCCGACGAGCGCAACACCTTCCTGCCGGACGTCCCCACCGCCATCGAAGAAGGCTACGAAGTCCCGGTCTCCCAGTACCGCGCCCTGGCTGCCCCGAAGGGACTGCCCGAGGATGTGAAGGCCAAGCTGGTCGAGTCGGTCGAGGCCGCCCAGGCCACCGACACGTACAAGGCCTTCAACGAGAAGAACATGCTGACCCCCAAGGAAATCTCCGGCGAGGAAGTCGTCCAGCAGTGGAACGACTTGGCTGCCAAGTACAAGGAGCTCACCGAGAAGTACGACATCTCGCTGGCCGGCGAGTAGCAACACCCACGTGAGGCCGTCCGGCCTCCACAGCGAATCGAGTTAAACCATGACGCCCCACCGCGAGACGCCAGCAGAAGGCACTGAGTCAGTCGACGTCGTCGACGATGACCTGACACCGGAGGAACTGGCTGCCCAATGGGAAGCCGAGGCCGCGCCGCCGGCAGGGCCCATTGCCAACCTCGCATCATCCCTCGTGGTGCTCGCGCTGGGCGTGGCGGGGCTCGTCATGTCGCTCGGTCTGGGGCTGGGAACGCCCTCCCAGCCCCGGCCCGGCATGTGGCCGTTCGTGGTCAGCCTGATCATCGCTGTCCTCGCGCTCGCCCAACTGGTTGTTGGGCGGCGTGGGGGCCGCGACGGGGAAAAATTCTCCAAACTGTCCTGGCTTGCGGCCATTGGGTTTGCGACCCTGCTGATCATGGTGTTGCTGATGCCGCTGATCGGCTTCGAGGTCCCTGCACTGCTCCTCTGCCTGGTCTGGATGAAGTTCCTCGGCGGTGAATCCTGGCGTGGCGCCATCATCTACTCGCTGCTGATTGTTGCCGCGTTCTACGCCATCTTCATCCTTGCCCTGGGAACGTCGATTCCCCACCTGTTCTAGCGGGTTGTGCACTCCCACGGTGTCGGCTTTGCCGCCAACGTGGGACCCTCGCGCCCCACCCTCGCCCACTGATCCAAAGGTTCTCGCATGGATTTCCTGCAACCGGTCATGGACGGCTTCGGCGTCGTCCTAGAGCCCTCCAACCTGCTGTACTGCCTGCTGGGCGTTGTTATCGGCATGCTGATCGGCGTACTGCCTGGCCTCGGTCCGGCAGCCACCATCGCCATCCTGCTGCCGCTGACCTACGGGATCGAGCCCGTCACGGCCATCATCATGTTGGCGGGCATCTTCTACGGCGCACAATACGGCGGCACTATCACCTCGGTGCTGTTGCGACTTCCGGGCGAAGCCAGCTCCGTCGTCACCGTCTTCGACGGCTACCAGCTCGCCAGGAAGGGCAAAGCCGGAACGGCGCTGGGCATCGCCGCCATCGGCTCCTTCATCGGCGGCACGGTGGCCATCATCGGTTTGACCTTCCTCGCCCCGCTGGTGGCAGGCTTCGCATTGGACTTCGGCCCGCCCGAGTACGCAGCCTTGGCCATGGTCGGCATCCTGCTGGTCGCCACGATCAGCAACGGCGCCAAAATCAAGGCATTGATCGCCGCCGCCTTCGGACTTCTGCTGGCCACCGTGGGCCGCGACATTTTCACCGGTGCCGAACGCTTCACGTTTGGCAACCTGAGTCTGGCCGACGGCATCGACTTTGTCCCGGTGGCCATGGGCTTGTTCGGCGTCGGCGAGATTCTCTACAACCTGGAAGAACGCCACCGCGCGGCCCAAGCGCCGGCAACAGTGGCAAACGTTTGGCCGTCCAAGAAGGACCTCAAGCAGTCGGCCGGGGCTATCGGGCGCGGCTCTGTGCTCGGCTTCTTCCTGGGCATCCTGCCTGGCGGCGGCGCCACGATCTCCTCGCTCGCCGCCTACGCCGTGGAGAAGAAGCGCGCCAAGAACCCGGAACGCTTCGGCAAGGGCGCCGTGGAGGGTGTTGCCGGTCCGGAGACCGCCAACAACGCCGCGGCGACAAGCTCCTTTATTCCGCTGCTGACCTTGGGTATTCCCGCCAATGCCACCATGGCGATCATCTTCGGCGCGCTGCTCATTCAGGGCGTGACCCCGGGCCCGCAGCTCATTGTCGAGAACCCGGATCTGTTCTGGGGTGTGGTCAACTCGATGTACATCGGCAACATCCTGCTGCTGATCATGTCCATCCCGCTGGTCGGCTTGTTCGTCCGCATCCTGCGGGTGCGCGCCGCCATCCTCGCTCCGATCACCGCACTGATCACCTTGCTTGGCGCCTACACCATCCGCAACTCGATGTTCGACGTGCTGCTGGTGGTCCTCTTCGGCGCCGTCGGGTACCTGATGAAAAAATTCGGATTCGAGCCTGGACCGCTGGTGTTGGCCTTCGTGCTCGGTGCGCTGCTCGAGTCCAGCTTGCGGCGTTCGCTGTTGGTGCTCGACGGAGACGTCGCCGGATTCATGGGCCGGCCGATCTCCGGCACGCTGGTAGTTCTGTTCGTGCTGGTCGCTGTCTGGCCGATGGTCAAGTCCGCCATAGAGCGCCGGAAAAACTCCCGTACCCAAGCTCGCACCGAAACCAAGGAGAACGCATGAGCATCCTCGTCGGCTATGTACCCACCCCCGTGGGAGAGGCAGCCGTGTCCGCCGCCATCGCGGAAGCCAAGCTCCGCGGTGAAGACCTGCTGATCGTCAACTCCACCCGTGAAGGGGTGCTGGTGGATAAAACCGTGGCGTCGGAGAACGACCTCCTCCGCCTGAAGTCGGCAGCCAATGAGGCGGGCGTGGCCGCAGAAGTGCTTCGCCCCACCCACCGCGACGACCTGGCCGACGAGATCCTTGAGCTCGCCAGCGAACGCGAGGTCTCGCTCATTGTCATCGGTCTGCGCCAGCGCACGCAGGTGGGCAAATTCATCATGGGTTCGCACGCTCAGCGCATCCTGTTGCAGGCAGACCGGCCGGTGTTGGCCGTCAAGGCAGCCGAGTAGCCACAGCCGGTTCACCCCCGCAACAGCGAAGCGGCAGCAGACTTTGGTCTGCTGCCGGTTCCGTATCCGGACCCAGTGACCTTACGGCGGGTGCAGTTCCCGGGGTAATCAGTGCCCGGATTCGCTCTCCAACCGCAGCCGCGAATTGACCAGGTGGGTGCGCATGGCGGCAGCCGCGGCCAGTGCATCGCCGGCTTCCACTGCGGCCAGCACCGCCGCATGTTCGGACGCCACGGCCGAGAGGCGGGACGTTTCGGCTTCGGATCCGCTGGCCTCCAGCCGGTAGCGGGGCATGGCAATCATGGCCGGGCCGAGGGCCGCGATCGCATCCAGAAAGTAGGGGTTGCCGCTGGCCTCGGCGACGGTGCGGTGAAACTCGAAGTCGTGGGATAAGGCCGCGGCCGGGTTGGAACCGGAGCGAGAGAAGTCAGCGTTTGCGGCGCGCAGGGCCGCCAACTGCTTGTCGGTCCGCCGGACGGCGGCCAAGGCAGCGGCTTCGCTTTCCACGCCGGTGCGGAACTCCACCAGCGCCCTCCGGTCCTCCAGAGTCCGCACGGGCCGGAGGCCGCGGGGGCCTTCCGCTTCCGCCGGTGGCGTCAGCGCGAAACTCCCGCTGCCGCGCCGGGTATGCACAAGTCCCTCCGCCTGCAGCCGGGTGATGGCCTCGCGCACCACTGTGCGGCTCACGCCGTGCTCTGCGATCAGCGTGTTCTCGCTGGGCAGCTTGTCGCCGGGAGCGATATCGCCGTCGACAATGCGCCGACGCAGGTCGTCAACCAAGGTGACCGTCAGGTTCGGTTTCAACAATCGCTCCCGTTTTCTCTAGGGCAGGGTGAGAGGGGAACGACGACGGTGCGCGGCACCGTCGTCGTCAGGGGATAAGGCTAGGCGCGGCCGAACTCCACGCTGTCCGTGGTCCAGGCGCGCGCCTGTTCGCTGAAGGTGAAGCCGAGGCCCGGACGGTCCGGGACGATCATCCGGCCGTCGCGGGTCTCGAGGCGCTCGTTGAACAGCGGGTCCAGCCAGTCGAAGTGCTCCACCCAGGGCTCGCGCGGGTAGGCGGCGGCCAGGTGGAGGTGGATCTCCATCGCGAAGTGCGGCGCGAGGTCCAGCCCGGCCTGGTCCGCCAGCGTGGCCAGGCGCAGGAACTGCGTGATGCCGCCGACCCGGGGAGCGTCGGGCTGGATGATGTCGCACGCGCGGGCGGCGATCAGGCGTTCGTGTTCGGCCACCGAGGCCAGCATCTCGCCGGTGGCAATCGGGGTGTCCAGGGCAGCGGCCAGCGCGGCATGGCCTTCGGCGTCGTAGGCATCCAACGGTTCCTCGATCCAGACCAGGTCGAACTGCTCCAGGCGGCGGCCCATCCGGAGGGCGGTGGCCCGGTCCCACTGCTGGTTCGCGTCCACCATCAGCGGCACGCCGTCGCCGATGTGGTCGCGGACCGCGGCGACACGGCGCAAGTCCTCGGCCGAGTCCGGCAGGCCGACCTTGATCTTGATGCCGCCAATGCCGTCGGCAAGGGAACGGCTCGCGCGGTCCTTGACCTCGTCGATGGAGGCGTTGAGGAAGCCACCGGAGGTGTTGTAGGTCCGGACCGAGTCCCGGTGCGCGCCGAGGAACTTGGCCAGCGGGAGCCCTGCCCGCTTGGCCTTGAGGTCGTAGAGCGCTATGTCGAGCGCGGCCAGGGCCTGGGTGGCGACGCCGGACCGGCCCACCGACGCGCCTGCCCAAAGCAGCTTGTTGTAGAGCTTGGCGATGTCGTTGGGGTCCTCGCCGAGCATCGCCTCGGCGACTTCCGTCGCGTGGGCGTATTGCGCCGGGCCGCCGGCCCGTTTCGAATAGCTGAAGCCCAGGCCCTCGTGTCCCTGCACGGTGGTGATTTCGGCAAAGAGGAAGACGACTTCCGTCATGGGCTTCTGGCGCCCGGTAAAGACCTTGGCGTCAGAGATGGGCGTGGCCAGCGGCAGCGTGGCAGTGGAGAGCTTGACGTGCCGGATGGCATCGGCGGTGTAGGGCATGGCGGTCCTTACGCGGGGATGGCTACTGCGACTGATTGTACAAGTCGCGCACTTGTCATACAAGTATTGCTCCAGGGTGACGCTTGCCAGAGCCAACCCCGGTCTTACCCCGCGTCGAACCCCCCCCGGATTTCCCGGCGCCGGGCCGGGCACGGGGTTAGCCGATCGGGGTTACCAACGAGCCGTCGCGCAGGTAGCTGCGCAGGTTCTCCAATGTCAATGCGGCCATGTCGGCGCGGGTCTCACGGGTGCCGCTGCCGATGTGCGGTAACAGGACCACGTTCTCCAGCTCCATCAGTTCGGCCGGCACATGCGGTTCGTCGGCAAAGACGTCCAGCCCTGCGCCCGCCAGGCGTCCTCCGGCCAAGGCGGAGACCAGGGCATGTTCGTCCACAATGGTGCCGCGAGCGATGTTGATCAGGTAGCCTCCCGCGCCGAGCTTGGCCAGCACCCCGGCGTCGACCAGGTTCACCGTCTCCGGTCCTCCGGCAGCCGCGATGACGAGCACCTCGACGGCCTCGGCCAGTTCGGCGGGGGAGGAGTGGAACGCGTAGCCCGAGTCTTCGACGGCGCGGCGGCTGTGGTAGTGGATCTCGCAGTTAAACGCTTCCAGCCGCTTGGCGATGGCCTGGCCGATCCGGCCCAGGCCGAGGATGCCGACCTTTCTGCCGGAGGCCCGCGTGGTCAGTGGGTAGGACGTGGTTGAGGCCCATCCGCCGAGGCGGACGAACCGGTCGGCGGCGCTGGTTCGGCGCAGTACATCCAGATAGAGGGCCAGCGCGGTGTCGGCCACGCAATCGGTGAGCACATCCGGGGTGTTGCTGACGTGGATGCCGCGTTCGTTTGCCTGCTCGACGTCGGTGGCGTCGTAGCCGGCGCCGAAGTTTACGATGGCTTCGAGGTTCGGCAGCCGGCGCATCAGGTCGGAGCCGACACCATGGCGGCCGGAGCACACCGCCACGCGGATGCCGGGGGCGTGCCGCAGCAGGAAATCGCCGCGTTCCGGGCCGTCCGGGAGCAACAGTGC
Source organism: Arthrobacter sp. Y3223166 (assembly GCF_059090935.1). Classification (NCBI taxonomy): domain Bacteria; kingdom Bacillati; phylum Actinomycetota; class Actinomycetes; order Micrococcales; family Micrococcaceae; genus Arthrobacter; species Arthrobacter sp. Y3223166. The sequence goes on along the minus strand of NZ_JBNHGE010000001.1, from coordinate 26,594 downwards.
GCCGAACTCATCCGCCAAGGCGGCGGTGACAACGGGGTTCACCGGTCCAACCTGAAGGACCTGCCGGCCGTTGGAGGGTGTGGAAGCAGCGGCGCGCACGGCCGTACGGGTAGTCATGCCAGAAGAGTAAGGACCTTCGCGGAGGCGCGTCCAACACGGATACTGCATGGACCGATACCCGGCGGGACACGTTCCATCCGTCCCGCGGAACCGCCGGCCGTTTTCGCGGGCGGGCCTTTAGGGAACAAGGGGCCCCGTCGCCTGCTTCACCGGCCCGGTGTCCGGCTGGGCCGTATGAGCGGCGGCCCGGCGCGATGCCGTCCGGAACCACGCCAGGGGGCCAAGGATGGGCACCGCGAGCACCAGCAGGGACCAGCCGGCTTTCGCCGACCGCTTCCGTTTGCTCCGCCCGATGCTGACCAGCGCTCCGACCGCCAGGAAGAGGGCAAATGGACCGGCACAGACGGCAGCCGATATCCACGTGACCGAGTCGAACAGCATAGGATCCCCCTTCCTTGGCCGTGCCCGGCCGCCGGCCATAACAAAGGCCGCAACAAGCACGAGTCTAGAATCGCACCGGCGCCGCGGCTATCCGCCGGGAGGATGAGTTCGGGCGGTTCCACTCCTCCCCCGGTAGCAGGGGCCGCCTCAGCCCTCCGTGCGGAACCTGGCCAGCATCTTGTGCAACGTGTTGAGGTTCCTGGTGGTCGTCACCGGCTTGTACATTGTTTTGGCCATTTGCTTGGACAGTTTGGACTCCAAAGTGTTGCCTTTGGGCACCTCCCAGTACAGGACGTCGCCCCCCGGAGACGCCCGTTCTTCGGGCGAAAGTTCCGGGCAGTCCTCGAGCAGTTGTTCCACAACATCCTCACCCGTGGTGAGCACCGCGTAAGCGTGCCGGGGAACGCCGTCGTCGGCCGGGGTGAACGGGTAGCCCTCGACGATGGCGGCCAGCTCGCTGGGAGTCTTGACGATGACCCAGGCGTCGTAGCCGAAAGCCGTCCGCAAGCTCGCTTCGACTCTTTGCTTGACCACGCCGGGGTCTTGGGTCTCCGCGCGCAGCATGACGTTGCCCGAGGCGAGGACGGTCTCCACCTGCCCGAAACCGGCTTCGGTGAGGACCCGCTGCAAGTCCTTCATGGCAATCCGGACGCCTCCAACGTTGATGCCGCGCAAAAACACGCCATAAGTCCGTAAGAAACCGGATTCGCCGTATTTATTTTTCATGGTGCTCCGGGGTCGGATGGACAGGAAATCATTGTATGCACCGGCCGTGATCGCTTCACGGTCTACCCATTGAGGGACTAGGCGAAGCAAGGTACGCGACTTCGCATATGTATCACCAGGGAGGCGCAAAATCGCGGAAATAGGCCGTCGAAGGACTAAACCATTCACCAAAATTTCGTGTTGCTCATGCTTGTTATACGGGGGATCCATTCCCTTGTCTAAGCACGTCACCCCTCCTAGGCTGAATGTAACGGAACGGCTTTCTGAAGGACGCCGGATCCAAGTGTGGGGAACTGCGGTTGGCGGCGGCTGAGGGCGTCATTTCGCAGCGGCTTCATGGGGACACGGGCGGATGGATACCGCCCGCCTAGGGGGAATCAGAGCATGACTCTGGAGACAGTATAAAGAAGCGGTGGGGGACGTTCCTTTGCTGGACGTACCTGAGGGGATTCATGGCTTATGTACTGAGTGTCGATGTCGGCACAAGTTTCACGGCAGCAGCGACAGCGCGATACGGGAGCGGAGACCGAAAGCCTCAGCAGCCGCAGGCTGTCCACTTGGGTTCACGTGCGGCGGCCGTGCCGTCGGTGATCTATGTAGGCGAAGACGGCGCAGTTCTGGTCGGAGAGGCAGCCGAACGGCGGGGCACGACGTCCCCTGACCGGGTGGTTCGAGAATTCAAGAGGCGGATCGGCGACTCGGTGCCGATGATGGTCGGAGACCTGTTTGTCGCACCTGAGGACATTTTCGCCGCCGTGGTCCGGTGGGTCGTAGACCGCGCCCAGGAACGTGAAGGCGAAGCTCCGGAAGCGGTAGTGGTGTCGCATCCGGCCAGCTGGGGTGACTACAAGACCGGACTGATCCGTGACGCCTTGGCCGGCGTCGGGCTCGCCGACGTCATGTTGTTGAGCGAGCCGGAAGCAGCCGCCCTCCATTACGCCTCCCAGAACCGCGTGGGCACGGGGAGTCTGGTCGCCGTCTATGATTTCGGCGGCGGTACCTTCGACGCGGCAGTCCTGCACAAGGGTGACGCAGCCTCATTCACGCTGCTGGGCAAACCGGAAGGTTTGGAGCGGGTGGGTGGAGCTGATGTCGACGACGTCGTCTTCGCGCACGTCGTCGCCAGCCTGGACGGCGGGCTGAGCGCGGTGGACCCCACCTCCACGCAAGCACGCGTGGCGCTGGACCGTATCCGGCGGGAATGCGTGGAAGCCAAAGAAGCGCTTTCGGCCGATTCCGAGGCAACAATCCCTGTGTTGCTGCCGGAGCTGCAGACAGGCGTCCGCCTGGTGCGGTCCGAATTTGAGGGCATGATCGAGGAGCTGGTGCGGGACACGCTCCACTCCCTGCGCCGGGCTCTCGACACAGCGCAAGTGGCTGCCGAGGACCTCACCGCCGTCCTCTTGACTGGCGGCTCGTCCCGCATCCCCTTGGTTGCCCAATTGCTGTCCGCCGAACTGAAGCGTCCCCTCGCCGTGGATGCGGACCCGAAGGCCGCCATCAGCCTGGGGGCAGCGTACTTCGCGGCCCGAAACAGGCTCGCGGTGCCATCCGGACACGCTGCCGATCCGGAGCCCCGGCCGGTGCCGGAAGCCGTCGCAGTCGAAGGCCGCGCCTTACCGCAACCACACGTCCACGCCCACGCCGCGTCCGCGGTGGAAGGCGCCGGCACCGCACGGAAACCCGTGCTGGCCATGCGCGCCGCTGCCGTAACAGTGGCGGTCGCCGCCCTCACGGCGTTGACGGCAACCGCCGCCCAAAGCCCTCACGAATTCGGCCTGTTCGGTTCCCAACCGGGCGTCGCCCAAGGCAGCGCCGGGGAGCGGAACGGCTACGTACCCGGGGGAGCTCCGGAGGAAAGCGAAGGGGCCGGGCCGGCCAATTCCGTGATGGCGGCTGAACCGGCGCAGCCGGGCATGAGTCCCGTGGTTTTCTGGGAGAACTCAGCTGCAACGTCCTCCGGCGCAGCGGCTCCGAGCACGGAAGGCTCACCGGGCTATGGCGGCACCGCGGGCTTCGCTCAGGACCAGGTGACCTACGCGCAGGACCGGGTGACGACGACGCCGAACGGCCAACCGTCGACTCGCCCGGGAGGCGTATCCACGCCGGCCGTCGATGCCGGGCAGGGCCCGGGATCGAAGCCGGACGACGGCACCAACACTCCTGCCCCGGGACCGACGGGAACCCCCGAGCCGCCCGCGGCTCCACAGCCAGGCACCACTCCCCAACCTCCCGCCCCCGAGCCGGAACCGAGTGTTCCGGCTGTGCCGACAACGGCACCGGAACCGGATCCGGTGCTGCCGCCTCCGGTCCCCGACCCCGCGCCGGAACCTGCCCCGGAGCCCGCGCCGGAGCCCGCGCCGGAGCCCTCATCAACACCGTCAGAGACGGTGGTTGTCGATCCTCCGCCGACCGCGCCAGCCTGGGTGGACCCGACGCAGCCGCCGGCACCGTCGGGTGCCCCCACCGATGCGCCTGCTCCGGGGCCGGCATGACAGGTGCGACACCGGCGCAGCCGGCGGCACGCCGTTTGGTGAACCGGGATGCCGCGCAACTGCTGACGGAAGCCGCGACGGAATCCGAGTCGCGTTTACTGGCTACCGTGTCCGGTCCGGGAGGATCGGGCAAGAGCCTGCTGCTGGAAAACTTGGCGGCGGCCTATGAGGAAGCAGGCGTCCCCGTCAGCTCGGGCAGGCCCGCACTGGGGGAAGACCCTGTGGACGAAGGCACCACGGTACTGATCGACGACGCCCACCAGTTGGACGTCGCCGGACTGGAGCGCGTCCATCGATTGGCCGACGGACAGAACGTGAACCTCGTGGTCGCGTATCGGACGTGGCCGCAGTTGCCCGCCCTGCAGCGGCTGACGGCGGTGATGGAGGCGCATCGGCGGCCGGTGTTGTTGGGCCCCTGGACCCGTAACGATATTGAGCGGCACGCAGCAGCTGTCCGCTCTGACCGGCTTCCTGCTCCCGTCCTTGATCAGGTCTTCCGGCTGACCGGGGGCCTGCCTTGGCTGGTCCAGCATGTGTTGGAAGCGATCGACGATGCCCGCCCAATACCGTCAGATCCGGTGAAGTTCGGCGGGTTGGTCAACCATGTGGGCCACGAGCTCGACCGGCTGGAACCCAACCTTCGGGAGCTGCTGCTGGCCCTGGCCGTCGGTTTCGATCCAGCCGGGCCGCTGCCTTCCGGACTGCGGGAGCTGCCCGGCGGAATCGGGCCGCTGATGTCGCAGGCCACGGCCGCAGGGTTGGTGTTGCCCGAGGGAAACCTTGCTCCGCTCATGCGCAACGTCCTGCTTCATGTCACCCCGCAGCACCACGTCCGGGCCTTCCAGCGGGCCCTGGCCGACTGTTTAGCCAACAACACCGCATCGGCGCCCGTGGACGTGGCCCGCGGACTGGTTCGGGGCGGACTCCAGGATCCACGCGTGGCCCGCGTCCTCGAAGACGCCGGCGACGGCGCCCTGGCTTCCGAGCCCCTGGTGGCCGCGACACTGTACGGTGAAGCGGCGGCAGCCGGCGCCGACGAAGCGGCAACGGCGGCGCGCCGGGCCCAGGCGGCACTGGCCTCCGGAGACCTCGAAGCAGCCGGCCGCATCCTTGACCGTCTCCTGGCTCGGCCGGAGGCACCGGACAGGCTCCGTGGAGCGGACGTGGCGGCGTCGCTGTGGGCGCAGCGGGGCATGCTGGCGCGCAGCGCCCAAGTCTACCGGTGGCTCGGATCGCCCGCCACGGAGGCGTCCCGGGCGCTGGCCGCCGTCGTCATGATCGGTACGGGTGACCCCGACGGGGCTCGAAGCCTGCTTGCCGGCAACCATGCCGACAACTCGCCAACCCTGACGAACGTGGCCGTCTCGATGATGGGACAAGGCATCGCCGCGTCCATCGGCGAGCACACTGAGCAGGCGCTGCCGGCCCTGGTACGCGCTTCCGACATGCTCACGGCCTCCGGCGCCGCCATTCCGCTGCCGGACAGCCCGGCAGCCCTCGCGGCCTTGGTGGCCCTGCACAGCGGTGAGCTCCCCGTAGCGGCAGCCGTCCTCGACGACGCACTGCGCGGACGCCAGGGAGGCCCGGCGGCCCGGTTGAGGCTGCTGCTCCTGCGGGCCTGGGTCTCCATGCTGCAGGACCACCCGGACAGCGCCGGGGCTGCCATCGCAGAGGCGACCGCCAGCGGAATCCGTCCCACCCCGCGCGACGAATTGTTGCTGGACGCCCTGCAGGTCGGGCTGGCGCGGCGAACCGATGACACCGCTGCCTTGGTGCGCGCCTGGGACCGGGCGCGGGGCCGGCTGCTGCACGTCGCCGTCGATCTCTACAGCCTTTTGCCGCTGGGCGAACTGGCAGTGGCCGCCGCCCGCCTGCGTGATTCCGCGAGGCTGCAGCCGCATTTGACGGAGGCGTGGGCGCTGCTGGGGAGATTGGGCGAACCGGCGCTGTGGTCTACCTCGCTGCATTGGTCTGCGGTCCAGGCGGCCCTTTTGGCGGACAGCCCCAGCGAGCTCGCCCCGCATGCCTCGGCGCTGGTCCGGGCCTCGGGGACGTACCGACTGGCGGGCGTGCTCGCGGCGGCCGGCCGGGCGTGGGTGACGGTGCTGGCCGGCAGGATCGATCCAAAGCTGGTGGAGGAGTCCGCCCGCGCGCTCGCATCCGTCGGCCTCACCTGGGACGGGGCGCGCCTCGCCGGGCACGCGGCAGCGCACGCGGACGAGCGCAAGGACATGAGCCGCCTCTTGGCTTGCGCCAGGGACCTGCATCCCGGCACGCGCGGGACCATGGACGCGCCTGCCGACGTCACCGTCACCGAGCCCGGCGGGCAGGCAGCGGTCCCCGCCGGAGCAGCACAGGGACAAGAAAGCGCCGTCTTGAGCGAACGGGAGCGCGAAGTCGCCCGGTTGGTGCTGGAGGGCAAGACGTACCGGGAAATCGGGGCCGCGATTTTCATTTCGCCGCGTACCGCCGAGCACCACATAGCGCGTATTCGACGGCGGCTAGGGGCTTCGAACCGCGCCGAACTCCTGACCCAGTTGCGGCTTGCGCTCGGCGAAGACAGTTCCCCGCAGTAAGTCCGCGGATATCCGGGCCTGGGCCCCTCCCTACCTAGTCCGCGTCCACCGCGATCCCCCTGGAGGGGGCGGGCGGCGGGGGAGGAAGCCCCGATGCGGGCGACAGCAGCCCGGCCGTAGCTTTGAACCAAGCCAAGCAACTCAGCTCGGCGGGCCACCATCCATAATTTTGGCCAGATCCAGTAGGAATAAGAATGGGGATTCACATAATGCCTACGCTCGCAAGCTCTCTTCTCGAATTCATCATGAATCTGCTCCGTGATCCGCGCGCAGCCGCCGAATTCCAGGCAGACCCGGAGGCCGCCCTCGCCGAGGCCGGCCTGGGCGATGTGTGCTCCGATGATGTGGACGCCATCATGCCGGTCATCCTCGACTACGCTCCCGTGGATGCCAGCTCGTCCTTCGACCGCGAGTACAACACCGGCGGCAACCACTCCGGCGGCGACACCGGCGACTGGTCCAGCGACAACTCCGGCAACAATGGCGGTGGCTGGGGCGGCGGCGGCCACGGTGGCGGCGGCCACGGCGGAGGCGGCCACGGTCACGACGGCGGCCACGGGGGTGGCGGCCATGACGACGATGACCACGGTCACGGCGGCGGCAGGGGCAACGATCATGATGACCACGCCCACGCCGTGCAGCAACTGACGCACATCGTGAACAACTACTCGTACACCTCTACGATCGACGATCGCGACACCATCACGGACCAGTCCGTCAACCAGAACATCTGGGCCGACGGCGACGTGAACCAGTGGTTCGACAACGACGCCGTGATCGCCTCGGGCGACGACTCTGTTGCGGCTGGCGGGGACGCCACCGTGGATAACTCGACGGATAACTCCAACGACTACTCGAAGGATTACTCGACCGACAACTCCACCACCGTGACAACCGGTGACATTGAGGGCGATGTGACCGTCGGGGATACCGACATCTCCGTCGAGGACTCCTTCAACGTCGAGGACTCCTACAATGAGGATTCCTACAACGAGGACTCTTACAACGAGGACTCCTACAACACGGATGTCGACCTGGACGTCGAGGTGGAAGACTCCTTCAACGACAACTCCGACCATTCGAAGGATTACTCGACCGACAACTCCACCAACGTGGAGATCGAGGACTCGTACAACGGCAATACCACCGAGATCGAGGTCGAGGACTCGTTCAACGAGGACAATTCCACCACCGATATCGACGTGGAGGATTCCTTCAACGAGGTCGAGGTCGAGGATTCGTTCAACGAGGTCGAGGTCGAGGATTCGTTCAACGACAGCTCCACGAACACGGACGTGCAGGTGGACGACATCAACGCCGAGTTCACCGACAACTCCGTCAACGACTCCGTCATCGTCGCGGACAACGAAGTGGACATCGAAGACAGCGTTGTTGCCGAAGAGGTCGACTTCTAACCGACCCGATAACTGAATCACGACAGATCAGCTGTCCAGCAGGAGGCCGGGGGACCTCCTGCTGGACAGTGTCACGGTCCGGCCGCGGGGCCGGAAGTCAAAAGGGGATACGGTGGTCGAGCTCGTCAAGCTGGTGGATCAGGGCCAGGAATTGGCCAAGAAGGGTGAGCGCGCAGACTTGCAGCGGCGCCTGGAACAGACCCGCAAGCGATTGCAGGATCCGGCCACCCGGGTGATCGTCGTCGGTGAATTCAAGCAGGGCAAAAGCCAGCTCATTAACGCCCTGGTAAATGCGCCGGTTTGTCCCATCGACGACGACGTCGCCACCTCGGTGCCGACGGTGGTCAAGCACGGGGAGCCTGCCTCAGCCGTGATCCTGGTTCCGAAGGAACGCGCCGACTCCGGCGACGGGGACGTTGAACTGGAGCGTCTCCCGGTCGCCTTGGACGAGCTCGCCGAGCACGTCTCGGAACGGGGGAATCCGGGCAACGAGCGCCGGCTGGCAGCCGCGGAAGTCTCCCTGCCCCGGAAGGTCCTGCACGGCGGACTCGCCCTGGTGGACTCGCCGGGGGTCGGGGGACTGGACTCGGCCCATACCCTCACCACGCTGACAGCACTGCCGACGGCGGACGCCGTGCTGTTGGTCTCGGACGCATCCCAGGAGTTCACCGAACCGGAGATCCGGTTCCTGCGGCAGGCGCAACGGATTTGCCCCAATGTGGCCGGCGTCCTGTCCAAGACGGATTTGTACCCGCAATGGCGGCGCGTGGCCGAACTGGACAGGGGCCATTTGAAGCGGATCGGGGCAGACATGCCGCTGATTCCGGTCTCCTCGGAACTTCGCCTCCGGGCGGCCGAAATGCGTGACAGCGAACTGAACGCCGAATCGGGATTTCCGGAGCTGGTGGCCTACCTCCGGCAAAAGATCCTGGGCCAGACCGAGCGGCTCCAGCGGCGGTCCGTGGCGCAGGACCTGATTTCCGCCATGGACCATCTGCGGCTGTCGCTGAAGTCCGAACTGAGCGCGCTGGAGAATCCGGACGGCACCCCGGAGATGCTGGCCGAGCTGGAAACGGCCAAGGAACGCGCCGACGAGCTCCGCCGTCGTTCTTCCCGCTGGCAGGTCACGCTCAATGACGGCATGAGCGATCTCATCGCCGATATGGAATACGACTTGCGAGACCGGCTGCGCAGCATTTTGCGGGACGCCGAGCAGTCCATTGATGCCGGGGATCCCGGTCCGCAGTGGGAACAGTTTGTGCACTGGCTGGAACAGCGTGTGGCCGCGGCCGTCTCCGACACCTTCGTGTGGACGAACGAACGGTCGTTGTGGCTGGCGGAAAAGGTCGCCGAGCACTTCAACCAGGACGACGTGACCCTGCCGTTGCTGCAGGTCGATTCCACGGAGAACGTGCTCGACCCGGTCGAGGAAATCCCGGATCTGGATGCAGGACGCCTTGGAACGGTCCAGAAAATACTGATTGGCATGCGGGGTTCGTACGGCGGTGTGTTGATGTTCGGCCTCCTCACCGGGATCGCGGGCATGGCGCTGATCAACCCGATCTCGGTCGGCGCCGGCCTGCTGCTGGGAGGCAAGGCCTACCGCGAAGACAAGGAAGCCCGGTTGAAGCGCCGCCAATCGGAGGCCAAGGCCCTGGTCCGGAAACAAGTCGATGAGGTCGTGTTCCAGGTTGGCAAGCAGCTCAAGGACCGGCTCAGGATCGTCCAGCGGGCCACCCGCGACCACTTCACCGAACTGGCCGAAGAGCACCATCGCTCGCTGGCGGATTCGGTACTGGCGGCACAGAAGGCGGCAAGCCGGTTCCACCAGGAACGCGACCTGCGGATCAAGGAGCTTAAGGCGTCCCTCGCGCTCGTGGAGTCGCTGCGCAAGCAGGCGTTGGCGCTGGACGCTGCACCGCAAGTGGCTGGACAGGCATGAATACCGCGGCAGCCGGAGCGGATGTCGAAGCGGCGCGCGGGCTGGTCCAGGAAGCGATTGCAGCCTACCGCGACGAACCGGCCGTGCGTCAGGTGTTGGAGGAGTATGCCCGCCGCCTCGACGAGCCGCTGCGGATCGCCATTGCGGGCATGGTCAAAGCGGGCAAGTCAACCCTGCTCAACGCCATTATCGGCGAAGAGATTGCCCCGACCGACACGGGAGAGTGCACCCGGGTGGTCACCTGGTACCGCTTCGGCGACACTCCGCGGATTACCCTGCACCCGCGTTCTGGAGCGCCCCGGGACCTGCCGACCAAGCGCACCGACGGCCGGTTGGTGTTCGAGCTCGGCGGGGTCCAGGCAGAGGACGTCGACAGGCTCGTGGTGGACTGGCCGTCCCGAACCCTGCGGGACGTGACGTTGATCGACACGCCGGGCATTGCCTCGCTCTCCCGGGACGTGTCGGCCCGCTCCACCGATTTCCTGACGCCGGCCGACGCGCCCTCGGAGGCCGACGCGATCATCTACCTGCTGCGGCACCTGCACGCGTCCGATTTGGGTTTCTTGGAGTCCTTCCGTGATACCGCGGCCGGCCAGAGCGGTACCGTCAACGCGCTGGCGGTACTGTCCCGTGCGGACGAGGTTGGGTCCGGCCGGATCGACGCCATGCTCTCCGCCCGGGACATCGCTGCGCGGTACCGCCGTGACGGCGCGTTGCGTTCACTGGCCCTCGGGGTAGTGCCGATCGCCGGCCTCCTGGCCCAGTCGGCGCGCAGCCTGCGTCAGGCGGAATACGCCGTCCTCGCCGAGCTCGCTTCCTTGGACAGGCGGGAACGGGAGCTGCTCCTGCTGTCCGCCGACCGCTTCGTCCGTCCGGGAGGCCCGCTGTCCGCCACGCCGGAAGCGCGGGCCAAGTTGCTGGACAGGTTCGGGCTCTTCGGGCTCCGGCTGGCAGCCGCGCTGCTCCGTGGAGGCATCTCGGAGCCGACCGCGCTGGCCCACGAACTGGCCCGCCGCAGCGGGCTGGACGAATTGCTAACCGTGATGACCGGGCAGTTCCAAGCCCGGGCCGGACAGTTGAAAGCCCGGACGGCCCTGGTCGGCGTCGAAAAGCTGCTGAACGACCACCCCCGCCCGGGCGCCGCGGGAGTCGCGGCCGGCTTGGAACGGCTGCTCGCCAGCGCCCACGCCTTCCGTGAACTGCGTCTGCTGGCGGCCGCCCGCACCACCGGGCTGCCGCTGGAGCCGGAGTTGGCCGCCGAAGCTGAACGGATGATCGGCGGCGAAGGCGTCTCGGCCCCCGAACGCCTGGGGCTTCCGCGTGACGCCCCGGGCGAGGTCCTGCGGGAGCACGCCGTGGCGTGCCTGAGACGTTGGCACGCCGTGGCCGGCGACCCGCTGCGCGGCCGTGCCGTCGCCGAGGTCTGCCAGACCGTCATTCGCAGCTGCGAGGAACTGTTGGCCGGAATGCAGCCTGCTTCAGGCAGGCGGCCTGCCTCGCCGCCCCTGGTGCTCGGCACGGAACCATTGGTTGGCCCCGCTCAGGACGCTGGCGATTACCGCCGCGCCGGCTAGCACCAGCTGCAGAACCAGCATGATCCTGATGCCCAATTCCTGATCGCCGGGAGCGGCCAGGAATTCGTCGGCCAGCAGGGTCACCGCCCCGTGGACGAACAGCATGGCGAGCAGCACGAAGCGCACCTTGCCATGCCGGCGCATAAGGGCCCGCAGCAGCACGGCCTCGATCAGCATGACGAGCGCCAGCACGCACAGGGTTCCCCAGAAAACCACGACCGCGAGCGCTTCCACGGTCTCCTCGTCGGCGCCCTGCTCCAAACCGTCGATGAGCCCGCGCAGGTGCTTGAGGATCTCCTCCTGCGCGAAATACGCGAAGATCCCCGCAATCAGTCCCGAAACAAAACTGAGGATCCACAAGGCGCGGACCCTCTTGACAGCAGGCGGCGGCACCAAAGTCCCGATGATCGGAGGCGGCGTGAGGTCGGACATCTGCGGACGCGGTGGCGCGGGACGTTCCGGTTCGCCGGACATTCCCCCGGTTCCCTGAGCTCCAGGCGCCCCCATCCCTGGTTCCTGAGACATGCAGATAATCTAGCCGCCACCCAAAGCGACCGCAATGCTCGTGCCCGGGCGTGACCGCCCTCCGGCCGCCGTGCCCACGACGACGGCGGCGTGCGGCATCTCAGCGGTCAGGGCGGGCTTCCGCCGCCGCTATCCGCCCACATGGATCCCGGGCCGGTGGGCAGGGTCAGGCTCATTCTGCCTGATGATTTCGCGCACTACGGGAGCCGTGTCTCCCTCTCCCAGGAGCAGATAGCGGAAGAGGTGGCCGAGCGGATTGCCTTCAGACCATTCGAAATAGGCATGGGGGCGAACACCCGTTGCATCCCGCACGGCCAGGAGGATGGCGGCAATAGCATTCGGGGCCGCGGGGCTTTCCGCACGAAGCACCCGGTACCCGCCGACGTCGATGCCGCGGACGCGAAGCACCTTGGCGAAGGCCGAAGGGTCCACGATGTCGATTTCGAGGAACAGGACGTCAGCCGTCCCCGGGACCGGATTCATGTGCCGCTGCGCGTCTTCCTTGGCACTGTAATCGTCGTGGTTTCCGGGCCGGCGCTTGGCGATGATGTTCAGCGAGCCGTCGTTGTCCAAGGAATCGCTGATGAACCGCCGGGCAGTCTGGTCGAATTCGATACGTTCGGCGCGGAGTTCTATGGTGCGGGCGACGCGGGAGACGAGCGAGACGCCGACCATGCCGACGATGAACAGCCCGCAGATGCCGATGCCGTCGGGTTTTTCCAGGACGTTGGCCAGCAGTGCGTAGAGCAGCACCAAACTGAGGGCGCCGTACCCGGCAGCGGTGCGGCGTTTGTGGCGGCGTGCAGTCGTGACGGCGACAGCGACGGCCGCTGACACCATCATGGCCAGGATGCCTGTGGCGTAGGCTCCGGCCTGGGCGTTGACATCCGCCCCAAAACTCACGGTGAGCAGGATGCTGACCCCGGTGTAGACCAGGACGACGGGCCGGATCGCACTGGTCCATTCGGGGGCCATTCCGAAGCGCGGCAGGTAACGCGGGACGATGTTGATCAGCCCGGCCATCGCCGAGGCTCCCGCGAACCACAGGATCAAGACCGTTGCCGCGTCATAGATCGTGCCGAACCCCTCGCCGAGCAGTGCGTGCGCAAGATAGGAGAGGGCCCGGCCATCCGCGGGGCCACCCGCGGCGTAGGCCTCGGGCGGGATGAGGACGGCCGTCACGAAGCTGCTGCCCATCAGGAAACCGCTCATAACAGCCGCAGCACACGTCAGCATCTTCCGGGTATTGCGGACCCGTGAGGCGAGGCGTTGTGCGGGAGTGTGCCCCTCGGACGCCACGAGCGGCATCATGCTCACGCCGGTCTCGAATCCAGACAGGCCCAGGATCAGCAGAGGAAATGCCAGCAGCAGGGACAAGGTTAGGTTGCCGGGGCCGGGGCTGGCAACGGCCATGGCCTGCGCCCAGTCGCTGATGCGGCCGGGGTCCTGCGCGATGAGCGACAGGCCGGCCATGATGACGGCCGCATTCAGGATCACAAACGCGGTCACCAGGGGCACGGCAATGGCTACAGCCTCGCCGAATCCGATCAGGAAGATGCCCCCGAGGACCAACAGCAGCACGACGGTGACTGGAACCGGGTGGCCCTGCAAGAAGCCGGGAGAGTAGGGATTCTCGAGCAAATGCACCGTTGCGTCGGCGGCCGAGAGTGTGATGGTGATGATCCACGATGTGGCAACGAAACCGAGCAGGACGAGGATAACAACTTTCCCCTTCCAAAACGGCAGGAGCCGGTCGAGCATGGCCACCGAGCCTTCCCCGTGCGGGCTCTCCGCCGCCACGCGCCGGTAGAGCGGGAGCATTCCCAGCAAGGTGAGCCCCACAATGAGCAGCGTTGCCAGCGGCGACAGCGGTCCCGCAGCGATCAGGGCAATTCCGGGCAGGTAGGAGAGCGTGGAGAAGTAGTCAACGCCGGTCAGGCACACGACCTTCCACCAGGGATGGGGCGTCCCGCGCGCTGCGCTTTCGCGGCCCACCGGCGGAACTTTGTCCATCAACAGCCAGCGGCTAAGCGCGCGGCGAAGCGGCGGCGGGGGAGCCGGCCTCGGGACAACAGCCGGGACCGTATGTTCGAGCGACCAGCGCACCGATTTTCTCCTGTCGCCCCGGCCGGGCGGGCCCCGTTGCCCGGGGCCCTGTCGCAGGGCGCTCCCACAGTATAGATCCGTCATTGACCGGGAACGAGAGAATTTTGTGGATTCCGCATCCGGTTCCCCGCAATGGCGGGCCTGCTGATTTTCACCGTGATTGGTCCTGGTGGCAGCGTGGCCGGGGGATTGCCGCAGGGGCCGGGTTACAGCGCATCGAGGCCCAGGGCCGTGACGAACCCGAGCGCTGCCGTGAGGCCGGTGAGGATGTGATGCTCTTCGAAGGCCTCGGGGATCATGGTGTCGGCGACCATGGCCAGGATGGCGCCCGCCGCCAGCGCGTTGATGAACGCCACGAGCTCTTCCGGTGCGTCTTGCAGCGCAAGGTAGCCGACCAGTGCGCTGGCTCCGGAGAGCACGGCGATGGTGCCCCACACGCCAAAAACATAGCCCGCGCCCCGCCCGGCCTTCTTCATGCCGGCGCTGCTGGAGAGCCCTTCGGGGATGTTGGAAATGAACACGGCTCCCAACATTGCGGGGCTGACTGTTCCCCCGGCGACGAGGCCGAGGCCCAGCACGAGGGATTCAGGGATACCGTCCAGCAGGGCGCCGGCGGCGATCGCCAGGCCGCTGCCCGGGGTATCTCCTTCGGCGGGCTGCTGATTGCCGGACCGTTTGCGGTGCCTGGCCCCTTTTGTGGCCAGCAGGGCGTTCGTTGCCACGAAGAGACAGGCGCCGACGAGGAAACCTCCGATGGTCGCGCCGATCCCGCCGGTCGTTACCGCTTCGTCGACCAGTTCGAAGGCGAGCGCCGAAATAAGGACGCCGGCGCCGAAGGCCATGACCGTCGAGACAACCTTGACGGGAATGTCCCATTTCCAAGCGACGGCACAGCCGAGCACCAGCGCGGCACCGCCCATCGCCCCTACGGAAAACGCGGTCATCCACAACGGCATGGCTGTTCCTCCCGTCCAGGCTCAGGCTAGCCGCGGGAAGGCGCAGCCGCCATGGCGGGAGAGGGATTGTTTAGCCGGATGGGAGGGATGGACGGCCGGGCGCCGGCGGTGCCCGGCGAGCCGGGTCGCAGTGCTACTTGGCGGGCCGGCCCAATCCGGTCCGCGCCATGGCGTCGGCATAGGCTTCGTGCATCGCGTCCAGCCATTCCTGCTGGCGGGCAGGCGAACCCGCGAAGGCCCGGCCGCTGAGCGCCCGAACCTTGTAGGTCTTGAAGCCGCGCCGCCAGAGCAGCGGGTTCTCGGTCTTCAGCAGCAAGCCGGCGAGCCGCTGGGCTTCGGTTCCGTGTGCCACGAGCACCGAGGCCCGCGGCACCAGCGTCAGCATCTTCAGCAGCGGCTTGAGGCCGGCGTTGATCTGGTCGGGGGTGAGCTTGCCGTTGGCCTCGCCCGGGGTGAACCACGGATGCACGTTCCACGGCATCACGTATTGGGGCCGAAGGCCGAGCTGCCACTGCAGCCCGAGCATCCGCGTCGTTGCCTCCTGGTCTCCCGGCCAGATGAAACCCGTGTCCGAGGCGTGCCCGATGTTCGAGTAGAGCGAGACGATCCGGCATTCATCGGCGTCGTGGATCGGATCCACGTAAGGGACCTCGGTACCCGGCTTCAGGTCCCGCAGTTCGTCGCAGAGACGGTTAATGTCGGCGACGCCAGAGTCGTACCTGCGGTCCATGAGGTCCTTGTGCTGATCGGATACTGCCGGGCTGGTCATCGGGGTGCGGGTCTCCTGGAGGGAAGGGAAGGTGAACGGTAGGAAATCGGTGCGCCGGGGAACGACGGCGGTGCCGCCGAGGGAACGGGCAGCCGCCTGCGGCGACGGGAGGCGGCTATTGAGCATAGCAACCGAAGCTGGGCGCCTCCTGCAGACCGGCGGCGGAATCCCGGGCATCGGGCGCGGGTCCTGTGACGAAGATGACCCGGCGGTTAAGCAACGGTGAAATCAACGCTGTGCCAGCCGGTGGCGCCGTCCGGAGCAGGCGGTGCCGCCGCCTCGGTCTGCAGCGTTCCGTCCGCCTCCCAGGCACGCACCCGGAGCCGGTGCGGCCCGGCCGGAACCTCGTCCTGCACCGAGTACCACTGGCGCCAGGTGTCCACGGAAGCCTCCGCCGCCAGTTGGGCGTCCACCCAGTCGCCGTCGTCCAATTGCACCTGGACTTTTGAAAGGCCCCGGTGTTGGGCCCAGGCCGTTCCCCCAAAGGCCAGGGTCCCGGCCGGCAGGCGGGCTCCGGGCCGAGGCACCTCGATTCTCGAGGCCGTCTTGATCGGACCGCGGTCCGACCAGCCGCGGGTGGTCCAGTAGGCGGCCTTGTCCGCAAACCGCGTGAGCTCCAGGTCGACCACCCACTTGGTCGCGGACACGTATCCGTACAACCCCGGCACCACCATCCGCACGGGGAAACCGTGCTGCAGCGGCAGGGGCTCCCCGTTCATCCCGACCGCGAGCAGCGCGTCCCTCCCGTCGGTGAGCACTTCCAAGGGGGTCGAAGCAGTGAAGCCGTCGACGCTGGTGGACAGGACCATGTCCGCCTCCGGCAGGGGGCGTGCACGCGCCAGCAAGTCGCGCAGCGGATACCCCAGCCAGCGGGCGTTGCCGGCCAGGTTCCCGCCCACCTGATTCGAAACGCAGGTCAGCGTGGTGTAGCTCTCCACAAGGTCGGCCTTTAGCAACTCCTGAAAGTTAATGCTGAACTCTTCCTCAACCAGTCCGTGAACGCGCAGCTGCCATTGCCCCGGATCTACCGACGGGACGATGAGCGCAGTGTCGATGCGATAGAACTCCTCGTTGGGGGTTACGAAGGGAACCACCCCGTCCACCGGTGCCTGCACATCCTCCGGCAATGGCCCGGCAGGCCGCGCGGGGACCGGCAGCCCCAATGCCTGGCGCACCTGCCGTGCGCTGTTCCGCGCCGCCGAAACTGCGCCGGCCGCGATCTCCATGACGACGGCGACACCCGCCATCGCCGCGGCGTTCGCCAGGAAGCGGCGGCGGTCCGGAACCTCCGGCATGATGGCCGCGTCGCCCACGGACATGGGCGCGGGCCGGGGCAGGAGCCTGATCAGCCGGCGCAGGCAGAGCAGGCCAGCCGCGGTTCCCAGCGCCGTCGGAATGGCATCGGCCGGCACAGCCCCGGCGCGGGTGAGCACGCAGGCCGCCATGCCCGCCGCGAGCATCACCACCACCAGCGCGCCGGCGGTCCAGCGCCGGGCTGCGAGCAGGCCGGCCGCGGCGGCGATCAGCACCGCAACGATCGCCATCGCAATGAACAGCACGAGTTTGTCCGCCGTCCCGAAAGTCGAAATGGCGAATTCGGTCAGCCAGGTCGGGGAGAGTTCCACGACGGCGGCGCCCACCGAGCCGAAGGGGGAGGCGGCCGGGCCGAAAAAAGCTGCCGCCAGTTCAGCCGTGCCAAAGAGTGCGGCCGCGGACGCGACGCCCGCCAGCATGGCCGGCGACCGCCCGGTCAGCGTGGCCTTCGTGGCTGGCGGTGCTGCCATGCCGTGTCCTTCGCTCGATGACGGGCCGGATGTCTCCGAACGGGTGGCATCGTGCCCTGCTCCGATCATCTACCCGAAGCAGGGCGCAGGACAACCACCGTGGGTGTTGGCAGGGCGGCCTCCCGCGCCGGGCGAAACAATGTTGCCTGCCGTTCACCGGCCATTAGTTGACGCTTCAACTATCAGCTGCTACGGTAGATGCATAAGCATGAAGTTCACCCGGGCTTCACATCCTAACTTCAACCAGGAGGCACCAAATGGCCGTACAGCTCACCCCCGGAACCTGGAATCTCGACCAGTCCCACACCGAGGTCGGCTTCTCCGTCCGCCACGCCGGCATCAGCAAGGTGCGCGGCCAATTCACCGACGCCGACGCCACCCTCGTGGTCGGCGACAGCCTGGCCACTTCCTCCGTCGAAGCCGTCGTGAAGACCGCCTCGTTCGACTCCAACGATGACAACCGCGACGCCCACGTCAAGGGTGAAGACTTCTTCAACGTGGAGCAGTACCCGGAGATGACCTTCAAGGCCACCAGCGTCGAAGGCACTCCCGAAGAGTTCCGGCTGGCCGGCGAGCTGACCATCAAGGACACCACCAAGCCGGTGGTCTTCGACGTCGAATTCGGCGGCATGGCGGTTGACCCGTTCGGCGCCACCCGCGCCGGCTTCTCTGCCACCACGCAGATCTCCCGCAAGGAATTCGGCATCACCTGGAACGCCGCCCTGGAAGCTGGCGGCGTGCTGGTGGGCGACAAGGTCACCATCACGGTTGACTCGGCCTTCGTGCTGCCGGCCAACTAACCCACGCGACACCCAAAGGCAGGGCCCGGATCCGTTCCGGGCCCTGCCTGCTGCGTTAACGCCCGGGCGTAACTGCGCTGATCCGGAGCTTGCCCGGCTGCGCAGCTCAAAGCACCCGGCACCGCGCCCGCGAAGCAGGGGCTCCCCGGCTCTCCCGGGGGCCCTGTGCGGATACGCTGGCATCGTGAAGATCGCCATCCTCGATGACTACCAGGACGTCGCACTGGGCAGCGCCCAGTGGGAGCAGTTGCCGGCGGGCACCGCCGTCGAGCGTTTCACGGACCATTGTGACGACGTCGGCGTTCTCGCCGAGCGCTTGGAAGGGTCGCAGGTGGTGGTCACCATGCGCGAGCGGACACCCATCACCGCCGAACTGATGGACCTGCTGCCCGGCTTGGAGTTGGTGACCACTACCGGCATGCACAACGCATCGATCGACCTGGACGCCGCGCGCGCCCGCGGGGTGACCGTGTGCGGGACACAGAAAACGACGCAGGCTCCGGCCGAGCTGGCCTGGGCGCTGGTGATGGCTGTGGCCCGGGAAATCCCGCAGAACGACAGGGATGTGCGGGCCGGGATCTGGCAGGCCCGGATGGGGGTCGACCTGGCCGGGTCCACCCTCGGGCTGCTGGGCCTGGGCAGGCTGGGGCAGCTGATGGCCCGCTACGCGCAGGCGTTCGGGATGGACGTACTGGCGTGGAGCCCGCACCTGACCCGGGAACGCGCCGCCGGCCACGGGGCGGAGTGGGTGTCCAAGCAGGATCTGTTCCGGCGCTCGGACATCGTCAGCGTCCACCTGAGGCTGGCGGAGTCCACCCGCGGGATTGTCGGCGCCGCCGAGCTGGACCTCCTGGGTTCCGGCGGCCGGCTGGTCAACACCTCGCGCGGACCGCTGGTGGACGAGGACGCCTTGGTGGCTGCGCTGGCGGGACGGCGGATCGCCGGCGCCGCGCTCGACGTCTACGACGTGGAGCCGCTGCCGCAGGACAGCCCGCTGCTCGACGTGCCTAACCTGATCCTCAGCCCGCACGTCGGCTTCGTCACCGAGGAGGCCCACAGGCGGGGGTACACGCAGATGCTCGAGGACATCCTGGCCTACCTCGACGGCGCGCCCATAAACGTCCTCACCTGACCGGCGGCGGCACGCGGGAGGCCGTCGTTTCCGCCAGCTTGGGGGAAGTCTCCTACGAATCGCCCCTAGCTCGCCGCCATGCCGGCCGGGACAAGTTCCATGGCGTGCTCCTCCACGTAATCCAGGGCCAGCCGCACGGCTCCGGTGGCCACAATCGCATCGCCGAACCCGGAGACCGCCACCCGCGGCGGCGTCGCGGTGAGCTTGGGGAGTTCCCGGTTGATGGTGGGCAGCAGGGCCGACGCCGAGGCGGCCACCGCACCGCCGATCACCACGAGTTCCGGGTTGAGGAAGGTGCCCAGTATCGCGACCACGCGGGCCATCCGTTGGCCGATGCGCTCCAGGATTTCCTGTGCCACCGCGTCTCCCCGGGCCGCGGCCTCGAAGACGAAACGGGCCGACACGCGCGTGGTGCCCGGCCCCACCAGTTCGCGGATCAAGGTGGGCCTGCCGGAGGCCAGGGCCTCGTTGCCCCAGTAGCGGGCCAGCCGCGCGATGCCGTCCTGGCTGCCCACCCCGTCCACCAGTTCCAGGGTGCCCACTTCGCCGGCGCCGCCGTTGCAGCCGTGCAGCAGCCGGCCCGATTCGATCAGGCCGGTGCCCAGCCGCTCGCCGGCCAGCATGACGGCCAAGTCGTCGACGCCCTTGCCGGCGCCGCTCCAGCGCTCCGCCAGGGCCGCCAGGTTCGCGTCGTTCTCCAGCAGCACCGGCCAGCCGTAGCGGGCAAAGACCTCGGTCTGCAGGCCAATGTCGAAGTGCTCGGAAAGTTCATGTCCGGGTGCCACGTTGCCGTGGCGATCGACGACGGTGGACACCCCGATGGCCGTCGCCAGCACCGATTCCGGCGGCAGTCCGGCCTCGGCCAGGGCGGCGGCTACTGCCCGCTTAATCGTGGAGCGGCGCGAGTCCGCCGGAGCCGGCGGCTTCTCGAACCGCTCTGAGATGCGGGCCAGCACCAGGCCGTTCAGGTCCGCCACCAGCACGGTGGCGGTGGCCATGCCGACGTCCAGTCCCAGCACGCAGCCCGCCCCGGGGTTGAACTGGAACCGCCGGGCGGGCCTGCCCTTCGCCGTGCCGAGCACGCGTTCGCCGGCCACCTCGCGGGCCCAGCCCCGGGACACCAGGTCGTCGCAGACCGCGATGACCGTGGCACGCGTCAGCCCGGTCGCCTCGATCAGGTCGCTCCCGGTCACTGCGCCGTTCTCGCGCATCACCGACAGGACGGCTTTCAGGTTGGTCAGCCGCAGGACCTGCGGAGTGGTGGCGGTGGTGCTCACATCGATCCCCTTGACCTCGTCCGGCAGTATCAGGATAATAATAATGGAACATAAATTTAGAGGCTAAATAAAAGGAGTTCCCATGGCAGTACGGATTGGCATCAACGGTTTCGGGCGCATTGGCCGCAACTACTTCCGGGCGGCCATGGCGCAGGGCAAGATCGGTGCAGACCTCGAGATCGTGGCGATCAATGACCTCGGCTCGCCGGAAACCCTGGCGCACCTGCTCAAGTACGACTCCGTGGTCGGCCGGCTGGGCGCGGACGTCAAGGTTGCCGACGGCGACCTGGTGGTCGACGGACGGACCATCAAGGTGCTGGCCGAGCGCGACCCCGGAAACCTCCCTTGGCGCGAGCTCGGCGTAGACATCGTGATCGAGTCCACCGGGCGCTTCACCAGCTCCACGGATGCCGAAAAGCATTTGGTCGCCGGCGCCCGCAAGGTCCTCATTTCCGCTCCCGCGAAGGGCGATGTGCTCAGCGTTGTAATGGGCGTCAACGACGGCGAGTACGACGACGGCGCCCACCACCTCGTCTCCAACGCCTCCTGCACCACCAACTGCCTGGCCCCGCTGGCGAAGGTGCTGCACGAGAACTTCGGGATCGAGCAGGGCCTGATGACCACCATCCACGCCTACACCGCGGATCAGAATCTGCAGGACGGGCCGCACCGCGACCTGCGCCGGGCCCGGGCCGCCGCGATCAACATGGTTCCCACCTCGACCGGGGCAGCGAAGGCGATCGGGCAAGTGCTGCCCGAGCTCAAGGGCCGGCTGGACGGCTTCGCCATCCGCGTGCCGGTCCCCACCGGTTCCGCCACGGACCTCACCGTCACGGTCGGCCGCGAGGTAACGGTGGAGGAAGTCAACGACGCGTTCAAGGCGGCAGCCGCGGATCCCCGCCTGGCTGGCATCCTGACCTACACCGAGGACCCCATCGTCTCCTCGGATATTGTCACCGACCCGGCCTCGGCCATCTTCGACTCCGGCCTCACAAAGGTCATGGGCAACCAGGTCAAGGTCGTGGGCTGGTACGACAACGAATGGGGCTACTCCAACCGCCTGGTGGACCTGACCTCGCTGGTGGCGTCCAAGCTCTCCTGATTCCGCTCCGATCCCGCTCCCGGACACTGACTCCGGACTGACTATTCAGCAGGCGCCCTTTCCAGTCGTGAAAAGGGCGCCTGCTGATTCTTTGATGGGACTAGGGGGGTGAGAGCGCCGGCCAGCCAGAACTTCCGGGGCGCTCTGATGTCCGAAGTGCTCTCTAGCCGGTATCAGGTGTACATCAGCGAGCCGGGTGTGGTGAGTTTCTCGCCGGTCTCCAGCCACGTCTTGAGGCCGGACAGGACCATCGGCCAGCCGCCGTACACCTGCTCGTTGGCCCCCTCGCGCAGCTGATCGTGCGTCACGGTGAGGCGGCAGGAGTCCTCCACCTGTTCGATCTCCCACGTCACCCGGGACGTGCCTTCGGCCGCGACGTCCTCGCCCCACAGTGCGCGCATCGTCTGGACCAGCCGGCGCGGCGGATCGACTTCCAGGTTCTCGCCTTCGCTCAGCGGCGCATCGGCCCGCGGGTTGGTCACCGCGTACCCGGACCCTGGCGTCCAGTCCGTCTCGATCCGGTTGCCGAACTGGTACTTGCTTCTGGTCTCGCTGTCCGTGATGGCTTCCCAGAGCTGTTCCGGGGTGGTGCGGATATAGATCTCGAAGATTTTCTCCATGGGACTTTCCAATCGGGATTTGAGGTCGCTGAGGGCAGCGGCCCATGGTTGTGCATACTTGCTTACCCAGCGGTCGTGGATGAGCCGGATGGGCACCGGATTCAGGAAGTGCAGTTTCTCCCGGCCGCGGCGGCGGGTCACCACCAGGCCGGCCTCTTCCAGTTGCTTCAGGTGCTTCATGACGCCGAAGCGCGTGATGCCGAACCGCGCTTCGAGTGCGGTGAGGGTCTGCCCGTCCTCGCGGAACAGTTCGTCCAGCAGCCCGCGCCGGGTGGGATCCGCCAGGGCCTTGAACACGGCATCCATGCGCCCATAATAGGTGACTGTTTAGTCACATGTCGAGAGAGCCCGCTCAGGCATCGGGGATGAGGACCGCTTTGACCAGCGGCCGCCCGATGGCGTCGGTGCTGGCTTCGGCTGTCAGCCGCAGCGCTTCGACGGCCCGGCCCATGGGGTAGGTCGTAATGAGGCGCTCGCCCAAATCCGGACTGGTGGCAAGGAACGCCAGGGCCTGCTCGAAATCCGGCCGTGTGGAGATGAAGCTATTCAGGACCGCAAGGTTCTTGCTGGTCCGGACCACGGGCGCAGGGGCGGTCCCGGTGGCGTACATCGCCACCATGACCAGGCGGCCCAAGGGCCGCAGTTCCTGAACGGCACGTGCCAGGTTGATACCAGCACCGGTCGCTTCAATCCACACATCGTAGGTGTTGGGTTGCTGCTCGGTCGTGCTGCCCAAGCCAAGGCCTTGGGCCAACTCAACCCGAGCCGCGTGGCCGGGACCTTCACGGCCAATCATCGTCACCTCAGCGCCGGCGCGCTGCGCCATCAGGCCGGCGAGCAGGCCGATGCTGCGGGTGGTCGAGACTGCCACGCGCTCGCCGGGCTGGATGCGGGCGACAGTAGAGACCGCGCGCCAGGCGATGGACGCGGGCTCTGCTAGAACTGCCGTGGTGTCCGGAACCGACTCCGGCACCGGCACCAGATTGCGCCACGGAACGAGAGCCCGTGAAGTGGCTTGGCCATGCTGGGTCAGCCCCAGACCGGAGCGCTCGGCGCAAAGATGCGGCTGGTCCGCCCGGCACGCCTCGCAGTCGCCGCAGCCCACGGTGGAAATGGGCACTACCCGGGTGCCCGGCGCGAGCCATTCGGGAACCAGCAGCCCGGTGCGGACCACCGTGCCGACCGACTCGTGCCCGAGCACCATGCCCAGCGGAACCGGCGCCGCTGCCGCGTCGGCACGGTAGACGATAACGTCCGAGCCGCACAGCCCGCAGAGGCTGACCCGCAGTTCCACCTCGTCCGCTGTCGGCGCCCGCAGCAGGTGGTCGATCAGCCCGACGCCCCCGTGCGTGTGGGAAATCCGCGCCAGCGCCCGAACGGTCGGTTGCCGGCCGGAAAGATTGCTGGAGACAGTTGCCACGTCTTGTTTCCTCGAACTTCTGTGGAGCCTCAAACGGCCGTGGAGTCCCAGCCCTGAGAGCCTTTGGCGGCGTCGCCGGTTAGTCCGTTTTGCGCAGCGCCGAGCCCTTGTGGACAGCCGCGTGGTCCGTCTTGTCGCTCTGGACTTCGTACTGTGGCTCATCCTCGGAGCAGCGCCTCGTGCGGCCCCGGAATTCAAAGTCCTTGGTGTGGATCTTGGTGACTCTGCCGTGGATTTCGCCGGCCTCTGAATTCCAGCGCACTCTATCCCCAACCTTGAATGAAGCAGCCATGCTCAAGTCTTAGCATTTTTAGCCGAAGGACGCTTCCCCAACCAGCAGTTGCTGCACCTCAGCGCGTAGGACGGCGGCGCTTTAGGTGGGCTGCGAAGCCCGCCCAAGCGCCGCCGTCGTTCTGCAGAGGATCAGTAGCTGGCCGGGGTGCCGGCCGTGCCGTCCCCGTTGGAGGGGATGTACTTGGCCGCCAGGGCCTCGGAGCCGCGGGCCAGCAGCGCCACGTCGGCGCCGACGCCGACGAAATCGGCGCCCCACTCCATGTAGCGGCGGGCGGAGGCTTCGGCGAAGGCGTTGACCCCCACGAACTTGCCGGCCGCCTTGGCGGCCTTCAGCGCCTTCTCCACGCCGCCGACCACGTCCGGGTGCTCCTGCTGGCCAATCACGCCCATCGAGGCGGCCAGGTCGGACGGGCCGATGAACACGCCGTCCACGCCGTCCACCGCGGCAATCTCCGCGGCGTTCTCCACGGCCTCGGCGGACTCGATCTGGACAATGACCGTGAGCGTCTCCTCCGCGCGGGTGAGATAGTCCGGGATGCGGTTCCAGCGGGCCGAGCGGGCCAGCGCGGAACCGACGCCGCGCACGCCGGCCGGCGGGTAGCGGGTGGCCGCGACGGCGGCGCGGGCCTGTCCGGCCGTGTGCACCATCGGAATGATCAGTGACTGCGCGCCCAGGTCCAGGTACTGCTTGATCAGCACGGTGTCGTTGACGGGCGGGCGAACCACGGGAATGCCGGGGTAGCCGCGCACGGCCTGCAACTGCGCCAGCACAGACTCCAGCCCGTTGGGGGAGTGTTCGGCGTCGATGAAGATCCAGTCGAAGCCGGCCCCGGCGCAGAGTTCGGCCACCAGGGGCGAGCCGGAGCAGACCCAGATGCCGGCCAGCGGCCGGTCGGCGGTGGACAGGGCGTCCTTGAAGGACGGGTCGGGCTCTACTCGAAACGACACGTGATGGTTCCCAACTGCCCGTAGTCGGCGAAGACGGTGTCCCCCTTGTGTACCCACATGGGTCGGGTGAACGAGCCGGCGAGGATGGTTTCACCGGCCTTGAGGTGGTCGCCGTGCGGGGCAATCTTGTTGGCCAGCCAGTAGACGCCGGCGGCCGGATGGTTGAGCACGCCGGCGGCGACGCCGGTCTCCTCCACGGTCTGGTTCTTGTACAGGATGGCGGAAATCCAGCGCAGGTCCACGTCCTGCGGGCGGACCGGGTTGCCGCCGATCACCATGGCGCCCATGGCGGCGTTGTCGGAGATGGTGTCAACGATGGTGCGGCCCTCCATCTCGATCCGCGAGTCCAGGATCTCAAGCGCGGGAACCACGTACTCGGTGGCGTTCAAAACGTCGAAAATGGTGGCGTTGGGGCCCTTGACGTCGCGGTTGAGCACGAAGGCCAGTTCCACTTCGATGCGCGGGTGGGTGTACTGGTCCCACCTCACCGTGCAGCCGTTCTCCAGGATCATGTCATCGAAGATGATCCCGTAGTCCGGCTCGCTGATGCCGGTGGCGTACTGCATGGCCTTGGACGTCAGGCCGATCTTCCGGCCCGCCAGCGTACGGCCGGCGGCCTCGCTGCGCTCGCGCCACAGGTTCTGCACCTTGTAGGAGTCCTCAATGGTCATCTCCGGGTAGCGGGCGGTCAGCCGTTTCACCGGCGTCCGTGTCCGGCCGGCTTCCACCAGCTCGTCGGCGATGGACTCGATCGTTGACGGGTCAAGCATCCTTGGCACCACTTCCTAGTTCTTCGCAGGCCGCAGCCGCCCGGGGCGGGCGTTCGGCAGTCCGCGGCGCCGCACGGGAAGGGCGCCAGCACCATCTTACGGCGGCGCCTGTCACCGCCCGGAAGTTGGTTACAGGGGGAGCGGACAAGGACGGCGACCGCGGGCAGGAACTGCCGTCATCCGGCCCGACTGTTGCGCCGCGAACCGTATCCGGCGGGGTAAGCGGGCGGGCCGCGGCTAGGGTAGGCGGGTGAACTACTTCCTCCGCAGGCCGTGGACCGGGCGGATCGGCGCGCTGCTGGGCATCCTGCTGATGGCGCTGAGCCTGCGCGCCGCGGTCTCCGCCGTCGGTCCGCTGCTGGGCCGGCTTGGCCCCGAACTCGGCTTCGACGCCACCAGCATCGGCGTGTTGGCGATGCTGCCGCCGCTGGTGTTCGCCGCCGCCGGCCTGGGCACCCCGGCGCTGATCCGCTGGCTCGGGCTGGAAAAGGTGCTGGTGGCCGCCGTGCTGCTGGCGGTCGCCGGCCAGTTAGGCCGCGCCGCCGTCGACGGCGTGTGGCCGTTCCTTTCCCTGAGCGCGGTGGTGATGGCGGGGTACGGAATCGGCAACGTCGTGCTGCCGCCGCTGGTCCGGAAATACTTCCCGGACCGGGTGGGCGTGGTGACCGCGGGCTATGTGACCCTGCTGGCGGTCAGCACCGCGATGAGCCCGCAGCTGGCGGTCCCGGTGGCGGACGCCGCGGGCTGGCGGACATCGATCGCGCTCTGGGCCTCGGTCAGCGCCGTGGTGCTCATCCCGTGGGCGGTGCAGGCGGCACGGGACCGCCGCAAGCGCCGGATGGACGACGCCGGCGGGCGGGCT